>CP030759.1:2700000-3000000 GCA_003290465.1 Candidatus Sumerlaea chitinivorans
TGTCATGTTTACCACGCATGAGCTCAATCGTGTCCCCAAAACGAGATGAAGGCGAAGAGCGCGAAGAAGCTACGCTTCGACCGCGCACAACAGCCGAGTTTATTGGCCAGCGCCGCGTGATCGAGAATCTTCGCGTCTACATCGAAGCGGCGAAACGACGTGGCGATGCGCTCGATCATTGCCTACTTTTTGGTCCCCCGGGTCTCGGCAAGACCACCCTTGCCCATATCATCGCAAATGAGATGGGCTCAGACATCAAAGCCACAAGCGGCCCCATCATCGAGCGTAAAGATGACCTTGCGGCAATTCTCACGGATCTCAAGAAGGGCGACGTCTTGTTCATCGATGAGATTCATCGCCTGAACCGCGTCGTAGAGGAGTGCCTCTATCCGGCGCTCGAAGATTTCAAAATAGATATTCTCATCGGCGAGGGCCCTCACGCCAAATCCATTAAGTTGCATCTGCCGCCATTTACGCTGGTGGGTGCGACCACGCGTGCGGGAATGATCACCGCACCGCTGCGAAGTCGTTTCGGGATAACGGAGCGCTTGGAGTTCTACGGCGTAGAAGAAATGGAGCAGATTGTCCGGCGAAGTGCCCGCATTCTGGGCATCGAAATGGATGAGAGCGGTTGTCACGAAATCGCACGTCGTGCCCGCGGCACCCCTCGCATTGCCAATCGCATTTTGCGGCGTCTGCGCGATTTTGCCCAAGTCAAGGGCGATGGCCGCATCACCGGCGACCTCGCCAAGCATTCGCTCGCCCTTCTGGAAATTGACGAGCTGGGCCTCGACCTTCTTGACCGTACCTACCTCCTAACCATCATAGATAAATTTTCAGGCGGCCCCGTTGGACTCAACAACATTGCTATCGCCATTGGCGAGGACGAAGATACAATCGAGGACATGATCGAGCCATTTCTCATCCAGATCGGTTTCCTGCAGCGCACCCCCCGCGGGCGGGTGGCCACGCCTGCTGCGTACCGACATCTTGGCTTGCCAGAACCGAAAGTCACTCAACCGGAGTTGTTTTCGTGACCACGAAACGCAGCCGCACGATACAGTTGCTCATCGTCGTGTTCGCGCTGGTGGCTGTTGTAGTGTGGAAGGGGCAGACGATCCTAAGTGGATGGGAAGGGCAAGTCGCTGAAATCCACATGCCATCGGGCGGCCAAGGCAACGCCACCGTGGTCGTGCGAGACGCAAGCGGGCGATATTTCAATGTGCTTTTACCTGCTGGCCAAGCTCAACATCTTGTGGTGGGGGCGAAGCTGGTGAAGGATCGGTTCTCGCTGCGCGTGCGCCTCGTGGAACTTCCAGAAGAGAAAACTCCCCCAGCCCCTTAGGGTTGCGAAGACGCTCGGATGCCTCTCCGCGCGCGCCTTAACTTTTTGTGTCCTGTGGTTGATCCTCGGAGCATTCGCCGTCACGGCGAACCCCTGACAGAAATTCCCTGGTGCCCTCAAAAAGTAAGAGGCCGTGCACCGAGGGCGCACGGCCTCTCATCCAGACATCTATGGCGCGCCTACAGCGCGACCCTTGTGGAAATCACACCTGCAGGAGTGTCACTCCATGATTTCTTGCCATTTGCCAACGGCCCACTCGAGAGCCGACTGATTGGCGACCAGTGCGTCGTAGAGCACACCGATCACGAACATTGCTTCGCCGGGCGTGCCCGGAGCCGAAGTGTCCGCAACTTCCTCGGGACGCATGAGACCGAAAAGCAGAGGCAACACGTAAGGATTGCGCTCGAGCGCGTTCGTGAGCGATTCTTTGGCGGCATCCTCGCGTCCCACTTTGTAGTTTGCGAGCATGCGCGCGTACTCAAACACTGCACTGTGATCCTTGGGGTAACGACCATCCATAAGAGTCAGCGCATCTTCTGCTCGGTCGGAGGTCAGGTAATAGCCAGCCAAAAACTCGCGCACACCAAGGTTGTCGTTCGGGCATAGATCCAGCAATCCCTCAGCTTCCGCGATTGCACCCTCGATGTCACCCGTCTGACCGAGCGCAGTCATTAGCATTTGGCGCGCACGCATATAGGGGCGCGTTACTGGATCGGTATAGAAGTCGCCGCGGTGCGAGGCAAAGAACGCTTCACCCAAACGGTTTTCGGCGTCGCGCACGATCTTACGCAACTGTGCCGCCTCATCCTCAGGCGACTCTGCGTTGATCAAAGCGATTTGGGCGTCAAGGTTTGTTGGGTCAAGCTCGAGGGCCCGCTCGAGAAGCTCCAGCGCTTCTTCATCATTGTTCGCCTTGATGGCTTGCGCGACCAAGAGCAGTGACTCTTCCTCGGGCGTGAGATCCAAGCCAGCGAAGATTTCCTCGGCGGACTTGTCCGCGATCAAACTGCTAACGAACGCGTTGGCTTCTTCTGCGGAGTCAAACTGCTTCTCCGCCAGCAGTCGGCCAATGGCCCGCTGGAGAACTTCCAACTCACGCATTTGGGCGCCAGGAGGGGGGCCGCCTTCGTCACACGCGTCGTGGGGGCCACCACAGCAGCCTTCGTGAGAATGACCGGGATCGTCGCAACCCGACTCATCGGAGTCGTCCGCGTCGCAGCAATCTTCGTCGCGTCCACCACAGCAGCCACCGTGGTGTTCATGTTCATCGTCGTGATATCGTTTACGGGGAGTCAAAGTGGAGGGTCCTTTTCACAAATGATTTCTATACTACGCCACAAGACTAAACCGCCCCAAAAACAAAATTCGCCATTTTTTGCTCCTCGTCTCCACCGAGCAGCCTGAATCCAACCCATCGGTAAGCAGACATGGAAGGCGGAGGACTCACTCGGACAACCAGGCCCGACGACCCAGCCTACCTCGAGAGGTTCGCTTGGAGGAGGCATCAGCCTGGAGTGCCCCCCGTTGCGCCCCAGCTTCGAAGCTCTTAGGCACGCCAAGACCGCGGCGGAATTTAGCTCACCTCCGCGGGAACAGAGTTCTTCCTGCCTGCGTTTGCTCACAATTTCTTGAGTCGGAACCGCGATGGTTCTCAGCACCAGCCATTTTTCGCAAGGGGGGCTTTGTCACTTCCTCTTGACAGCTGAAGGGGAAGTCAGCCAGAATAAAGAGTTTTCCTCATGGAGAATCATCAAAATGTACAAGGTGCGGAAGGAGATTTCGAGCCGATGATGGATCACCTCGAAGCAATGCTCCGGCCGCCGCGGATGGAGATGCCGCCGTATCCGGCGAAGTACATCGTCTTGGCCAATGGCGAGATCATGGTCGTGCGCCAAGCCTCGCTCGACGAGGTGGATGTGCTGCTCGAAGCGGTCGACCCCCTGCGGAAGCTGGATCGCGATTTTTATGACATTGTGGCTGCGCGCCTTTATGCCGAATTGCTCGGCTGGAAGCGTCATCGCGTGCGCAACGAGTACTGCCTTGTTGGGGTCGTGAATGGTGTTCTTGCGGGCATCGTCAACGGCCGCATGTTCGATGAGAAGTACGGCATTAGTTACCATACTCTGACCCTCAAACGCGGCCTACGCGTCGGCGCGCACCTCTTCGCGTCGAAAATGGAATATCACATTGAGTACCTCGGCGAAGAAGAAGTTTGGATCGTCGCCGAGAGTCCCATCGGCCATCGCCGCTGGATGATTGAGTACCCGCTGGAACAGCGTTTCCAGATTCAGCACGAGTTGGGCGGTGCTCCATCTTGGGCTCTGACACGTGAAACATATTTCAAAGCCAAGCCTCGGCTTGTGAAAGGAACCCGTCCGGTGCCCCCGGAATTGCTGGCGACTTCGTATCCCATCCGCATTCCCGATCTCCGGACGATGCTGATCCAAATTGGGGATACACTGGAGGCTCGGCTATGAGAGATGTCGCAATCGTAGGAGCCGCAACGACCCAATTCGGGCGTGCTCAGTGGAGTCTTCTGAAGCTGGCCGCAGAAGCCGCCCATGGCGCGATCGCCGATGCGGGAGTAGACCCCAAGGCGATTGACCAGGTGTTTGTGGCGAACATGGGGGCGGGACGCAATAATCGCCAGCTTGCCATCGCCAGCGCGCTCGTGGACCGACTCAACATCTACCCGACCCCCGCGGAAACCGTGGAGAACGGCCCAGCGTCCGGCGCAAGCGCCGTGAAACTCGGCTGGATGGCAGTTGCCTCCGGCATGTGCGATCTAGTCCTCGTCGTCGGCGTGGAGCGGATGCAAGAGGTCAACAACTTCGAGGCGACCGAGTTCGTCAGTTACCTTTCGCACCGCTGGGCCGAGTACATTTACGGTGTCACGTTGCCGTCCCTTGCCGGCATGTTTGCCCGCCTGTGGATGGAGAAATACGGGGTGACGAGCGAGCATTTGGCCATGGTGGCCATCAAGAACCACAAGAACGGTCTACTGAACAAGAACGCCCACATCAAAATGCCGATCTCACTCGAGGCAATTCTTCACGGTCCGGATGCCATCATGAACAACCCCTACGTGGCTGAGCCACTTCGCTTCCTTGATTGCTGTCCGGTGAGCGATGGTGCGGCTGCGGTGCTGCTTGCGCCGGCCGAGAAAGCCAAGAGCTTTGCCAAAACGCCGGTGCGCATTACGGGCGTGGGCCAAGCCACGGATACCCATGCGGTGCACGAGCGGCCCGATCCCACGGAGCTGCGCGCGGTGAAGATCGCCTCCCAAAAGGCGTTCGACATGGCGGGGCTGAAGCCGAAGGATATCTCGCTCGCAGAGCTTCATGATGCTTTCACGATTCTCGAGATCGCCGAGAGCGAACAGGCGGGCTTTTTCCCAGAAGGCCAAGGCCACAAAGCGCTTGAGCGCGGCGACACCCAAATCGGCGGGAAATTTCCCATCAACGCCTCGGGCGGGCTAAAGGCAAAAGGCCACCCCGTGGGCGCGACGGGCGTCTCGCAGATTGTCGAGCTGGTTTTCCAACTGCGCGGTGAAGCGGGTGAGCGCCAAGTCAAAAACGCCAAGCACGGTTTCGCGCTCAACTTCGGGGGTTTTGGTAACAACGTTATCGCCACGATTCTGACGAAAGGGGTGTGATCCGCACTATGGCCAACAAAGTCGTCAACGCAGCGAAATGCCGGAAATGTGGCAAACTGACCTACCCGACGCACTTCTATTGCCCAGCGTGCGGAGCCACCGAGTTTGACGCCGTGCCAATCGAAGGCGAGGGGCGCCTCCTGACGTGGACGCGCTGCTACAACCTGTCGCTCGATTACGATGACCTGTTCATCGCATTGGGGATCGTCGAGATGGACATGGGGATTCGCGCTCTGGGGCAGTTGCGAATTGAGGAACCGCGGACGGGAATGCGGGTGCGCGCAACTGTCGGGCCAGTGCGTGACGTCAACGGCCGCGACGTCTATGGGCTGATATTTGAGTCTGCCGAGCCGGTGGCTGCGGAAGCGTAAGGCCGCTGCTCGGCATGAAAAGAACAGACGTGCTGGACACATGGGCCGCGTTCGGTACGTCCCCGGCGGGCCTTGGTCGGTGTCACATGCCGACTGGGGTCCGCCCCAAACGGGGACGCGTCCGGTGGCGCGGTGGGCTATGTGTTTGGCCGAGGAGGTAAGTCATCATGCCCATTCAACGTTACGAACGCCCCACCACGCTCGATGGGGCGCTTGCCTTGCTCAGCGAAGCCGCCGAGAGCCCACCCGTTATCGTTGCAGGTGCCACCGATCTTGCTGTCGATGTTCGCCGAGGTCGTGACGTTCCCTTTGTGGTGGACGTCAAACAAATTCCTGAGCTCAATGAGTATAAGTGGACGCCCGACGGCGCCCTTGTAATGGGGGCGTGTGTGACCATGAAGCACATCGGCGCTGATCCGCGCGTGCGAGAGCGCTATCCTGCCCTTGCTGCGGCAGCCGACGACGTCGGTTCCTACCAGATTCGTTGTCGGGCGACCATCGCCGGCAACCTTGGGAACGCCTCTCCGTGCGCCGACACCGCACCTCCGCTCCTTGTGCTTCAGGCTCGCCTACGTCTCCGCTCACGCTCAGGCGAACGCGAAGTCCCGCTCGAGAAGTTCTTCGTCCATGTAAAACGCACCACGATCCAGCCGGGGGAAATCATCACCCATGTGATCATTCCACCACAGCCGCCCGGCCTTCGGAACGTATTTCTAAAGATTAAGCGAGTGCGGGGCCACGATCTTGCGCTTGTCAATGCAGCTGGTGCCTTCGACCCCGTCGCCCGGGAGATCCGCCTCGCGGTAGGGGCCGCTGCCCCCACGCCGATTCTTGTGCGCGGGTTGGAGGGGATCTGCCCCGAAGGCGCATGCCCCGAAGAAGTCGGTGAGGCCTTGGCGGAGCGGGCTCTGGCCGCCATCAGCCCCATTGACGACGTGCGCGCCAGCGCAGAGTACCGCCGGGACATGGTGGCCACTATGTGCCGGCGCATTGCCGCCATTTTACTCGAGCCGGACGCTCACTAAGGGAGCGCCCAATTCCATCAGGAAGGAGTTTCCACCATGAACCGCGAAATTACACTCACCATCAACGGCGAAAAGGCAACGCTGAGTGTTCCGCCCCATCGGACGTTGCTTGAACTCATCCGGGGCGAGCTTCATCTGACGGGCACGAAGCTCGGCTGCGGCATCGGCGAGTGCGGTGCGTGCACCGTCATCATGAATGGCGAACCCGTCAATTCGTGCTTGGTGCTGGCTGCGGAAGCGGATGGCGCTGAGATCTGGACCATTGAAAGCGAAGCGCAGGGAGACACGCTTTCGGATCTACAACAGGCGTTTGTCGATTTCGGTGCGACCCAGTGCGGATTCTGCACGCCGGGCATGATCATGTCCGCTCGTGCCCTGCTCGAGCGCAACCCTTCGCCCACCCGCGAAGAAATCGCTGAAGCGATTGCCGGCAACTTGTGCCGCTGCACTGGCTACGAGCCAATCATTGAGGCCATTGACGCCGTAGCCCGCGAGCGACGCAGTGGCGGCTATAAGCCGCGCACGCCAGCTCTTAAGCCCGGGGAGTACGTAGGCAGCGGCACACCCCGCGTGGATGCCTTCGAGAAGGTTGCGGGCAGCGCCATTTACGTCCATGACATGGTGCTTCCCGGTATGCTCTATGCACGCATCAAAACGAGTCCGTATGCGGCTGCGCGCATCAAGGCCATCCACACAGAGAAAGCTGCTGCCATGCCGGGCGTGAAGGTGATTCTTACCGGCAAGGACTTACCCCCAGTGAAAGTGGGCCTTTACCTGCAGGACAAAGACATCCTCGTGCGTGAAGTGGTCCGTTTCCAAGGCGAGCCAGTAGTGGCGGTGGCCGCAGAAACCGAAGACATTGCGCGCGCGGCGTGTGACGCGATCGAAGTCGAGTACGAGCCCCTCGAGCCCGTGATGGATGTGGAAAAAGCCTTCGAAGAACGCGAACGGCTTGTCCACCCGGATCTGGGGAGTTACTCGTACATGAAAGGCGTCTTTTTCCCGCAACCCGGGACGAATATCGCTCATCATCAGAAAATCCGGAAAGGGAACATTGACGATGGGTTCGCCCATGCCGATGTGGTGACGGAATATGAGTTCTGGAACCCACCCGTTCAGCACGTCGCGATGGAGACGCATACGTCAATTGTACAGGCAAAACCCGAGGGGAAAGTGGACATTATCTCCTCTGCCCAATCGCCCTATGCGGTGCGAAACCTTTTTGCCCATGCGTTCGGGATCCCGCACGCCAACATTCGCGTGCGTGTGCCGTACGTAGGCGGCGGGTTCGGCGGCAAAGCCGGAATCCATCTCGAACCGCTACTCTATTGCTTGTCGAAAGCAGCAAAGGGGCGGCCGGTGAAGCTCACCTGCACGCGCGAAGAAGAATTCAACACGATGCCTTCGCGCCAAGGTCTGAAGAGCGTCGTGAAAACAGGCGTCACTCGCGACGGCAAGATCGTTGCTCTCAAGGTGCGCTACCTGTGGGATGCCGGTGCCTATGCCGATTACGGCGTTAACATTGGGCGAGCCGCGGCCTACTCGGGTGCGGGCCCGTACCACATCCCCAATTGCTGGATTGATTCGTTCGTGGTCTACACCAACAAGGTGTTTGGCACTGCCTACCGCGGCTTTGGCCACTTGGAAGTCCTCTGGGCAATCGAACGCAATATGGACCTCGTGGCGAAGCAGCTTGGCATGGACCCGTTTGAGTTCCGCATGAAGAACGTGCTGCGGGTCGGCGACACCACGATCACCGGCGAAAAAATCACGCATCACCACGGCCGACCAGACAAATGCCTCGAGATCGTTGCCCGCGAGATTGGCTGGGAGAATCGCCATCAGCAGCCCAAACAAGTGGCGCCGAACAAACTGCGCGGCTTTGGCCTCGCCTTGCTGCACAAGGCACCCGCCATGCCCACCTTCACTTCGTGCTCGGCCATCATCAAATTTAATGAGGATGGCTCGGTGAACGTGCTGGTGAGCGGCGTGGACTATGGTCAGGGCACCTACACCGCTCTCGCCCAGATTGCTGCGGATGAGCTCAAGATTCCGATCGAAAAGGTCCGCATCTCGTGGGATTGCGACACCGACTACACTCCCTACGATTGGCAGACCGTGGCAAGCCGCTTTACCGTGATGGGCGGAAATGCCGTCATTCAGGCAGCGCGCGACTGCCTGAACCAGATGAAGAACATTGCCTCGCAAGTGTTGCGTGTTCCGCCCGATCAGCTCGAATGTGCGGATGAGAAGGTCTATTTCCGCGGCAATCCCGATATGGCAATCCCGTACCGCCAGCTTGCCATCGGCTACGTGTATCCGAACGGCAACGCCATCGGTGGGCCAGTGATCGGGCATGGGCGCTACATTGCAGTTGGCCTGACGAACCTCGACCCCGAAACTGGCCAAGGGCTTCCCGCGCTTGACTGGACCTATGGGGCCCATGCTGCGGAAATCGAAGTGGATATCGAGACTGGTGAAATCGAGGTCCTACGCCTGATCTCCGCATTCGACGCCGGCAAAGTGATCAACGAGCAACAGTGCAAGAGCCAGATTGTTGGCGGTGTCGTCCAAGGGCTTGGCTCCGCCATGAGCGAGAAATTTATCTTCAACGAGCATGGCCAATTCCGCAACGCAACCTTCACGGATTACAAAATTCCGACAGCGCGAGACATCCCGCGGGAAATGAAGTCGTTCCTCGTGGAGACTCCTGACGCGCAAGGGCCCTACGGGGCGCGGGGAATCGCCGAACATCCTATGGTGTCCATCCCAAGCGTGATTGGGAATGCAATTGCCGACGCCACCGGTGTCGAAATGTTCGAATTCCCGTTCTTACCCGAAACGGTATACCTTGCGCTGAAGCGAGCGGGGGTTACCCCTAAGCCCACCGCAGGGGTCACAGCATGACATCATGGCAGGTGGGTCTCAGCCAAGCGTTGGCTGGGACCCACCACGCGCGGGGCTGACACCATCACGATCCGAACCCCCTTCCATCTTGCGACTCAGCCCGCGAATTAGGCAAGTTTCACCGCTTTGTGCGGCAGTTTGTTAGAAAGAGGGGAGATCGCCGTTGAAGGAAACTTCAGGAAAGCCGGTTGCGCCCCAATGGGATCAAAGCGCAGCCCCTGCAGCCAGCCGCGGACAGGTCCGGGTGCGGCGGGGCGAATACTTTGATTCTGTTCTCCTGATGCGTATCTCTCGGTCGCTCAAACAACTGGAGGGCGTGGAGGATGCCGTCGTGGCGATGGGAACCCCCCAGAACAAAGCACTCCTTGCCGAGCAGGGTTTTGCGGGGCCCGACCTCGATTCGGCAACGCCCAATGATTTGATCATCGCGGTCCGCGGAGCGGAGATCCCCGACGCCATCATTGATCAGGAGATTCGCAACATCGTTCAGCCCGAACCTGAAGGGACACGGTCTCGCCCGCGTCCGCGCTCGCTGGCAGCCGCCCTCTGCGAAATGCCCGATGCGAACATGGCGGTGATTTCCGTCCCCGGCCTTTACGCAGCCCGAGAGGCGCGTCAAGCGTTGCGCCGGGGACTTCATGTGATGCTGTTCTCCGACAACGTCTCGGTCGCCGATGAGATTGCCTTGAAGCGCGAGGCCCTTGAGCGCGGCCTCCTACTCATGGGCCCCGACTGCGGTACAGCGATCATCAATGGCATGCCGCTGGGTTTTGCAAATGCAGTGCGGCGTGGTCCCATCGGGATCGTGGGTGCCGCCGGAACAGGGATTCAGGAAGTCTCGTCGTGTATCCATCGGTTGGGTGGTGGAATTTCCCAAGCGATTGGGACTGGGGGGCGAGACCTGTCGGACGAGGTAGGTGCGGCGACCATGCGCGTGGGCATCGCAGCCCTCAGTGCGGACCCATCCACGCAAGTCCTTGTTGTCATTTCCAAAACCCCCTCGCCTGTGGTCGCCTCGAATGTGATCCAAGCCCTCGCGGACGCCAGCAAACCGGCTGTTGTACATTTTGTTGGCTACGATCCTGCTCAGGCAGGAAAGCTGCCCCCGAATGTTCGGTTTGCGGATTCGCTCGCAGGAACAGCGGAGCTGGCCTGTCAGCTCGCGGGCATTGCGGTAGCGGGGCCCACCGAAAGCTGGCCGGCGCAGGCATTGGCCCGGTCCTTAGCCGAGCGGCTTTCCCCCGATGCGTGCCTTCGCGGTCTATTCTGCGGCGGCACCACGGGTCAGGAAGCCCTCGCGATTCTCAGCCGCGCTGGCATAGCCGTGCGCTCGAATCTCCACAAGCACGGTGAACTTCGCATCGTGGGCACGGAAGTTGTCTCAGGACACGTATTGCTCGATCTCGGCGCAGACGAGTTCACGGTTGGACGTCCCCACCCCATGATCGAGCCTGTTTTGCGCAATGAGCGCCTTCGTGAGGAAATGCAAGACCCAAGCGTCGGCATTTTGCTATTTGATTGTGTGCTTGGTTACAGTGCGCACCCGGATCCCGCTGGCCTTCTTGCGGAAGCCGTCTTGGAAGCCAAGGAAACCGCAGCTCGGCGCGGCCGCGAGGTGATCGCGATCGCCTCTGTCACAGGCACCGACGAAGACCCCCAGCCAGCCGTCTTCCAGAAACGAGAATTGGAGCAAGCTGGCATTACGGTGGCACCGGATAATCGCCACGCGGCCCAACTGGCCGCAATGGTTCTCAAGAACTTAGCAGCGAGGGCATAACACGTGACTGCACAAACCATCCGCTACGCAAGCACCCAAGGAAATGTCATTTCGCGGTGAGAAGAGATGAACGTCGAAAACATCCTGAAACTGTTTGGGCAAGGTCGTGAGGGGGACGCCCCTCTGCGCGTCATTAATCTGGGGCTGAGTATTTTCGCAGAAAATCTTGAGCGGGCCGGGGCACGCGTTGTGCATACGGATTGGCGTGCAGAAGCGGGGGGAAAGCTCGAGCTCATCGAAGCCCTCGATGCGTTGCGCGATCCTGCGGGAGAATTGCGCGCGGACATCGTCGCTGCAAACGAAGAAGCGGTGTCGCGCATCCTGCGCGGAAAGCCGGTGATCGTCGGAATCGGTCGTGCTCTCGAGGTGATCCCGGGCATGCACCAGAAGCTGTTGCTCCACGCAGGGCCACCCGTGACGTGGGAGCGCATGTGTGGTCCGATGCGTGGCGCAGTGATGGGAGCGCTCATGTACGAGGGGCTAGCAAAATCCCCAGAGGAAGCGGCCCGGCTTGCAGCAAGTGGCGAAATTGAGTTTGCGCCGTGCCACCATCATCAAGCGGTGGGACCCATGGCAGGGATCGTGAGTGCCTCGATGCCGGTGTGGATCCTCCGCAACGAAACGTTCGGCAACCTCGCCTTCTCAACGCTCAACGAGGGGCTCGGCAAAGTCCTGCGTTACGGCGCTTACAGTGATGAGGTCTTGAGGCGACTCAAGTGGATGGAGGAGGTGCTTGCCCCAATCCTTGCAAAAGCGCTCGAACTCCACGGCCCAGTGGATATGCAGGCGCTAATCGCCCAAGCGCTGCAGATGGGCGACGAAGGGCACAATCGCAATCGCGCCGCCACCAGTTTGCTCATTCGTACCCTTGCTCCCCACATAGTTCACGTGCAGGCGTCTGTCAGCGATGTTGCGGAGGTTTTCCGCTTTCTCGATAGCAACGACCACTTCTTTCTCAATCTCAGCATGGCCGCGTGCAAGAGTCTCCTCGACCCGACGCTTGGGATTGAGAAGAGCACCGTTGTTTCCACGATGGCCCGCAACGGCACGGAATTCGGCATCCGTGTGGCAGGGCTCGGCGAGCAGTGGTTTACAGCGCCAGCCCCGAAAGTGGAGGGTCTCTACTTACCGGGTTTCAGCGAAGCCGACGCGGCGCCCGATATCGGAGATTCGGTGATCACGGAGACAGCCGGCATTGGCGGTTTCGCGATGGCGGCTGCCCCAGCCATTGTCCAGTTTGTTGGGGGAACCGCGGCCCAAGCCCTCACCTTTACCCAACGAATGTATGAAATCACCGTTGCGGAAAACCCGCTCTGGCGCATCCCTGCCCTTGATTTCCGCGGGACGCCTACGGGCATCGAGCTGACCCGTGTCGTGGCCAGTGGGATCGTTCCCGTCGTCAATACTGGCATTGCCCATCGCGAGCCCGGCATCGGAATGGTGGGGGCCGGCCTCGTGAAACCCCCGATGGAGTGCTTCGAGCAGGCGCTCCTTGCTTTTGCGCGCAAGTATCAATCCAACAATTAAACCTTTGGAGGTAACCGATGAAACTAATTGATCTCACGATTCCGTTGGGAATTGCCACGCCGGCGTGGCCAACCTACGAGCCGCTGCAGGTGAAGTACTTTAAGCGTCTCGCGCCGAACGGTGCAAACGGACAGCTCCTCACCCATTCCAATCACTTGGGAACCCATCTCGACGGCGAGATTCACTTTTATACGCCGGGACGCGACATTGCCTCGCTCCCACTGGATTTCCTCGTGAGCGACGGTGTGATTGTGGACCTTTCCGACGCGGTAGATGCCTACGAAATCTACACATCGAAAATGGTCGAGGAACGCGTCGAGGTCCGCGAGGGCGACATCCTGATCATTCACACCGGATTCCATCACTACGGGTGGGACCAGCCCACGGCCGACGAGGTGGCGTACATGGTCAAGCACCCCGGTCCGGACCGTGAGTTCGCTGAGTGGGCGAAGCGCAAAAAGATCAAATGGATCGGCGTGGATTGCGGTAGCGCCGATCACCCGATGAACACCATCATCCGCCAGTGGATGCCACGGCAAGCCCGAGAGGCGGACAAGGTATTCCGTGAGAAATACGGTAAGTCGCTCGAAGAAGTGTTCGACGACTCAAAGTACCAGCTCATGCACCTTGAGATGTTCAACCATGGGATTATCCATGCGGAATGCCTCGGCGGTGACATTGACCTCTTGCTCAACCAGCGATGCAAAATCGGCTGCTTCCCGTGGCGTTTCGTGGATGGCGAGGCGTCCATCGCACGCATTGTCGCCTTCGTCGAGGACGACCGCTACGAAGAACTCATGAAGGTGAAGGCGAAGTGCCAACTGACGAAGTTCGGGGACATCGCAGGGGCCTTCCACCCAGAGCTTCACGGCAATGGCCGCGGGGGCAAACAGTGTTTCCCAAAGAAGTAGTTCCCGAGTAGCGCGTGGGGTGGCCACAAATTCGATTGAGTGCTGCGTTTCGCGTGGGGCTATTTCCAGCGTAGGGTTAAGACTCTGAGCCGCGTCCACTTGCCCAAAGACCGTGGGAAAGCGTGAGAAGCCGCTCAGATGCTCTCTATAGCCCGAAGGCAATTTCATGAGCAAAGGCGCCACCGAAATACCTAACCTACGCATTGGGGACCTTGCCCTTCAGGCGCTCCGCAGTGCGCGACGCGGTTGCCTAATGGCAAGCACCACGAGTGGAGTCTTTCTGGAGCTGGACACAGGCCTGATTCTTGCCCTGCTTGCCGGAGGCACTCCTTTGCATCCGTGGGCGGTGAGCGGCATTCTGCCCGTGCAGTGGGAGGAGCTACGCGCCCTTACCCCCTCTCGAACAAAGACGAATATCTTGGCCCCGCGTTCTCGGACGAAGGCGTCGCCCAACGTGACGTTCGAGGTCACACCCGTTGCGCTCAAAGGCCCCGGCGTTGAGTTGATTTATGCCAAAGCCGTCGTCGTGGGGTTGCGCATGCCGCGCTGGGGCCCAAGCATGGAGGGAAGCGATTCTTCTCAGGAGGCACCCACTCCCACGGAAGTTCGCCCCGCGAAAACGCACAAGAGAGCTCCGCTCCGAGCTACACTTCGGAAACTTGTTTCCACGCACTCACGGCAGGCTTCCCACAAGTCCGGAGCGGTTCAAGCATCCGACCACGCGCTGCTCGTTGCGGCAACAACGCTTCAGGCGGAGGTGTCTAAGGCCGCGCCCTCGGGCAGTGAGTTGCTTGGTGCAGGTTCTCTCCGCGATGCTTTGCATATGATTCGCACGCAAGGCGATCCGCGTCCGTTGGCAGCGTTATTGGGGGGCGGCGAAGGCTTAACCCCAGCGGCGGACGACGTGATCCTCGGCGTGTTGGCTGCATGCGAAATGCTTTCGGATTTCGAACCCACTGTGCGGCGGTTTCGCCAAGAGCTTGTGGCGCAGATGCCGACCCCCCTCCGCCAGTATACCACAAGATTTTCTGCTCAGTTGATCGAAGCGGCAATCGCAGGCCACTTTCCTGAACCGTTACTCGACATTGCACACGCCATCTGTGCCCCACAGTTTAGCGAAGCTCAGTTGGTCGAAGCCACGAAGCGGCTTCTCGCGGTGGGCCATTCGTCGGGGCTGCTCTGGCTTAGCGGTTTCTCGGAGATTTTTTCCACTTCACTGCGATGACGGGGTTGCTCGGCCCGTGGCGGGTGGACACGGAGCTTGAAACGTCTTGGCGTCGGTCACGTTGTGTCCAGCCGAATTTCGTGGCCCGACATTCCGGCGCGTTGTTTTCGGAGACGTCTGTTGTTCGCACGAATGGACGACTCGACGACGCTTTCGACCATCGTCGCGTCCCCTGCACTCTTGCTTTTTCCCCAGATTAGCTCTCTGTGTTTTCAGAGGCTGTCCCAAATCCGCGAAAACGAGACAAGATGATGGTGCCAACGAGTCCAGAGCCGAGCCCGAACCAGACCCGCGAGCAGGCAGAGCCTTTCTTGGCGATTGGACTGACGCTTTGCGTGCTCGGTCTTGCGTTGCGCTGGTGGCGCCTCGATCTCATGCCTTTTCGTTTTGATGCAGCCGAAGCTCTTGCGCGAACACGTGAAACGCTTGCCTACGGATTTCCTCCTCTCACGGGCATCGTAAATAGTCTGGGGTTCCGCAACCCAGCAGGCTTGGAGTGGCTCATCCTGCCCTCGGCTCTCCTGTCGCCGGATCCCCGTCTCAGTGCAGTATGGATCGCGGTGCTGTTCATGTCGGGAGTTTGGCCAATGTTGCGACTCGGTGCGACCATTGGCGGCAGTTGGGGAGCGTGGCTGCTTGGGGTTGTTTACACATTTCATCCGCTTTGCGTGTTCGCCTCGCGCGACGTGTGGGCCCAAAATCTTCTGCCGATGTTTGGGGCGTGGGCCCTTTGGTGTGTGGTGCATGCCCGCGTGGCGCCACCGCGCCAAGCAGCAAATTTGCTGGCGCGCGCGTTCGTGGCGATCAGTGTTGCGGCCGCCGTCCACCTCTCGGGAGTTGCCTGGTGGCTCACCTTGTGCGGGATTGCTCTTTTTTGGCTGAGGCAAGTCGCCACAAAGGTGGAAGGCGAGACGCGTCCCACCTTGGACCCAGACGGTACACCCACAAATGGTGCCCAGCCACTTCCAACGCGGATTTCTTTGTGGGTGCGGCCCATGTTGGCGGCCGCCGCCCTTTTCCTCTTTCTCTTGCCGAGCGCCATGGACTTTCTTCGCGTGCAGTCCGCCCCTGCCCAACCCAAGCCGGACTATGTCGAAACTTTCGAGCGCCAAATGCCCCAACCGAAACCTGTCGTTCTGCGTGTTGGGGACTCGTTTGCTGCTCTCTTTGAGCCATGGTCCAGCGTCGGGGCCACGGGTGGCGCCGCCGAGTTGCTTCCAAACTGGGTTGTGGGGCTGGCAGGTGGAGTGGATATGGTGCTGATGTTGGCTTCGCTGATAGGCTTTGTCCTCGTGCTGGTCGCAGCGCTACGTCCGGGCGCCGTTCCCAGCCTCCCGCAAGATCTTGCACGCATCCTTCTCGCATGGGTGCTTGTGCCTGCCGTGGGTGCAGGCGTTTTCATGCGTTACCCCAATTCCACTTATCTTTATTGCGCGTTGCCGGCCACATATCTGTTTGTCCCTCTTGCGCTACGGGCCGTCTCGGCATGCCTGCTTCGGCGTATCATTGCATGGCCCAAATCTGCCACAGGGGACGGTGGTGAAACCTCGGCGGGCTCCTCAGCGGAGCGGACCCACGAGCTCAGCAATTATCCAGCTTCGGTCCCCAAGGAGGGTATTCGCTTCAGGACAGTGGGGGGTCTTACCCTTGCATTAGTGGCACTGGCCTACATTTCGTTTCAGCTTGCGGTGGTCCGGGAACTTGATCGCGTGGGGCGCGTCGATGGCCCCTATTACATCCCGCTTGCAGAGCAGGTCGCTCTCGTTCAGGACCTCAAAGCCGCAGGGGTTCGCAGCGGGCGATTCGTGCATTTGGCGGGTGGGTGGTTCCAGCGCCCCTACGATTATCTTCTCGAGTGGCTCGCTCCTCGTCACCTGACGGGCTCCACAGAGGCACCAATGTGGGGTGTCGCAGAAGACCTACTTTTGCGCCGGAGTCAACCGAAGCTACAAGAATACTGTAAGCGTGTCCTTCGTCGGAATCGTGGATCCGTGCAGTGGGATGTCTTCCCAAGCGAAGCGGCCGTCATTCAAATCCTTGATCAGTATGCTCGCATTCCCCCCGAGTGACCCTTGGTGGCCGCCCAACGCATAGAGCCCCCCGAGCAAGACCTTCGAGAGGTGAGCCGGGTGTCAATGCGTGGGATTAATTGCGTGGGGCTGCCATGGCCAAGCGCTCACGCAAGAACAGAGCGCGGGCTTCATCCCGAGATTCTGGGCCACTCGCTTGGCGTCGGAGTTCGATGTGGGACGGCTGAACTTCAATCGCTAACCGGTTGAGGGCGTGGTGATCGAGACCACGGAAGAACCCCCGGTCCACTCCAAGCCGCAACAAAGTCAGTAGGCTCAGCGCTTCATGAGAGGTGACTTGGCGAGCGTGCGAAAGGATCCCAAAGGCACGCCAGATTTGATCTTCAAGTTTCAGACCGTGGTTCTTAAAGAGTTCGTGACGCGCAGCTTCTTCCTTCGCGATCAGATCCTCGATGATTTTCTTGAAGCGGTCGACGATCTGTTCTTCACTCAACCCGAGTGTGACTTCGTTGGACAACTGGAAGAAGTTTCCGTGATTTTCAGAGCGCTCTCCCTGAAATCCGCGAACCGTCATGCCAAGTTGCGGCATGGCCTCAAAAATCTGAGATACCTGCTCGGTAAGCACAAGTCCCGGCAGGTGCAGCATGACGCTAATACGTAAGCCTGTTCCGGTGTTCGAAGGGCATGCGGTCAGATAACCAAAGCGTTCCGAGAACGCAAACGCGAGCAGATTGTCCAGCGTCATTTCCAGATCACTCGCACGCTTGAGCACCTCATACGGCTGAAAGCCTGCCTCGAGCGCGAAGATACGGAGGTGATCTTCTTCATTCACCATGACGCCAACTCGCACATCGGGCGACAGAAATAAGCCACGCTCTTTGTACGAGTCCACGATTTCCATCTCTTGGGAAATCACGTTAGACTCGCGCAGGTAGGAGCGTTCCTTGCGCCCAAGCTGAGAGAGCTCGAAGTGGATAGCTCCTGTGAGCTGGGGTACCTGTTCGATAGCTTCTGCCACTCTGCGATAGACCCTGCCGCGTTCGCCCTCCGACGCACAGTGAGGGAAGGGGACCATCTGCAAATTGCGAGCAAAGCGTGCTCGGGATGATACCACGACATGCTCAAACGCCCCCCGCCGCTCGAGCCACAAATCACACTTTGCAATGCGTTCATCCATAAAATGGTTGTCCCCGCCTGTCTTGGGTTATCAGCTCATCAAGTTAACAAAATATCGGATGAGGATCTTTCCTCCTCTGTTGGATTGGCGAAAGATTACCTGTGTTGACTCTTGCGCGCCCGAATCTCGTCACGCAGTTTTGCCGCTAACTCAAAATCTTCATTTGCTACTGCTTGAGCCAACTTCCGCTCAAGTTCCTCGATGGAAAACGTCTCTTCCATCACATATTCAGGAACGGTGCGCACTTGTTGCTTGCGCCCGCGATGATAGGTGTCGCCGTGGTATTTTCGCAAATCCACAATCAGTTGTTCTTCAAATGTCTTATAACACTCGCTGCACCCGAGCAGCAACTTTTCGCGGTAGCCTCGAAACGTTCGCCCACAGTTCGGACACGTTAAATCGACCTGCGTTTTCACGTCTTCCTTGCTTTCTTGCTCTGTCGGGGGAACACCCAAAATGCTCATAAACAATTGAGAGAATTTGTCTTTGGGCTCCACAGACAACGAAGGAGGTGGAGTGATCGTATAGTGTTCAGCACACTCCCGGCAGAGCCAGTACTCTCTCTTCCGGTTCTTAGCTACACGGACGAGTTTCACGACCGCAGCTCTCTTTTTGCATATCATGCAACGATCTGTCGCCATTGTTCCGCCTTTCCCGCGCCCTCCGTGGCCGGCCCGTTGCCCCTCGCGGCCGAATCGGCGATCCACGCGTCTTTCAACATGTCCTGTGTACTTCTTATATACCAGCCGAAGGATTATGCAAGCGGAAGGTCCGCTTGAGCATTCAATGCCAAGTCCGCCTTGGCGAAAGCACCCCGATAGTGCCAAGCGAGTCCTGCGATCATAGCTGCGTTGTCAGTACACAAAATGGGTGGCGGAAACACCACGCGAATTCCCGGGAGATATTCGCGCGGCGCTTCGCGCAAACGCCGGTTACACGCCACGCCACCTACGATGGCAAGCTCACGGCACCCGAATGCTTTTAGCGCCATGCCAGCTTTTTTTAGCAAAACTTCGACCACTGCTTCCTGAAACGAGGCACAGAGGTCGGCCACAAGGCTTCGGTCTTCGCGCAAACGGTCGGCTCCAAGCTCATGGACCACTTGGGCTACGGCAGTCTTCAGGCCACTGAAGCTAAAATCGAAATCCCCGCTTCGCAGCATAGGCCGCGGAAAATCAAAACGCTTCGAGTTCCCCTCTCGTGCCAATTTGTCTACAATCGGACCCCCGGGGAACCCCAACTCAAGAAGCTTCGCTACCTTGTCGAAAGCCTCTCCCGCAGCATCATCCACTGTTTCACCGAGGATTTCGAATCGGGTCGGACTGGCCACTCGAACCAAAGTGGTGTGTCCTCCTGACACAACTAAACCAATAAACGGGAAGGTGAGAGGCGGTTCCTCCCCGGCGTCGTTCTTTGGCATCGCGGGGCCTTGGTCCTCACCTTCGGCCTCAAGCACAATCAGACGATAGCTTCCGGAGTCGCCCACAAGAAATGGAGCATAAAGATGGCCGGCGATGTGCTGCACAGGGATGAGTGGCTTGCCAAGGGCAAACGCCAAGGACTTTGCAGTTTCCACGCCGACAAGTAATGCCCCCACAAGGCCCGGACCTTGAGTGACCGCAATGGCGTCCACGTCCGGCCACGTCATTCCAGCATCGCTGAGCGTGGCTTCGATCATCGCCGGAAGCTGCCGCATGTGGGCGCGAGAGGCCAACTCGGGGACCACACCGCCAAACCGAGCGTGGAGCCGAACTTGCGAGGCAATGTGATTGACGAGGATTTGACGGCCATCCTCGACGATAGCCACAGACGTTTCGTCGCACGAAGTTTCGATACCTAAGATTCGCATGATCTCGTCTCCAAGCCTACAACAAAATCGAGCGCGTCTTATTTTGGCACAGAAGTTGCCGCTCATCATTCACGCCACACTTTGTTATGCGTGGGGGTAAAAAGTACTCTGCCGGACCCGGCGCAAGCTGGCACCCCCGCGCAGCGGGCGGGAAAGCTCCCGCTCCGAAGCGACTCCCACGCAAGTTTTCGCTGAATCTACAGGGCTCGGCGGAGTATCCAGTTGGACAAAGGAGGACTCGAAGATGCGGTGGTCTTGGAAAATAGGTCGTTTTGCAGGAATTGATGTTTTTATCCACGTAACCTTTGTGGCCCTCATCGCGTTCATCGCGATTCAGCATTTTCTACTTACCTACGACCTGCGTGCGGTGATTGAAGGGACGCTCTTCCCTTTGCTGATTTTCGGTTGTGTCCTCCTGCATGAGTTTGGCCACGCACTCGCCGCTCGTCGTTACGGCATCCGGACCCGCGACATCACGCTCTATCCTATCGGTGGGGTGGCCCGCTTGGAACGCATGCCCGATAAGCCTCATCAGGAACTGTGGGTCGCGCTGGCCGGCCCTCTGGTCAATGTCGCCATTGCAGTGGTTCTTTACCTCTACCTCGCCCTAACCGGCACATTTGAGCCCACGGGGAAGCTCGGGGTCACAGCTGGCCCCCTCCTTGAGCGGCTTCTTGCTGTGAACGTGATGTTGGTCGGTTTCAATTTATTGCCGGCATTCCCGATGGATGGCGGGAGAGTCCTGCGCGCGCTGCTCGCTTCGCGCATGGATTACGTACGAGCAACCAACATTGCTGCCACGCTGGGCCAAGCCATGGCGATGCTCTTTGGTTTCTTAGGTATCATGGGGGGCAATCCAATCCTCGTTTTCATTGCATTTTTCGTGTGGATCGCAGCCTCGCAAGAGGCAAGCATGGCCCAGATCAAAGGTGCACTCGGTGGCATCCCCGTTTGGCGCGCAATGATCACGGATTTCCGGACGGTTACCCCTGATGAGACACTGGCGGACGTCGCAGAGTTGATCATTGCTGGCTCGCAACCCGATTTTCCGGTTGTAGAAGGGAACTCCATCGTGGGGGTTTTGACCCGCGCCGACTTACTTCAAGCCCTCGCCACCCTCGGCAAAGATGCCCGCGTTCGCGACGTCATGCGGCGTGAATTCATGACACTCGACCCTGGCGAAATGCTCGAGCTCGCGTTTGCGCGCCTGAATGAGTGCGCATGTCACACGGTGCCGGTGGTTCGCAACGGCCGTCTCATCGGTCTGATCACGCCCGAGAATATTGGTGAGTTCCTCATGATTCAATCTGCTCTTTCCGGCAAAGCATCCCCGGACTTTCCAGCAGATCTCGGCATGCTTCAGCAGCGGTGACTTCTCGTCGGTTCTCCTCCTCGGGCACATATTGGGATCCCTTGCCAGGCACTTTTTCACTTGCGCGTTGGAGCGCCATTTTATGAACTCTACTTCTTATCGAACGCCATGAGGGCGAGGTTGAACGGATTGTAAAATGCCAGTTACTATTACGGAATATCTGCGACCCAAAAGTCTTCGCGAGGCGCTGGATTTGCTCGCCGACGAACCGTCGAAGAATGTTGCGGTCGGCGGTGGCGTGACCGTGGTTCTCTCGGGTGCCCCCCGCCACGTGCGTGCCGTGGACCTTGCTGGGGTCGGTCTGGATAAGATTTCGCTTAAGGATGATGTGCTGGAGCTGGGAGCGATGGTGACGCTCCAAAACGTCATTTGCTCAGCCCACGCGCAGAAAGTTGCAAGCGGGCTCTTGCCCCGAGCTTTGCGCACGGCAGCAAGCGAACCCATCCGCCGCCTAATTACCGTCGGTGGCAATATCGTTCAATGCTTCTATTGGGCAACTCTGCCCCCGCTCCTCCTCGCGTTGGGGGGGCGAGTTCATCTTCGCCGTGCTGGCCACCAGCGCACCCTCAGTGTGGACGAATTCTTTGCCCAACCCCCGCTTCGCCTTTTGGCCCCCGGCGAACTCGTCACATCGGTAGAAATCCCAGTGCGGTCGAACGTCAGCGCAGGTTTCCAGAAGCATACAAAGACAGCGAATGACTACGCGTTGATTCATGCAGTCGCCGTGATTGAGCACGAACGAAAGAAAGTGAAAGCAGCCCGCCTTGTGCTGTCGGCATGCACGAGTTTACCTGTTCGGTGCCGCGAGGCGGAGCAAGTGCTCGTTGGCAAGACACTCGACTTGGCCACAGCCATGGAAGCAGCGCGGGTGGCGGCCCATCATGTCGCTTTGCGGCGTGATTTTCGCGCCTCCAGCGATTATCGTCGGAAAGCTGCGGCTGTGCTGATGCAGCGAGCGATCCTCGAAGCAGCGGGCATTCCGCCCCTCGCCGCTTCGACACTATCGTAAGGAACTGGCACAACGAGAGGAACACAAATGGAACTCCGAACAGAAATCAACGGCACTCCCGTAACACTGGACATTGCGCCGGGCGCAATCCTTGCCGACGTCCTGCGCGAGATGGGGCTAACTGGCACAAAAACCGGATGCCGCGAAGGCCACTGCGGCTCGTGCATGGTGTTGCTCGACGGAGAGCCCGTCAACTCATGTCTCTTGTTGGCAGCGCGGGTCGAGGGGCGACGCGTAACAACCATCGAGGGACTTGGCTCTCCACTTGAGCCCCATCCAATCCAGCAAGCTTTTGTCGAAGCGGGAGCTGTGCAGTGCGGCTTCTGCACCCCGGGAATGGTATTGGCGACCAAAGCCCTGCTCGACGAAGACCCCGACCCCACTGAGGAACGCGTGCGCGAAGCCCTCAGTGGGAATCTGTGCCGCTGCACAGGCTACGTGAAAATCTTCGACGCGGTTCGCTTGGCCGCAGAAAAACTCTCGGAGCAAGGCACGTCTGCACGCGAATAATTCGCGTCCGGCGCAGGCCGAACGAATTTGCTCCCACAAGCTTTACTCGAGCCCAAGAACGAGTGGAACGAAAAGGATGTGAGAAAGATGGCAACCAAGGCTCCTACAACACCCACAACGGATGACCGACAAAAAAGCACGAAAGCACCCTCGCGAACTCAAGTGGTGGGTCATTCTGTGCCAAAGGTCGACGGACTTGCGTTGGCCACTGGCCGAGCCCAATTCACCGCGGATGAAATCCCAAAGGGCACCCTCATCGGCATGCTCCTCCTATCGCCCCATGCGCATGCCCGAATTCGTTCCATTGACACCTCAGCGGCCGAGGCCTTGCCTGGCGTCCATTGCATTCTGCACCACGGGAATGTCCCGCGCATTGCGCATACGACAGCCGGCCAAGGCTATCCCGAGCCCTCACCCTACGACACCTTCATGTTCGACAACAAAGTTCGCTTTGTCGGGGACCGAGTGGCGGCTGTGGCAGCCGAGACCCGCGAAATTGCGCTCAAAGCGCTGAGTCTAATTAAGGTCGAATACGAAATTCTCCCCGCGGTGCTGGACCCGGAGCAGGCGCTTGCGCCGGATGCGCCGATCATTCATGATGAGCCGGACATTTCGAGCTTCCTGCCTTTTGATCCGAAGCGCAACCTTGCTGCATGGGCAGAAGCGACGGTGGGCGACGTCGAAAAAGGATTGGCGGAAGCGGACGTCGTGGTGGGCGGAGAATTTGAAACCCACTATTATGCTCACGCGCCGATCGAACCTCACGTTACGTTGACGTACCTTGATCCGAACGGCCGAATCGTCATCCGCACGTCCACCCAAGTGCCGTTCCACTGCCGGCGAATTGTCGCGCAAACCCTCGGCATTCCGGTCCGCCAAATTCGTGTGATCAAGCCGCGTCTTGGCGGAGGGTTTGGTGGCAAGCAAGAGATCCTGCTCGAGGACGTCTGCGCGATGATGACGTTGCGCACCGGCCGCCCCGTTTTCATGGAGCTGAACCGCGCGCAAGAATTTACCAGCTCCCGAACCCGCCATCCAATGCGCATGTGGGTGAAGATGGGAGTGAAGAAAAACGGCGACATTACCGCCATTGATTTCCGCGGCATCCTAAACACGGGAGCGTACGGTTCGCACGCGCTAACGGTGCTGACGAATGTCGGCAGCAAATGCCTTGGGCTACTGCATTGCCCGAACATTCGGTTCGACGGGAAATCCGTCTACACGAATCTCCCGGTTGCCGGAGCCTACCGTGGCTATGGTGCGACTCAGGGCATGATGGCGCTCGGGCAGCTCATTGACGAAGCCGCGTGCGCAATTGGAATGGATCCCGTGGATTTCTGCCTGCGGAACCACATCCGTGCCGGCGAGACCTCCCCGATTTTCAAGGCTCTCGGCGAGGGGCGAGAAGGTGTGGATATGACGATTGCCTCATGTGGTCTTGCCGAATGCATTCGTCGCGGAGCGAAGGCGTTTGGCTGGAAAGAACGCCGAGGAAAAGGCCGCAATCTCCCCGGCCCCATCAAGCGTGGCGCTGGCATGGTAATTCTCATGCAAGGCTCTTCGATTCCTGAAATTGATATGGCCGCGGCGATCGTGAAGCTCAATGATGACGGCTCCGTGAATCTTTATAGCGGCGCGACAGATCTGGGGACTGGGGCAGATACCGTCCTTTCCCAAATCGTTGCCGAGACGCTCCATATCCCGGTGAGCGATGTCATCTTGACAGTGGCGGACACAGACAACTCTCCCTTCGACACGGGAGCCTATGCCTCCAGCACTACCTACCTGAGTGGTGAGGCTGCACGGCGAGCCGCCCAAAACCTGCTCGAGGAAATGCGTCGAGTGGCTGCCGAGGCGCTCAGTGCTGAGCCCGACGAACTCTCGCTTGGCGAAAAGTGCTTCTACGTCAAGGGAAGTGCCCGGAAGAAGATTTCCTTTGAGGCGATCGCACGCCGTGCACTGTACGCCAAGAATCAGCAGCAGCTTGTGGGACATGCCTCCGCGATCTCTCACGTGTCGCCTCCGCCTTTCGCGGCCCACTTCTGCGAAGTCGAAGTGGACACCGAGACTGGGCAAGTTCGCGTGACGCGTTACGTGGCCGCGGTGGACTGCGGTGTCGCGATCAACCCCAAACTTGCAGAGGGCCAGACCGAAGGCGCCATTCTCAATTCCATCGGTGCTGCGCTCACGGAAGAGTACATGTTCAACTCCGAGGGCCGGATGCTCAATCCGACCTTCAACTACTACAAGCTGCTCACGGCTTCCGACGCTCCCAAGATTGAAACCATCCTTGTCGAAACGCACGAGCCCACGGGGCCCTACGGCGCCAAGAGCGTAAGCGAAATCAATACGAATGGACCTCTTCCCGCGATTGCGAACGCGATCTACGACGCGGTGGGCGTGCGCTTGCGGAAGTCACCGTACACCCCAGAGCGCGTCCTTGAGGCACTTGAGGAGGCAAAACGCGCTAAAGACTAATGCCAGTCGGTGCCTCCGAGCGCATCGCGGCGCATGAGCACCATGCTTTCACTGATCAGAGGAGACGCAACGCCGTGCATGAGTTCTCGGTCGTGAAATCGCTCGTCGAGCGCGTATGCGATGAGCTTTCTAAACAAGGGTACGCGCGTGCGTGCGCCGTTCGGGTCCGGCGCTCAAGCGCTTTTTCGGAGCAGGCTTTGCGCGAGGCGTTCCGGGCTTTGACACGGGGAACGCCTCTTCAGGACGCCGAACTTCTTGTGGAAACCACTGAGCATCTTGCTCGGTGCTCCTGTGGTGCAGAACATGTTGTCCACAGCGACGACCTCGTGGGTCACATGTTCGTATGTCCGGCTTGTGGCGCGGTGATGGAGATCGACGAACATGGCGACCTTTGGCTTCTCGAAGTTGAGGTCGAAGAGCCAGGATCCTGAGAGGCGCCCCACGCGTCTCTGCCAGTTGTTGAGCACCGTCCAATCGATTCACACGACGAAGGTACGCCCATGCTGAGAGATCAATGCGACAGGCGCGGGAGTGCCAAAACTACTTACCGTGGTCGAGCGGAGCGCGCTGGAGATAAAACATGCCAGCCCCCCGTAAGCATCATTTCGAACGGGCCGCTGAGGAATGCCCTTCGGTTCCTGAGCCCATCTTCGAGACTTCGTGCCCAAGAAGGAACGTCGCAAAGCGTCGAACCGTCACTCGCACTTGAATAAGCGACTTTTGCTACCACAAGTAAGAGTCATGGCCACCCACGAACCAACACAAGCAGACAGTTCACGCTCCCGAGTGCGTGTTGAGCTCGGTGAGCGCAGTTACGACATTCGCTTCTACCACGACGAGCCCGATGCATTAGCCTGCGACCTTGCCCCGTATTGCCCAGAGCGCGCTCTGATCGTCTCGAACCCAACGATATGGAATCTGCATGGTGAGGCATTAGCGAGTGCGCTGACGCGCGCCGGCGTGGAATTCATCGTGGAGCTCATTGGCGATGGTGAGGAATTCAAGACACTCGCCACAGCATCCACGCTTTACGATCGCCTCATCCGCGAATGTTTTACCCGCCGCGCGTGCGTCATTGCATTTGGTGGGGGAGTCGTCGGAGATCTCGCTGGATTTGTCGCCGCGACATTCATGCGTGGAGTGACATTCATTCAGGTGCCCACGACTCTCATCGCCATGGTGGATAGCGCTGTCGGCGGTAAGACGGGCGTGGATCATCCGTTAGGCAAGAATCTCATCGGTGCGTTTTATCAGCCGCGGCTGGTTGCGGTGGATCTCGCCTATCTGCGCACGTTGGATGACCACAATTTCCGCGGTGGGCTTGCCGAAGTCATCAAGTACGGGATGATCGCAGACGCCGAGTTTTTCGCATGGCTCGAGGGGGCCATCGGTGCCGCTCTTGCGCATGATCCGGCTGTGCTTGAACGCATCGTAAAGCGCTCTTGCGAAATCAAATCCCAAGTCGTTGGCGCGGATGAGCGCGAGAGTGGTCTGCGGGCCATTCTCAACTACGGTCACACCTTTGGCCACGCCATTGAAAGTCTGGGCCAATACCGCGGCCTTGGCGACCAACCGGTTGCTCAGTTTCATGGTCAGGCTGTAGCCATTGGAATGAATGCTGCAGCGGACCTCGCCGTGCGCATGGGCCTGCTGACAGATCAAGAGCGAGAACGCCAGCGAGCCCTAATTGAGGCCGCGGGACTCCCCACCCGGCTGCCTGAACCGCTACGTGCCGACGACCTCATTGCTCGCATGTACGGCGATAAGAAGGTCGCGGGCGGCAAACTGCGATTCGTCCTTCCGCATGCGATCGGACATGTGGAGCTCCATAGCGACGTCCCGGAAACGCAACTGCGCCAAGCTCTGGGGGCGATTGGTGCCGTGTGAAGTCTGAACCCTTCAGTTGCCCGCAACAGCTCTCACTCGTCCCCAAGCCGAGAAAGTTGGGGCGCGAGGTTGGTAGCGATTGCCTGCGCTAACCCTTCCACGGCTTCGCGTGGGTGACTGCACATCAAGGTGATTCGCAAGCGACTCGTGCCCAGAGGCACTGTTGGGGGGCGGATCCCTACCACAAGATAGTTCTGTGCTTCCAATGTTGCGGCGAGCTCAAGCGTTCGTGCAGCTTCGCCAACGACCAGTGGCACGATCGCAGCGGGGCTCTCGGGAATTGCGAAACCCTGCATCCGTAGGAGCCGACGCAGGAGCGCACTGAGCTCGCGCAAGGTCGCAACGCGTTCTGGCTCTTGCTCTAAGACTTCCAATGCGCCCAATGCTGCTCCCACGCACGGTGGCGCGAGAGCTGTATCGAAAATAAAGGCACGTGCACGGTTCACGAGAAACTCCCGCAACTTGCTCGGGCCTGCCACGAATCCCCCCTGCGTGCCAAACGCCTTGCTCAGCGTACCCACTTGAACAAGGTTGGGGGCCCCACTGAGGCCAAGCCATTGAACCACGCCCGCTCCGTTTGGGCCCACAACCCCCGTGCCGTGCGCATCGTCTACGACAAGCAGAGCTCCCCACCGCTCACAGATCTCTTGAAGCTCTGTGAGCGGTGCCACGTCGCCGTCCATGGAGAAAACGCCTTCTGTCACCACCACGGCGCTGGGTTTCTGACGAGCCACGCTGTTGCCCACAACGCGCTTGAGATGACGCTCCAACGCTTCGACATCGTTGTGTGGGAAAGTGCGCCATGGTGCCCGACTGAGCATAACCGCGTCCACGACGCTCGCATGCGCCAACCGATCAAAAAAGATCGGTACTCGCGAGCCATCAGCGCGCCACGACAACGCCCCAATAACCCCCAAATTTGCTAAATAACCGGAGGAAAACACGAGCGCAGCTTCCGTGCCCTTGAAAGTAGCAAGACGCGCTTCGAGCGTCTCGTGAAGATCCAGCGAGCCGGTGATCAGACGCGAGCCGCCTGCCCCGGCGCCATAGCGTTCCAACGCTTCGCGAGCCCGAGTCACTACCGTAGGGTGGGTGGCGAGGTCTAAATAATTGTTTGAGGAAAAATTCCAAAGCACGCGCCCCCCCCGCTGAATGCGATTGCCCACGGCCAGCCCCGACGGCCACAAGCTGCGTTTTAGGTTGTGCGCCGATATCGCCTCAAGCTGCTGTGTGGCATCCACCCACCATTCGTTGACTGCATGCGAACTCTGCTCGCCCTTTTTTCCGTTCATGTCTAAGTCAGCTCGTCACCGCGAATTGCTTGGAGGTTGGATCCTGCTCCACTCGAGCCACACACTCGAAAGATGGCTTACGCTTGCTCCGCGCAACGAGAACAAGCGAGTGGACGCCCCTTATGGCCCCACCCACGCCCTGTCGTGAGCGTCCAGCTTCCCCGTCAGAGTAAGCTTCCGCGCTCGAAGCACACATGGCAGCTGTTGCCAGACTTCTTGAGTGACCACAATCTTTGCTTTGCAACTCCATACTACGAGACTCAATCCCTAAGTCTTTTTTCCGACCTCGAAGCTCTAAGCCCGACTTCGAACCCGAGAGAGAGCCATCACTCAGCTCGATACCGTGAAGCAAAGGCTTGCCTTTCTACCGTATGTACCAGAAAAGCCACTCGATATGATCGGGCGTACAGAAAAGCGAGTCATCCGCATGACGCTGGAGTACGACGGCACCCGCTACGTCGGCTGGCAGCGACAGAAAAACGGCGTTTCTGTTCAGGAAAAAGTCGAGGAAGCGCTGAGCCGCCATCTTGGCGAACGCATCCGCGTCACTGCGGCCGGGCGCACCGATTCCGGCGTCCATGCGCTTGGGCAGGTGATTAGCTTTTCGACGCGCACGCGACTGTCGCCGCACGCGATTGCTCGGGGGGCGTTACCCTACTTGCCGAGGGATATCGCAATCCTGAATGCGGCGGAAGCCTCGCCTGACTTCAATGCGCGGCGCCATGCACGGCTCCGCTGGTATCGTTATTTTATTTTGAACCGCTCGATCGCCCCAGCAGTTGGCGCCGCGTATCTCACGCATGTTCCCTATCGGCTGGATTTGCAGCGCATGGAGGCGGTTGCGGAAATTGTCGCAGGTCACCACGACTTTCGCGCCTTTCGCGCAAAGACCTGCACCGCGGTGCGCACCCACCTCACCCTTCACAAGCCTGAAATCACCCTCCTGCCGGATGGCGTCCTCATGCTCGATTTCCGATGCCAGTCCTTTCTTCAGAACATGGTGCGGATTCTGGCGGGCGTGATGGTGAACTGCGCCCGAGGCAAGATGTCGCTCGACGCCGTTCGCGCAATGCTCGCCACAGGTGAGCGGCCCAATGAAGCGGTCACACTGCCACCCAACGGACTTTTTCTGTATCGTGTGCTTTACCCGGGCGATCCCGAGCTGGAAGCCTTGCTCCGACACGCACCCGGCGCGAGATCGTAAGTAGCGTTGCCGATGTCAGCCGGGTCTCCGCAGCGCGGCCCCAAACACACGCAACATTTTTTGCAGCGCAATCTTTGGTAACGCCATCTTACCTCAGCGTCCTATGTGCACCCTGACCGGTTGCGTGTTGATGTCGAACGCTTGTGCCAAGAGACGTCTGGCTCGCCGACTCGTGCGCACCGAACTGGAGGGTTCACGTCTGGAGTTTACACGCGAGGCAGCACCCAGTCCCATGCTCATGGCACGATGCGTGTGCCTGTTTTTCCGTCCAGCGCCTCGGTAAATTTTTCTGGGGAGGTGATGATGACCGTATCGCCACCGTTGCGCAGGAATTGGATGGCCGCCCGAATTTTGGGACCCATGCTTCCCGCGGGAAACTGACCCTCCTCGAGATAGCGCTCGGCTTCGGCCACGGTCATGGAATCGAGCAGTCGCATCGTCGGTTTGCGAAAATCCACCGCCACTTTCTCGACGCCCGTCAGGATCACCAGCACCCCGATGCCGAGATTTGCTGCCAAGAGCGCACTGGCAAGGTCCTTGTCAATGACCGCCTCGACGCCGTGCAGAAGTCCTCGTTCGTCGCGAATGACGGGGATTCCGCCGCCGCCGGCTGCGATGACAATGAAGTTCTTTTCCAGAAGAGCCCGCACGGCTTCGAGTTCGACGATTTCCTTCGGTTCGGGAGAGGGCACCACCCTTCGCCAGCCGCGCCCTGCGTCCTCGCGCATGCGCCAGCCTCGTTCCTCCATCATCCGCTTGGCTTCCTCTTCGCTGTAGAAGCGGCCAATGGGCTTGGTGGGCTGCTGCCATGCGGGGTCATTTCGGTCCACGACGACCTGCGTCAGCACACACACCACGCGCTCCGGCATTCCCTTTTCATGGAGAATGTTGTAGAGCACCTGCTGGAACATATAGCCCATGCCCCCCTCGGAGTCGGAAACGCATGTGTCGAGCGGGAGCGGATAGACGTACGACGAAGCAAGCTCGCTGCGTAGCACGATATTGCCCACCTGAGGCCCATTTCCATGAGTGAGCACGACGCGCTCGTACCGCCCTTCGATGGCTCGAACCAGTTCGCGCATGGTCTCTTCTGTGTGGCGGAACTGTTGTTCGATCGTCCCCTCTTCCCCTTCGCGGGTGATCGCGTTTCCTCCCAGCGCAATGAGCACCGCCGATTTCCGCATACGTTGTTTCCCTTGGCGAAAAATGATTGTCGGCTTGGGATGGCTCGAACGCTTTCCCTCTGGCCGAAACACAATATTTCGGGATGCAAACCACCAGAATTGCAACAAAGAAAGCACCGTGGCCTGTTTAGAAACGGCAACTTCCCACGGGGTTCTATTGCTGAAGAGGTACTGGGTGGCAGAGATGGGCAGGTGCGCCACGTGAGTGAGCTATGCCAGAACGAAGATCGAAGATCAGCCGCGCAGCAAAGAGCAAACGACCGAAGTTATTGGGCCCAGGATGGGAATGGGGTGCTGAGCCGGACGGATTCGGTCCCGCTGGACCATCTTCTCCGAATCTACTCCCATTCAATCGTGCTCGGTGGTTTTGAGCTGATGTCGTAAACCACCCGGTTCACGCCCTCCACCTCATTGATGATTCGCGAGGCGATGCGCCCCAAGAGCGGATAGGGGAGTTTGGCGAAATCGGCCGTCATGCCATCGACGCTTTCCACCGCTCGCAATGCAACCACATTGGCGTAGGTGCGCATGTCGCCCATGACTCCAACCGCCTTCACGGGGAGCAGGACCGCAAAGCTTTGCCAGATCCGATGGTAGAGGCCGCTTGCTTTGATCTCATCGAGCACAATTTTGTCCGCGTGCCGGAGGATCTCCAACCGGTCCTCCGTCACCTCTCCCAAAATGCGGACTGCCAGACCGGGACCCGGGAAGGGCTGCCGCCAAAGCAACTCCTTGGGCAACCCCAACTGCTTGCCGAGTTCGCGCACCTCGTCCTTAAAAAGCTCGCGAAGCGGCTCCACGACGCGCCCCTCCCGCATCAGTTCCAGCACCTCGGCAACGCGGTTGTGGTGGGTTTTGATGGTCGCGCTCGGCCCCTTCACGCTCACGCTCTCGATGACGTCCGGGTAGAGCGTCCCTTGTGCGAGCAGATCGTGGCGGCGGAGTTTGCGGAAAAACACTGCGATGAACTCACGCCCAATGATGCGACGCTTTTGTTCGGGATCTGTGACGCCGCGCAGGGCTCGGAGGAAGCGCTTTCGGGCATCCACAAATTCGACTTCGATGCCTAAATAGCGGCGGAAATTTTCACGGACGGTCTCCGCTTCGTTCATGCGTAGGAGCCCATTGTCCACAAACACCGGCACGAACCGGTCACCCACAGCCCGATGCAAGAGAGCGGCAAGGACGGTCGAATCCACACCACCGCTCACTGCAGCTACAATGCGTGCCCCGCGGGGCGCCGCGTCCAATCGCGCACGAATCTCTTCCTCGGCTTGCGCAATGTAGTTGCGCATTTTCCAATCGCGCTTAGCGCCGCAGATCTTCTCAGCAAAGTTGCGCAGGATTCGCATCCCGTCCTGAGTGTGGTGAACTTCGGGATGGAACTGCAGTCCCCAGAACGGACGCCTCCGGTGGCGCACCGCCGCCTGCCGACATCCTTCCGTGCTCGCAAGCGTTTGCCACTCGCGCGGCAATCGCACCGCGGCATCGTTGTGGCTCATCCATACGACACTGCCCACTTTTACCCCATCGAACAGTGGATTGGGTTCGATTGCCGTCAGGTGCGCGCGGCCGTATTCACTGTGGGTTTGCGGCTCCACTCGGCCGCCCAAAAGGTGCACCAGAAGCTGCATACCGTAACAAATTCCAAGGATCGGGCACCCCAAATCCAACACGTCCGGCTCGACCGTCGGGGCATTCGGCTCGCGCACGGAAGCCGGCCCGCCGGAGAAGACCAGCCCCACCGGATTCATCGCACGCAGTTCATTCGCGGAGATCGTGTGCGGTACGATCACAGCATGGACCTGCAAGGCCCTCAGTTTTCGGGCAATGAGCTGGGCGTATTGGGAACCAAAATCTAAAATGGCAATCATGGTCGGAATCCTAAAAATGTTCTCTTGTGAGTTTTGCTCAGTTGCTTGGGGTGTATGACCTTGCAGTTGCTCCCGTGCCGCCTGAGCGTCCGGCGTCACACTTCGAAGGAATCAGTAGTAGTTGCCCACGGGTCTGCTACCATTTTCAGTTTTGTGCACTCTGCGCCGGTGAGTCCTTTCCCGAGGCAATACTCGCCTATTCTCCAGCAACTGCGGATGAGACAGGGAAAAGTTTGTCACGTGCCAGCCACTTCAAGAAGCTTGGTCACCGTGCTATTTCCCCATACCGATCCGCTGCGCCTTTTGGAAGATTTTTCCTTCCGTTTTGATAGCTGGAGCGATGCATAGCTCCACACGCTGGAGTTCACGAATCGTTCGGGCGCCCACATTCCCCATACAGGTGCGCAAGGCCCCCACGAGGTTTTGGCTGCCGTCATCGAGCCGGGCGGGACCGAACAAGATCTCCTCGAGGGTTCCCGTTGTGCCCACGTGGATGCGGGTGCCCCGCGGCAGATTCGCGTGAGGTGTGGCCATGCCCCAGTGGTAGCCCTTGCCGGGCGCCTCGACGGCTTTCGCAAATGCGCTTCCCACAATCACGGCGTCGGCCCCTGCCGCAAAGGCTTTGCAGATGTCCCCGCCGACACTCATGCCGCCGTCCGTGATGATGGGGATGTACTGCCCAGTGGTCATGTAGAACTTATCACGCGCTGCAGCGCCGTCCACGGTGGCCGTGACTTGGGGAACGCCAATGCCAAGCACTCCGCGGGTGGTGCAGGCCGCCCCAGGCCCAATGCCGATGATCACCGCTGCCGGCCGGCACTCCATAATTTCAAGGGCAACTTCGTACGTGACGCAATTGCCCACCATCACTTTCATTTTGGTGTTCGCGATAAACTTGGCGAGGTCGAGCGTTTGGTACTCCGATGAGATGTGCCGCACCGTGCAAACTGTGGACTGGACCACAAAGATCTCGCATCCCGCCTCTTCGGCCAGTGCACCATAGCGTTCGGCTTTCTGGGGAATTGAAGAAACAACAGGAGGCACTCCCGCAGCGCGAATTTGCTCGACTCGGCGCTGGATCAAGTCCTCGCGCACCGGAGGACGGTACAGCTCCTGCACAAGTTCCGTGGCGCGCTCGGGGGTAGCGGTGGCAATCTCATTGAGAATATCTGTCGGGTCCTCATAGCGGGTCCACACACCCTCCAGATTGAGGATCGCCAACCCGCCAAGCTTGCCCATCAAAATGGCAAAGTTGGGATCCACCACCCCGTCCATCGCAGCAGCAATAATGGGGATTTCAAAACGGCGTCCGCCTAACTCCCACGAGGTGTCCACCTCGTTGGGATTGATGGTCACAGTTCCCGGAACTATGGCAATCTCATCGAAACCATACGCACGACGCGCCTTGCGCCCACGACCTATCCATTCACCCATGGTTCAAAGCTTCTCCTTGGCGCATGCACTGGGAACGAAGAAGGAAATCTCCCAAAAATGCGTGCGCCGAAAATTGTGAAACTTTGAACACAATAGGCCACCCGGAATGTGGATTCGTGTCAACGCGCACATTGTGACAAGACGGTGACAAGTGCAGGCGCGCGTGCAAAGGGATCAATTCCCACGACTTACATCAGGTGCCCAACGTTCGCCATTGCCTCGAACCACGGCGCTCTCAGAACGAAGCGGAGGCAAAGAACGAATATCCAAGTGATCGTGAATCCCTACGACAACGATGGGCTCACGGATTGAGCTGCCAAAACTGATAATTCAGGTACGTGGCAAAACTGACCCACGCCAAGTAGGGAACGAAAAGCCACCCCGCCAAAGGAACGACTCGGAAGAAGCTCACCATCGTCGCCACGATTGCAATCCACAGGGCGACAATATCGAGAAGCGCAAGATCCGGCCGACGCATCCCAAAGAATAGCGGGGACCACGCCATGTTGAATAGAAGTTGAACGAGGAAAAGCCCCAGCGGCCAACTTTTCCATCCTGTCTGGCGCCACACGAGCCACGCCGCAATCGCCATCATCGTGTAGAGAAGCGTCCAGACGGGACCAAAGACCCAGCTTGGTGGTGTGAGAGCCGGCCGGCGGAGCGTCTGGTACCACTCGCCGGGCGAAGCAACCGCGCCAACCGCAGCAGCGCCCCACGTCAACGCAATAAACGCGACAAGTCCCAATACGGTTTTCATGAAATTCTCACTCCTTCGCTGAGTACAGCGAAAGCTCGGCAAACGTCAATGTAGATACGTGAGCCCGCCTCCCCAACCCCGAGTCTATTCCCCGGCTGCCAAGGAAGCACTCTGCATCCAGAAACTGACGCCGATAGCGGCCCACAGATTGGTATTGTCGGACCCCACGGTCATGCGTTGAAAACACGGGTGGCCGACCCCTGCAGGGCGCATTTTAGCGCATGGCTTGGGTAGAGGCAGCCTACCCAGTGCCTCTCCCCACTATGAAGGCTCGTTGTGGATTTTGCGTAGTGTCGTGGAGAGACAACGTGGAAAAGCCGTATCTTCCCAAAGAGCAGGCAACTGCGTGCGAGGAGAAGGATTTGGTTCCTGTGTGTGGCAGCAGGAAGGGAGTCCCGCGTATGAGTTCTCATCGCACTCTCGTGCCTCTGCAGAGTCTCATTTACCCCTGCACTCGATTCGTGTCGAATTTTTTCATTGCGCGGGCGGTGCGGCTGCGGATCCAATCGCGCCCATGAAAACAATTTCGCTCGAAGGACAAGTCGCAGTTGTGACAGGCGCGGGCCGCGGAATTGGCCGTGCCATTGTGGAAGAATTTGTTGCCGCGGGGGCGGATGTAGTCATCGCGGACATCGCACCCCCGCCGGACGATCTCTTGGAGTACGTCAAAACGCAAGGCCGCCGCGCTGTTGGCGTCGTTGCGGACGTTTCCAAAGTCGAAGATTGCAATCGCATTATCGAAACCGCTGTCAGCGAGTTCGGTAAGATCGACATTCTCGTCAACAATGCCGGCATTACCCGAGACGCCCTTCTGATGCGCATGGAAGAGGATGCGTGGGACGCCGTGCTGGCTGTAAATCTCAAAAGCGTTTACGCCTGTAGCCGCGCAGCGATCAAGCACATGATGAAGGCGCGTAAAGGCGCGATCATCAACATCGCATCGGTCGCCGGCATCATGGGGAATGCGGGGCAGTGCAACTACGCCGCCAGCAAGGCAGGCGTCATTGGCTTCTCCAAATCGCTTGCCCGCGAAGTGGCCAGTCGCAACATCCGCGTCAATTGTGTGGCGCCGGGCTTCATTCGCTCGAAAATGACCGACGTCCTCGACGATAAGGTCAAGGAAGCGGTGGTGGCGCAAATCCCGCTTGGGCGCTTTGGGGAAGTTCAGGATATCGCAAACGCCGTCCTTTATCTTGCTTCACCGGCAGCCCAATACGTCACCGGTGCCGTGCTGGTCGTGGATGGCGGCATGAGCATGTGAGTTCATGCCCAAGCAGCCACAAAACGCGGAAGGTGCTGGGCAAGCTTCAAGGAACCCAGCACCAATTTCGTCTGCATTGAACGCGAATAGCGTTTCTCACGGCGGATAAGCACACAATATGAACACTGCCACGCACGATGCTCGGTTGCATGCCCAAGCGCTTGAAGAACGGCTGCGGCGCGAGGTCGTGGGCGAAGTCCGTTTCGATACGGCCACCCGCGCCATGTATGCAACCGACTCGTCGAATTACCGACAAGTTCCCATTGGCGTTGTCATTCCGCGCTCTGTAGAGGATGTGTTGGCGACCGTGGCCGTTTGTCGCGCCGAAGGTGTGCCGATCCTCAGTCGTGGCGGCGGCACCAGCCTTGCCGGCCAATGCTGCAACGTGGCGGTTATCCTCGATTTTTCGAAGTACCTGAACCGCGTGGTCGAAGTGGATCCAGCGCGACGCGTGGCACGCGTCCAGCCCGGAACCATTCTGGACGACTTACATAAGGCCACCACTCCTCTTGGCCTGACGTTTGGTCCCGATCCGGCCACCCACGATCGCTGCACGATCGGGGGCATGATCGGGAACAACTCCTGTGGCATCCATTCAGTTCAGACCGGGCGCACCTCGGATAACATCGAGGAACTCGAAATTCTCACGGTGCGTGGCGACCGATTCCGGGTGGGCAGCACGAGCCCCGAGGAACTCGAAGCCATCATTCGGGCCGGAGGACCCCGTGGCGAGATCTACCGCAAGCTTCGTGACCTGCGGGATCGCTATGCAGAACTGATTCGAACTCGGTTCCCAAGGTTGCCGCGGCGCGTTTCGGGTTTTAACCTCGACGAACTGTTGCCCGAAAATGGCTTCCACGTCGCTCGGGCTCTTGTCGGCACCGAGGGGACCTGCGTCACTTTTCTCGAAGCGACGGTGCGTCTTGTGGAAAATCCGCCCGTGCGCACGCTCTTGGTGTTGGGCTATCCGGATGTTTTTTCCGCCGCAGAAGCGGTCCCGGAAATCTTGACCTACAAGCCTGTCGGGCTCGAAGGGATGGACGATTACCTGCGCCGCTTCCTTCAGAAGAAGCGCAAGCAGAAGCGCGAGTGGTCGGACCCCTTACCTGAAGGCACCGGCTGGTTACTCATTGAATTTGGAGGCGAGACCCAAGCCGAGGCCGAGGCTCGCGCCCGCGAGCTCATGGCCGTGCTTGCAAAGCGCCCCAATCCGCCTTCCATGAAACTTCCCAACCCTCAGGAAGCAGCGGTGATTTGGGAGGTGCGCAAGAGTGGGCTGGGCGCCACCGCCTTCTTGCCGGATGGACGCAATACGTGGCCCGGCTGGGAGGATGCAGCCGTGCCTCCGGAAAACTTGGCCGCCTACCTGCGTGATTTTGCGGAGCTTCGCGACCGCTTCGGTTACGAGAGCGCGATGTATGGTCACTTTGGGGACGGTTGCGTCCACATGCGCCTCGACTTCGATTTCCAAACGCGCGAAGGCGTGGAGAAATTTAAGCGCTTCTTGGACGAAGCAGGGGATTTGATCGTTCGTCACGGCGGCTCGATGAGCGGAGAGCATGGCGATGGCCAAGCGCGCGCTCACCTGCTTCCCAAAATGTTTGGCCCCGAGCTCGTGGAAGCGTTCCGCGAGTTTAAGCGCATTTGGGATCCCGACAACCTGATGAATCCGGGCAAGGTCGTAGATGCGTGGGGGCCAGCGGACCACCTTCGGCTTGGGCCGGACTACCGGCCTTGGTCCCCCGTGACCTATTTTGCGTTTCCTGATTCCCGAAATGATTTTGCCCGCGCGATGTTGCGTTGTGTCGGTGTCGGACGCTGTAGGCGTCTTGAGGGTGCGCTCATGTGCCCCAGCTTCATGGCCACCCGCGAGGAAAAGTATTCCACGCGCGGCCGCTCCCGCCTGCTTCAGGAAATGATCCGCGGCGAAGTGATTCGCGACCGCTGGCGCAGCAAAGAAGTCAAGGAAGCCCTCGACCTGTGCCTTTCGTGCAAAGGCTGCAAGACCGATTGTCCCACGAACGTGGACATGGCCACTTACAAGGCCGAGTTCTTCGCGCATCACTACGAGGGGCGAATTCGCCCCTTGGAAGCCTATGCACTTGGGCTCATTGACTATTGGGCGCGCTTGGCAAGCCTTGCGCCCTCGGTGGCCAATGCGCTGATGCATGCTCCCGGTCTTTCGGGCCTCATGAAAAAAGTGTTGGGCATCGCCCCCGAGCGCGAAATGCCCCGCTTTGCCCCTGAAACATTCCGCAAATGGTTTTTCCGCAACTGGCCGGGGGCTTCTCCTGCTGAGGGGGTCGCACGTCGGCCGGCGGCGCAAGGTGGACGCGTAGTGATTCTCTGGGCCGACACATTCAACAACCATTTCCTACCACGCACTTTGCGTGCGGGTCTGAACGTGCTCGAAGCTGCCGGCTGGTATGTTGTCGTCCCACGCTCGCCAGATTGTTGCGGTCGGCCGCTTTACGATGTCGGAATGCTCCGATTGGCCAAGCGAGTTCTTCAGCGAATCATGACCAACCTCCGCGAGGAGATCGAAGCCGGTCTTCCGATCGTCGTACTCGAACCGAGCTGCGCTTCTGTCTTCCGCGACGAGCTACCCGCGCTTTTCCCCCAAAACCCGCTCGCCCAGAAACTCAGCGAACAGGTATTCTTATTGGCGGAATTCTTAGCAAAGTTTTCGCCCGATTGGCAGCCACCAGCTATTCGCCGCAAAGCCGTCTTTCATGGTCACTGCCACCATAAGGCGGTGATGCAGCTGAGCTACGACACGCAGCTCCTCGAACGAATGGGAATTGAGTATGTGGCCCCGGAAGCAAGCTGTTGCGGTATGGCGGGGGCGTTCGGTTTCAAAAAGGCCACGTATGAGATCTCAATGAAGATAGCTGAGCGGGCGCTTTTGCCAGCCGTTCGGGCGGCTCGACCAGAGGATTTGATCATCATGGATGGCTTCAGTTGTCGGGAGCAGATACGTCAGGCCACCGGCCGATTGCCGATGCATTTGGCGGAAGTCATCGAAATGGGATTGAGCTAAGTAAGCTCAAGCGGATGCGTTTCGCGAGCGATCTAACAGCGCTAAATTTGCAGTAACACCGCGCGGCCAAGGCCATGCGTTTCGCGGCAACACTTTAACGAGCTTCTGAACCTTGCCGCAAAAGAAAGCGGGGGCACTAATCAATCAGTTCTGCCAGTTTGGCCACAAGTTCGTTCTTTTCTTTTGCGGCCTCTTCAAGTTCGTGGATTCTTGCCTCAAGTTCTTGGATGCGCGCCTGCTGCTCCTCAATCTTGGCCTGCTGCTCGTGGATTTGCTTCTGCTGCTCGACGATGACCTCGTTTTGTTCGGCGAGCTTTTGCTGAATGCGTTTGACGATTTCTTCTGTAGTTAGCGGTGTGGTCATGACAAATCCTCTCGCAATCCTTACTCGCAACCTTAGAGAAGTCCTTTGGGGCGAATCAAGTGCATTCATGCACCGTCCGCAAACAATTTCATGGGCTGGGTTCAATCAAGGGAGGCGCGCATAGCGAGCATGCAAAACTTCGAAGAACGCATGTTAGAGTTTGGCCGCATCCGCGAACTGCTCGAGTTGCGTTGCGTGAGTGATTTGGGGCGCCGTCGAGTCGCGCAATTGATTCCAACCTCCGAGCGTTCCACCCTACAGCGCAACATCCAGCTGGTGCGTGAGATGATGACGTTACTTGAACAACGTCACGAACCACCGATCCACGACTTGCGCGACGTCGAGGAGCATCTCAAACGGGTTTCGCGCGAACGCGCGATTCTGGAGACCACCGAGCTCCTCGATCTCCGGGATTTTCTGGAAACAGCACGCCGGATGCGCCAGTTCTTCACAGGTCTGGAAACGGTTGCCCCAAACCTTTACCAGCTTGCCCAGCCTCTTCAGCATCTGCCTGCCCTTGTACGGTCCATCGAGGAGAAAGTTGCACCCGACAGCACGATGCGTGACACCGCAAGTGAGAATCTTCGGGTATTGCGCGCGGAAATCTTCGCTTGCGAGCACCGCATCCAAACCACTTTGCAGCGGATGATCCGCGAGCTGATGGAGTCCGGCGACCTGCAGGATGATTTCTACACGCTGCGCAACAACCGCTATGTACTCCCTGTCAAGACGAGTAACCGTCACCGGGTCCCCGGCCTCATCCACGATTCCTCAAATACGGGCGAGACCGTTTTCATTGAGCCTTACGTCATCCTCGATGAGTCCAACCGCTTGTCCGAGTTGCGCGTCAAAGAACGGGAGGAAATCTACCGCATTCTCTTGCGCGTGGCTGGTCACATTCGCGATGAGCTGCCCTCCTTGCAGACCAATCTCGCAATCTTGGCGGAGTTCGATCTGCTTTATGCAAAGGCGCGCTTTGGGGTCGCTCATGGCTGCACGTTTCCCTCTTTGGCTGAACCCGATGAGCCGCTGCGCCTGATTGAGGCGCATCACCCCCTCTTACGCGTAGCGGCTCCCGACGTCTCGCGCCCCCTGACGCTCACCCTCGAACGCGCCAACCGGGTTCTGGTGATCACCGGCCCAAACGCAGGCGGCAAAACGACGGCGCTGAAAACGGTGGGGCTGACAGTACTTATGGTACAATCGGCCATCCCAGTGCCCCTGAACGCGCGCAGTCGGGTTCCTCTTTTTGACCAAGTCCTTGTGGACATCGGCGACGAACAAAGCGTGTTGCAGGGCGTCAGCACTTTCAGCGCGCACATGCAGCGGATCGCCCGCATTCTCGAGCGCGCAAGCCTCGGATCCCTTGTCCTTCTCGATGAGCTTGGCACAGCAACCGATCCCGGCGAGGGCGGTGCGCTCGCGGTGGCGATTCTTGAAGCTCTTGCCGAGCGCGGTTGCTTGACGCTTGTTTCCACGCACCTTGCGGCGCTCAAAAACTGGGCGGCCGCACATCCGGCGGGTCGCAACGCGAGTTTCCGCCTTTCTGAGCGAGACCATCGCCCAACGTTCCAACTCATTCTCGACCTGCCCGGCATTAGCGAAGCCTTGATTATTGCGGAACAAGTTGGGCTTCCCCGCGCGATCATTGAGCGCGCCCGAGCTATGCGCCCAGCAGTGGAACACGATGCTACCGCGCTACTCGTTTCGATTCAGCACAAGGAGGAGCGGCTGAGTCGAGAGCTTGCAGAAATCGAAAAGACCCGAGCCGAACTCGAGATTCTGAAAAGTGAGCTTGAGACTGAGCGCGAGGCACTTGCACGCGAGAAGCGTCAGCTTCGATTGCGGATGCTTGAGGAGAAGGAGCGAGCGATACGCGAACTCAAAGCGAAGGTGGAAGAGCTCATCGCGCGCCAGCCCACGAAGCGCGAGCTTGACGAAGCCCGCCGTGAGCTCGATGCCGAACGCAAAGCCACTGAGGGTGAGCTGGAGCGGCTCAAAGCTACCCCCCGAACCAACGTTGCGAAGTTTGAAATCGGCATGAACGTGAACATTCCCCAGCTCAACGATGAAGGAACGATCGAGAAGCTCGTGCCGGAAAAAGGGAAAGCTCAGGTGCGGTTGCGCAATGGTGTCGTGGTCACCGTCCCGCTGGATGAGCTGGAACACATTGTGAGGTCGGAGCAGGAGACGTCCCACCATGCTCCCCAAGGCGCGGTCGTCTACTTACCGAAGGGCAACGTGGCCACATCCATTGACCTCCATGGCAAACGAGTGGATGAGGCACTCCCGCTCGTCGAGAAATTCCTCGATAATGCGCTGGCTGCGGGAGTCCCATTTGTGCGAATCGTGCATGGCCAAGGTACCGGCGCCCTGCGCAAGGCCATTCATGAATCCCTTCGCCAGCACCCCCACGTGAAGAATTATCGCTATGGGACTCCGCTCGAGGGTGGGGGAGCGGTAACGATTGTGGAATTCAAGTAAGAAGTCCGTTTGCTCTTAGTTTAACAGTATCCGTTGGACGGCAAAACGCTTGCTAATCCCCCACACCAAAATGCTAAGTTCATCTACCCATGGCGAAGATTGTAATTATCGATGACGAGAAGGATAGCCTCATCATCCTCAGGACGTTTTTGACGCGCAGCGGCCATGAGGTTTTCCCGCTCCTACGCGCAGAACGTGCGCTGCAGGAAATCGAGCAGGTAAATCCGGATCTTGTGATTACGGATATCGTGATGCCCGGGGTGATGGGGGGTACCCTTTATGATGCGATTCGCAAACAGCTTAGCCCTTACCTGCCCGTGATCGTCTCCAGTGGCACTCGCCTTCGGGTGAAGGGGCAGAATGACCCACTGCTTGCTTATTGCCCCAAACCCGTGGATTTTGACGAACTTCTCGCAACCATCAACCGGCTTTTGGTACGTCGCCGTGAACTGCTCGAGCAAGGCACCCAAAATGCCGACGAGGATCTCGACCTCATATAGCCTCACTCAAGTTATTTCGCTGGAGGTCCCACGGTGAAGGAAAGCCCGTGCTCACCCCTCCAGCAGCGATCAGCTTCGCAAGGCTAAGGGCTTATCCCCCTCAACCTCTGCTTGCTGGCGCCTTCGTGCTGCTTCTGCCAACACCGGCTGCGGGGTCGGGAAAAGAACGGCCACGGCAAACGTGATCAACGCGCCAATGAGTGCGTACCACGTGAACGCAATCTTTGGCCACCACGCGGGCATTTGCCATGGCGTAGGCCGTGGCCACAGAAGATTGAGCACATCCACCACCTGCCCACACAAAGCAAGTGTTGCCACAAGCCCGACACTCAACGCGATCATATTGCCCTCATCCGAACCGCGTGTCTTCGTCAACATTCCCACAAGGAAAACTCCCAACATGGGACCAGCGAAAAGCCCTGCCACACCCAATGCGATAGGAATCAGGCGCGAATCCGGATTCACTACGTTGTTGTAGGCGGTAAACGTGGCGATCACGACCATAAGCAAAGCAAAGAGAATGGTGAAAATTCGGGCCGCGGTGATTTGATGTCGCTCGCTGACCTTTCGACCAAGGTAATGCAAGTACCAATCGTTGGTGGCGCTGGTTGCGAGTGCGTTGAGTGCCGCGCTCAAGCTTCCCATGGCTGTCGCAAATAAGCCAGCCAGCACGAATCCGCGGACGACCACTGGCATGACGTTCATAATGTAAGCACCGAAAATGTCGTTCACCTTCGTCGGTTTCAGTGACGGTTCAATCTGATAAAACGCGAGCAGAAGCACGCCGATAAACGAAAAGGCCGCGAAAATGGGAAGATCCATGAGTGCGGCAGTGAGAAGCGAGCGCCTGCTGCGCCGATAATCCTTCGCCGTCAGGAGCCGCTGGACCATGTCTTGGTCCGTACCGAACATCGCCATGTTGAAGATCGTGTAGCCGATCAGGGCGCTGAAAAGGGTGTACGGATCCGCAAGAACATTCTTAGCAAAAGCGGTGAAGGCTTCGCCAATCCCCGGCTCGGCAGAAATCCCCAGCTCGGCAGAAATCCCCTCCCAACCAAAGCGAATGTAGCCTTGGAGGGAAGTCATTTCCGGAACAAGGTTGCCCAGCGTCGCAAGTCCCCCGACGATGCTGCCTTTTCCAAGGTGCGTGAGGATAGAGAATATTGCTACAATGGCGCTGGAAAACATCAACGTGGCTTGAATCAGATCCGTCCAGATCACGGCTTTGATGCCGCCAAGAAACGTGTAAGCAGTCGTGATCGCGACCAAAACAAAAATCGCGACCCCGTAGGGCACCCACGAATCCCCAGTGGCAAGGTCCCGGATTTGTTCCTGATGCACGATCATCCGCCAAGCCAGAACCATCACCAACGCTGGAACGTAAACCCGAACCCCCATTGCTAACGTCCGGAAGATTAAGAAGAGCATCGAAACGTAGTTTTTGGTCTTCGGGCCAAATCGCACAGCCAAGAAGTCGTAAACTGTGTAAACCCGATAATCGTAATAGGGTTTGAGGAACACCATTCCGACAAGCACTCGGCCAAGGATGAGTCCAAAACATAGTTGCGTATAGACAATGCCCCGCTCTTTGAAACCCTCTGCGGGGACAGTCAGGAACGTGGCAGCACTGGTCTCGGCCGCAATGATGGAGGCCATGACCGCCCACCACGGCATCTGGCGACCCCCAAGCGCATAGTCATGAAGACTCCGCTCCCGCCGCCCCATGTATAAGCCAATGGTGGTAATCAACACAAAGTACAAAAGAATGATCAATCCATCAACGAGAAGTCCCCACGACGCACCAACGGACCCGATAGACTCTGTCATTTGTACCGCGAGCTCCCTAAGCGTTGTCCCCCCATGCAAAGAGTGCTGTGGAGCAAAATCAAGTAGCCTTTCGCCGGCGTGGTGCCCCCAAGCCATGAAAGAGCGGTGGCTTCCAAGGCAACCAGAGCCGCTTGCTCACTCAGATCAAAAGAGCATTTCGTGTTGAAGTTCGAGGCTTGTCGGGATTGGGTGAAAAGCGGAATGAAGAAACGGCTAATCATTCTTGGCTCGACCGGCTCCATCGGTACGAAAACACTGCAGGTGGTGAGCGATTTTCCCGACGCGTTCGAGGTTGTCGCACTCAGCACAAACGCGCAGACCGGATTGCTCGCTGAGCAAGCAAGGCGTTTTCGGCCTCAGGCCGTGTGCGTGTGTGCTCCGGAGCGTGCTAACGAAGCGCGCCATTTGGCTTCGCAAACGGCTACGAAGCTTCATCTCGGCACGGAGGGGTTGCTCGAACTTGTCGAGCGCTATGAATGCGACATGGTCGTGGTTGCCACCGTAGGGTTCGTCGGGCTTCTTCCCACGTTGCGGGCGATCGAACTGGGCCGCACCATTGCCCTCGCAAATAAAGAGGTCCTCGTCACGGCCGGCGAGCTCGTCATGCGCGCGGCGCGAGAGCATGGAGCAGCCATTTTACCAGTGGATAGCGAGCATAACGCCATTTTCCAATGCCTTGCCTGTGGAGCGCGCGATAAAGTGCGGCGCATCATTCTCACTGCCTCCGGCGGCCCCTTCCGTGGGGCGAAACGCGACCGCCTTGCGCGTATTGGGCGGCGCGAAGCTCTCCGCCACCCGACGTGGAATATGGGGCAAAAAATCACCATTGATAGCGCAACCTTAATGAACAAGGGGTTCGAGGTCATCGAAGCGCACCATCTGTTTGGGATCCCCCTCGAACACATCGAGGTGGTGATCCATCCTCAGAGCATCATTCACTCCATGGTCGAGTACGTGGATGGCTCCGTCATTGCCCAAATGGGTGTGACGGATATGTATCTTCCAATCCAGAACGTCCTGTTTTATCCCGAGCGGGTCGAAAATAAGGTTCCTTCTTTGGATTTCACACAGCTGGGGCGGCTGACGTTTGAGCCGCCCGACATGACCAGCTTTCCATGTTTGAGCTACGCTTACGAGGCCGCTCGGTTAGGGGGAACTTACCCAGCGGTGCTCAATGCCGCGAACGAAGTCGCGGTGGCGCGCTTCCTCCGGGATGAAATCGGCTTCCTTGCGATCCCAGCCATCATCCGCGATGTTCTTGATGCCCACGAGGGCAAGCCTGCGTCTTCGCTGGAAGAATTGCTGGCGGCGGATGCTTGGGCGCGAACTCGGGCTTCAGAAACGTGGCATGAGGACTGGAAACCGATGGCTGCGGCAGCCACGGATGAGTCCACAAGTTGAAGAGTTTTATCCACTTGGAGAAATCACGAGGGACTCAATTCTCGCCGAGGCAGTGACATTCTTCCCGCAGCTTAAAGGGGGATCTCTTCGAGAGGAAAGGCAAGAGACCTTCTCTACGAACAAGTTGCCATGCATTGTACTATTGTTTAGGCATGGAAGTTCTCCGTGGTATTGTTGGCATCCTGTTGCTCTTTTCGGTGGCAATCTTTGTTCACGAGTTCGGTCACTTCTTTTTTGCAAAGCTCTTCGGGGTGGGCGTCGAAACCTTTTCCATCGGTTTTGGCCCAAAAGTTTGGCGGCGCCGATGGAAAGGCACCGAGTACTGCCTCAGCGCGATTCCATTTGGCGGCTATGTGAAGCTAAGCGGCGTATTCTCGCGCGAGTTGGCCGAGCTACTCGAAGAGGAAAAACCAAAGGAGCGGAAAGCCGAGTCGCTGGGCGAATCCGTTTACGACGAAATTCAGGCACTCCGCTCACGTCCCTATTGGCAAAAGATTCTCATCTTTAGCGCGGGCTGTATCAACAACCTGCTGACCGCAATGCTTGTCTACTTTTTGATGGCGTGGATCGGCTTCATGGCGCCCGAGCCTATGCCACCGGTGATTGAGAAAATTGATCCGTCAGTTGCTTCCCTTATCCCTCTTCAGCCAATGGATCGTGTGGTGCGGGTGGGAGAGGACGAGGCGAAAACGTACGCTGAATTCTTGGACGGATTCGTCAAGTATGCGGGCGAGTATCGCGCGCGGGCTGTCCCTCTGGAAGTAGTGCGCGACGCCACAACTATCCCTCTCATGCTGAACGCATGGCTAATCCCCGATTTTTCTCCGGACGAGGATCAGCTTGTCGAAGTGAACGGAAAGAAAGTCTCTGGGCCGCGAGCAGCGGCGGAAATCGCAGCCCGAACGCTCGGCAAGCAGGAAAAGATCCCAGTGGTGATTGCGCGGCGTGAGAACCGGCGAGAACTTGAAGTCCCAGTCCCTGCGGCAGCAGCTTACCACTGGCCTGAGTTGGCTCTCGAACCCCGCAGCCTACCCTATATCGGTATGGTGCTCCCGAACTTGCCTGCGGAGCGGGCAGGACTTCAGACGGGAGACATGATCCTTGCCGTAAAAGGGCAGCGGGTCGAGACCCGAGTCCAAGCCACCGAAATTATCCGAAAATCCATCGGGGAAGAAATCGAAATTGTTGTCGAGCGCCGAGGCAAGGATGGCTCCACCCAACAACTCACCTTCAAGGTGCCGGTCCGTCCGGATCCCGAGATTCCCCAGCGCGGGCAAATTGGCATCGTGTTCAGCCAGCCGTTTACGCACCACTTTCAGTTGCCGTTAGACCGAGCCGCTGCCTATGCCCTGACGAGCACCGTTGCCCTTGCCGTTGGGTATCTCAAGACCGTGGGGACGCTTTTGCAGTCCAGTTTCCAGACCGTACGCGAAAACGTGGGTGGGCCCGTCGCAATTTCGCGATTCACCTACGATGCCGCCAAGCGCGGTTGGAAGTGGTTCTTCGATTTCTTCGCGATGTTCAACATTATCCTCGCGGTAACGAACCTTTTCCCCCTTCCAGTGCTTGACGGCGGACACATTCTTATCGCCACCATTGAGGCCATCATCCGGCGTCCCATCCCAGCCCATCTTCTCCTGAAGATTTACAACGTGTTCATTGTGCTTCTGATCAGCTTGGCTATACTTATCACGTTCAACGATATCATTATGAACGCATGGCGGTTGCTGTGAAATTCGGTGTAATCTTTGATAACGACGGGGTGCTTGTGGACAGCGAGCACATTAGCCTGAAAGCCTATCGTCAGGCGATTCGCGAGCAAGGGGTCGAGCTCCGCGAGGAGGACGATGCGCACTATTGCGGGCTTACGGACGCGGACATTATCCGTGATATGCGCGAAGTGTATGGGGCCGACTTAGATCTCGAACGCTTCTCCGCCCGCAAGCGTGAGCTCTATTTTGAACTTGCGGCGGCCGCGGGCGCAATGCGTGTGTTCGACGGTGTGCGCGAGTTGTTGGAACTTTTGCAGGCGAACCAAATCCCCTACGCATTAGCGAGTTCCGGCTCCCGCGAAAAAATTCTTTTCAATCTGCGGTTGGCAAATCTTTTGGAGTATTTTGACGTCCCGGCAGAAGTTCAAGGCAGGGCGGCTCAGGCAAGGGACGCCGCTTGCCGAACGGGCATTATCGTCAGTGGAGAGGATTTTCATCGCGGCAAGCCTGATCCAGAGATCTTCCTGTGCGCGGCCGAGCGGTTGGGGCTCTCTCCAGCGCAGTGTGTGATTATTGAAGACTCCATCAATGGTCTAAAAGCAGCCCGCGCTGCTGGCGCCATTGCCGTCGGGGTAGCGAATACGTTTCCCGCCGAAATGCTTCAGCCGTGGGCAGATGTTGTCGTTAGCTCCATGCGCGAGCTTACGTTGCCACGGCTGGAAGAGCTTGCGCGAGCTACAAAGGTGTGAGTGCGGTTGGGAGAAGCACTTCGGCCGCGCCGCTTAGGAGTGTTTCGCTGACTTCTCCATGTAGCCGTGACGCAAGTAAAATGGCTCGAGCGTATGGATGTTGTCGGTTTCGCCCCGTCGCAGTCGTCGTGCTGCAAGCACCGCCACTTGTTCAGCTGAAGGCACGAGCCCCACGGCATTTGCGCGATGGAAATGATCACCGAGCGTCGTTGCCAGCACGTCGGAATGCGCAGCTAATCCATCGCCAGTGAATAGCGTGGGCTCCTGAATCCAAGGCAGAAGCTCCTCGATGTGCAAGGCTGCTGGCTCGTGCACAACTTCCATTTGGGGAAATCCATCCTCCAGCAGGTTGCCAATTCGATACAAGGCCGCGTACACGTACCCTTGCCGGGCATCCAGGATGGGACAAACGAGTTTTAGGCGGGTATACGCGGCCGCCCGCAGCGCAAGCGCTTCCAACGAACAAATGCCCACAATTGGGATTCCTTGCGCCAAGGCAATTCCTTTGGCCATGCTCATTCCAACCCGAAGCCCCGTGAACGATCCCGGACCTTTTGAGACCCCCACGGCGCGCACATCCTGAATGCGCCGCCCTGTGCGCGCCAAGAGCCACTCCAGTGAAGGGAGGAGACGTTGCGAATGAAGCGTTGAGCTGGTGAAGTTCACGCAACCTACCAGTCGCTCCTCCTCGAGTAAAGCCACGCCTCCGCAAATTCCCGAACACTCAATCGCCATAAGCATGTGCCATGTTCCTCTTCAGAAATGCGCGTACCCGCGGGTTCGCCGTGTCCCTTCTTGAGGGTTTCAGTAGCGCTATGTGATCCCGCGTTTGTTGCCGTCTAACTTTACAATGATGCGCTATTCAGAGAGTTGAGTGTCAGGCGGCTGCTCTACGGAGGCAAGCAAAAGCCCAAAAGTGGGTTGCCCAAAACCACGGGATTCCATGGCGGAAGGGTGCTGGGCATCATAAGCTGCGTGTTCTTCCTGCGGCAGCTCTTGCCATTTCGGAGGCGCTTCGGGGCGGCGGCGCATTGGCTATGAACCACGGCCGGGCGGCGGAGAGGAACATCCGCTTTTGACCATATATTGCATCAAAGAAAACCTGACACACTATTTATTGTATGTCAGACGCCGGATTCTGGAGCTTGAGTGTGCTTTTACCTTGACCCTGTAAGCAAGGGACCTTAGGCGAGAGAGAGAAAACAGATTTGAACGTTCCTGCGGGGGCGTCAAAGCCCTACGTGGGGGCGCGAGTCCTAAACTCGCCTTCCTGCCGCGATAGTCAGGAAGGGAGAAAGGTTTCGCTTTCGTGCCGACGGAAAGCCAAAGAGGTTGGGACTCAATCCAGAAAGCAGAGGGAGTTGGAGGCATCATGAGCGAGGACGTTAAAATTCCCGATAAGCTCTTTTACCGGATCAATGAAGTTGCCGCGATCACGGGTCTCAAACCTTACGTCTTGCGCTACTGGGAGACCGAATTCCCCATGCTTTCGCCCGAGAAGGATGAAAACGAGCAGCGACGCTACCGAAAATCGGACATCGAGTTGATCCTTCAAATCAAAAAGCTGCTCTACGAGGAAGGCTATACAATTGCGGGAGCTCGGAAACGCTTGAAGCAGCTGCGGAGCGCCTCAGCGGGCGAGAATGAGTTGGCAAACGAAGCAGCTGCCGCGGAGGCTGGAGCGCCCCACGCAAACCCCTCGCCCTCTACACCCGAAGGGAAAAGAGTTGGATCTATGGATCCAGCGCGGGTCCGCGAAATTAACGCGGCGTTGGCGGACTTGCGGAGCGATCTTGCGGAGCTCTACCGCATTTTAGGCCAATAGGATTGACTTGTCTGTCGTTGTCTGAACCTTGCTATCAGAGCGTACGCTGCTGGACCGAGGCGGGAGGGTGTGCTTTGCCGTGCCGAGTTCGAAGCGAAAGTAGCATTCGAGACATGGGCCGCAAGGCGCAGCGCGACCAGAGCCCCTATCCGAACGTCGCACAGCCGCTTTTTGACCCTACCCCATTGGAATCGTGTGGTTGGGGCGCCCGCTTGGCAAATCCTTTGCAGTGATTTTCAGCGCCCAGCGGCTGTAGGCGTGAGGCAATACGAAACGAGAGGTTGTCAGAGAAAAGTATGATTTTTGGTGTGGGCGTAGATCTTGTGGAAATCGCGCGCATTGAGGAGAGTCTAGCGCGCCACGGGGAACGTTTTGAAAAGAAAGTGTTTACCGACGTCGAGCAGGAGTACTGCCGGCGCATGCCCGTTGCGGCGCAACATTATGCTGCCCGTTTCGCTGCCAAGGAAGCTTTCCTGAAGGCACTTGGGACTGGCTGGGCGAAAGGTATCACGTGGCGCGACGTGGGGATTGTCAATCTCCCCAGCGGCATGCCCTCGCTCGTCGTCACAGGCCGGGCGCTTGAAATTGCTCATGAGCGTGGAGTGGGCGCCATGCATGTCACCCTGTCCCATTCCCGCGGGCACGCCGTAGCGGTGGTCGTTTTGGAGCGAGCGAGTCCGGATTCAACTCCTTAGGTTTCCGGTTCAGAGTGCGCACGTTGAGCTTGCACACCCATGCTCGGCGCAGAGAAATAGACTTGCTCACAATGCAGCGAAAATAGAAGCCATTACGTAAGATTTTCCGAATCGCGGGTGAGGCAACCCCTCAGTGCAAGGCGCAGTCGTTCCTGCTTGCCATAAGGCGACGCGCCAAGGCGTTTCACCGGATGATGATGCAATGACTCAAAAGCGAGTTTTGGTTATTGGCGCGAACGGGATGTTGGGGCGCGATCTCGTCCCGGCCCTGAAAAGTGCAGGATTTGACGTGATTGGGGTCGACCGCGAAGAGCTCGACATAACCGATCAATGCCAGTGCCGCGCTGGCTTCCAGCGTTATCAGCCGAAGGTAGTGATCAATTGTGCAGCCTATACCCGGGTGGACCAAGCAGAAATTGAGCGGGACCTTGCGTTCCAGATCAATGCGGTCGGAGCTGGATACGTCGCCCGCGCCGCTGCCTTCGTCGGAGCGCTGTGCATCTTCATTAGCACGGACTACGTCTTCGACGGCACGCGTGTGGAGCCCTACGACGAGTGGGCTCCCCCCTGCGCCATCAATGCCTATGGGGCTTCAAAGCTTGCGGGCGAACATCGCACGATGGCTGAAGCGAAGCGTTGGGCGATCGTTCGCACATCATGGCTGTTTGGAAGTAACGGACCGAACTTCGTGAAGGCCATTCTGGCCCGGGCGCGCTCGGGCCAACCCCTACGGGTAGTTTGCGATCAAGTGGGCGCACCTACGTATACCGTAGATCTCTCGCAAGCACTCTGCGAAATCGCAACCCGCGAGGTGGAAGGAATTCTTCATCGCACGAATGACGGGTGGTGCTCATGGCACGAATTTGCTCAAGCGATTCTAAACGAAGCTGGCTTGGGGGAAATAGAGGTCGCCCCGATTCCTGCGAGTGAGTATCCAGCCCGGGCACCGCGCCCTGCAAACTCGCGGCTGGCTGCCGTCCGCGCTACACAATTGGGGCTTGCGCCTTTGCCCCCGTGGCGGGATGCTTTACGACGGTATTTGGCTGAGACGGAGATGAGTGATTCCTGAACCTCACCGAAATGCCGAGCAGAACAGGAAGCGATGGGATGACCGAGGGCAATTGCTTCGCACAGCAAGAGGGTAAGGAGGCTACGGAGCCACAGAAGGTGGACCTTTGGCCCATCCTTCACGTTCGCCCCACGACCTTGCTCGAGTTTCTCGACCGCACATTTACCTTTTGGCAAAGGCACTGGCGCCCGCTTTTGATTCTTGGCTTCATGGGCGTCCTACCCACGACTTTGGTCAACGTTTTCGCGTGGCAAATGGCTCCTGCAAATCAAGACGCATTGGAGACGCATATTATTGCCATGTTGCCCTACTACCTCGTGGCGATGCTGCTGGAAGTTTGGCCAATCGCTACGATCTTTTCCCTTACACGATCCCAATATTTGGCGCCGGAGAGATCGGGGGATTGGGGAGGACATTTTCTTTATGTCATGCGGCGACTCCCGAGTCTGATCCTTGTCCTTATTTTTTACTTTGGCCTCATAATGTTAGGGTTATCCGTGGTGACGGGTTTTCTGGGAGCTGCGGATCAGAATGCATGGGCTTTTCCAGCAGCCCTTTTTCTCATGGGCATTCTGATCTATTGGGGGCTAAGCTGGTTGTTAGTTGTGCCTATCGTCGTGAGTGGGACCGACCATGCGCTGAGCGCTTTTGGCCAAAGTGCTCGAAATATGCACGCCCGGTTTCACCGCAATTGGTGGCGCGATAACGCCTACTGGCGAGCGCTGCTCATACTGGTCTTCTGGATAGGAATGCGAGCGGCGGGGCTCCTTGTTATTCGGCTGTTGTACCTGCTCGCAGCCGGACGGTGGGTGGGCTTTGCAACTCTCGACCCTCAGTTTCTTCTCGTTCAGTCGCTGAGCGATTGCGTTATAAGCGCTTTTGCCGTTTCGTGGCTTGCGGTCGCTCTGATGCTCCTTTATGTGGAAACCGACATTCGCGCTGAGGGGCTTGATCTGAAGATCCGCCTATTAAAGCTGGTGAGTCCCTCTTGGTTTCAGGAAAGCGAGGACTAAACGACGCCGCGTTCAACTCGCACTTGATAACGGTCCGGGGCCGGCGTAAAGGCTGTGAAATAGAAAGGATAAAGAGAGTGCGAACTGATCGCTTCCTCATGGGAAAGACCGTGCTTCCTCTTCTGCTGGCCGTCGTGATGGCCGTGCCGGTTTTTGTGCGTGCCTCGCAAGAAGGGTCCACCAGCCCCATCACCATTGTTCTTTTGGGCGAAAAGCCGCGGGTTCGCGAAGGGGCGCGCGTGAGCGTCCTCACGCAGATCGCGCAGCAGACGTCCTCGATTTTGAATGCGCGAGTCGTGGATATGACGGTGGATAAAGAGAGTGCCCAAGCCACCGCAAACCGCGCGGCGGAGGCGCTGGCCGCAAAACCCTCGGCAGTAATCATTTTCTCGGGTTTTGCGGATGAGGCCGCGGGGATCGCCGATGAGAGCGTGCGCAAAGATCTTGTTGCAGCCGCCCGAACGTTTGGCAAGCATGACATCCCTGTGTTTCTTGTTCCCTCATCCACAGCACTTGGGGCGGCTGTGAGCGCGAATTTGCGTTTGGCTGCTGAAGAGTCCGCTGCAACCTATGTGGAGCCCGGCACCGAAATCGGGGGGAAACCCTACGAGGAAGCACTCGCGGAGATTGCCAAGAAGCTCGCGCCGGCCCCGACCGTTGCCGAGTCGTCGGTTTTAGCCCCTCCGGTCAAGTTGGCATCGGAACCACCGTCGGCGCAAACGTCCGGAAGTGTGCAGGTGGTGAAAGGCACGGCGGTGCAGACTCCTGCCACCATCTACATGGTACCTCCTCCCGCCCTCAAGAGCTTCGACCCCCGCGAAACCCCGGGCCCGAAACGTCGCATCGGCCGCCCGAAAAAACCTGCGATTGAAAACTGAAGGTCCGACGCATGTCACGTGAGCCTTTTCTAAGACGGCTGGTGGCGGGGGTATCAGAAGCTCTGAGGACGTTTGGCTGAAACTCCCTAGGAACGTTTCTTAAACCCTTACTTTGTGGGATGCTCGAGGTGTGGCTCTATTTTTCCCTTGAGCCCAAGAAGTATCTTTCGAGTTGCTGCTGGTGCTCAGGGACGGCATCGACTGAGAGAAGACCGTTTCGTGTGAAGTTTTTCTCGAACTCACTGTGAAACGAATGCAAAATGCACATTCTCGGCATCTCTGCATTCTATCATGACTCCGCGGCCGCGCTCGTGCGCGATGGCCAGTTGATCGCAGCTGCCCAAGAAGAGCGGTTCACGCGTAAAAAGCATGACGATCGCTTCCCCATCCACGCCGTGAAGTATTGTTTGCGCGAAGGCGGCATCAGCGTGGGGGATCTGGACGCTGTTGTGTTTTATGACAAGCCTTTCGTAAAATTTGAGCGTCTCCTCTTTACCTACCTTGAGCAATTCCCGCGCGGCCTGAAATCGTTTATGTGGGCCATGCCCATTTGGATGCGCGATAAGCTCTGGATCAAATCCATCATCCACCATGAACTTGGATACGATGGCGAGATTTATTTCAACGACCACCACCTTTCGCACGCCGCAAGCGCCTTCCTTGTCTCGCCATTTCGCGAAGCCGCCATTCTCACGGTAGATGGCGTGGGCGAATGGAGTACCTCCACGTGGGGCGTGGGACGCGACACGCAGATTGAGCTTTGGTATGAAACCCGCTTCCCCCACTCGTTGGGGCTCTTTTACAGCGCTTTCACTTACTATCTCGGCTTCAAAGTCAACAGCGCCGAATACAAGGTCATGGGCTTGGCTCCCTACGGCCAGCCGACCTATTATGACAAAGTGCGCGAAACCATTGAGTGGAAGCCCGACGGGAGTTTTCGGCTCAATACCGAGTACTTTGATTTTCTGCACGGTCTGCGGATGACCAATGAGCGGTTTCATCGTCTTTTTGGCGGGCCGCCTCGGCAACCTGAGACGCGTCTGACACAGCGCGAATTCGACATCGCCGCCAGCGTTCAGAAGGTCACCGACGAGATCATGGTGGCGCTGGGTCGCCATATCCGCAAAGAGACGGGGATGCGCTACCTTTGCATGGCGGGCGGTGTGGCGCTTAACTGCGTGGCTAACGCGAAGGTTCTCGAGCAGACCGAATTTGAGGATGTGTGGGTGCAACCCGCTGCCGGCGACGCCGGTGGTGCGCTGGGAGCTGCTTTCTATTTTTGGAACTCCGTGTGTGGCAAGCCACGCACCTTCCGCATGGATCATGCCTTATGGGGGCCGCAGTATTCGGAGGAGGAGTGCCGCTCGTACCTCGATTCGATGCAAGCGCGCTACCGCCGGCTCGAACCGCAGGAACTTGTGAAGGAGGTGGCGCGCCTCATTGCCCAAGGCGATGTCGTCGGCTGGTTCCAAGGGCGAATGGAATTTGGTCCCCGAGCCCTTGGGTCGCGCAGCATCTTAGCCGATGCTCGAGATCCCAAAATGAAAGATACCCTCAACATGAAGATCAAGTTCCGCGAGGGATTTCGGCCCTTTGCCCCCTCGGTCACGCAGGAGGCGGCGAACGAGTTTTTCGAAATGAACAAGCTCAAAGCCAGTCCGTTTATGCTTTTCGTGGCAAACGTGCGTGCGGACAAACGGGTGATTCCCTCCGTGACCCATGTGGATGGTAGCGCTCGCCTCCAGACGGTCGAGCGCGACCTCAACCCGCTTTACCATGAGCTCATTTCAGAGTTCGGGCGTCAAACCGGTGTGCCCGTCATCATTAACACCAGTTTCAATGTCCGGGGCGAACCCATTGTGTGCACGCCGGCCGATGCCTATCGCTGCTTCATGCGCACAAATATGGATCATCTTGTCGTCGGCCCCTTCCTCATGGACAAAAAGGAGCAGCCTCCCTGGCAGGAAAGCGGCGACTGGCGTAAAGAATTTGCACTCGATTGACGACGTCCGTGCTTAGCGCTTGTCAGGCCTCAGCGCTTCGCTTGAAAAGCACGTTCGCGTCCGCAGGTGCGCCGCGGCGGCCACAGGCGGCGCGCGCTTGGCACGTCACCCAAATAGGTGCGACGAGCTTGTAGTCAGGACCGAACAGGTGACTGGCGTGCTTCCAACACAAGCGAATCGCCTGATCGTGACCCTACCTAAGGCGCTGTGCTTTACGCGAGGACTCACACAAAAAGAACGCCGCCGTTGGCGTCTCTCAATTCTATGCGGCCGACGCCGTTAGTTGGGTAATTTCTGGATGCCAAGTGATTCGACCCCTCTGCACTCCACCTACTCACCTTGCGCTTTTCGCGAATCGGTAATGAGTTTCACAAAAGAAGGCGGCGGAACACTTGGGGTCACGTGCTCCGCCGCCTTTACGATTTCCCGTTTTTTATGTGCTTGCACGCTCGTGAGCTTGGCCTAAGTCACAGGCCGAGCCCCACTTGCCTCCCTCAGCACCTTAGTACAGTTCCCAACCAGCGACTTGGGCTGGGGGAACGAAGCTCCAGCCAAGGTCTTGAAACGCTTGCTTCGTGAGATCGACGCTGTGATGCGCCCCACTATACGCAGGTTCCATGAGTAAATCCGGCGAATTGGACGGATCCCAGTGAGAGATGCTTGAGCCCGGCTCCACTGGGTTCGGCGCGTACATCTTTACTTGGCCGCCCTTTTCGGCGACGACGTTCGCACCTTTCCAATATACTTGGCCACTAATCACAGCCGTAGCCCGTTGACCATCGGTCATTCCGGAAAAATCGCCAACACCTTGCTGCGTCAGTTGAATGCTGTAGATGTCAGGCAATCCGGCAGCCCACTGGCCCGTGTTGAGATCCAAGAGGCTGGCAAATCCAAGGCCGTGGCCGAGTTCATGCAGGGCCACCGTGACGAAATCCACATGCGGCCCCGGATTGCCATCCGTGCCGTAGTAGAAGTTCACGCTCCCCAACACGATGGGATCATCCACGTCCGAGTTGAATATGGCCACAATATCCGGTTGCACTGGCGTGTTGTCGGTTCCAGCCAATTGGTTGGCCAAAGCTACTGGATACCACGTATTGGGCAGAGGCGCACCGACGAAGTTGGCATGTGCACTCGTAAAAAAAGCTTGTCCGAGGATAGCGCTGGTTGGGGTTCCGCCGAGCCCATCAAAGCTTGCCTCTATCTGAATCGGTACTGTGCCAACCAACTGCGAGGCCCATTGATTTACCGCATAGAAGAAAGCTGACTGACGAGCAGGGCCGAGTGTCGGATCAAAAAATCCTTCGCCTAAGCTGTCCGTGAAATTGATCACAACGGTGACGGCAGCGGGCGCGTTCAGTGAAATTGCCATTGCCCCAGCCACACAAACGCTTCGCAAGAGGTGAGTGAAATACGAGCTCCTCATGGCTCCTTACTCCTTTCCTTCCGTGGTGGCGGCCGTGCCCTGCACGCACTTCACGTCAAGCTTGCCGTCCGGACGTATCGTGGCTACGGACGTGTTCACGAACCGTGGACCCACCTGAAGCTCAAGTCCGCCCGCCGGACTGGAGCTTTGGCGCACTGTAAGCCCTTGGACGGAACCTTGGTTGGGCGCGCGCTTGATCAATCCCGTTGGCACCTGCTGGACAGGCTTGCCGTCGGGGCCAAGCTGGATCACCATTCCTGTGCCGATGGTAGCCGTAGGAGACGAGGGTTTATCACCACAGCCGCTGGCGGGGAGCAATCCGTGAGCGGCACTCAGCGTTGCGCTTCCGTGCTTATCGCACGAGTTTGTCGGAGTTTGCCCTTCAATTGCGGCGATCGCTGGAGCACTCACCCACAAGCATGCTCCAACGCAGAGCACTCCGAAGGGGATTTTCTTTCGACATCGCATGATTCGAAGGCCCTCCTGCCAGAGATTTTGATAGGGGTCACTTTTCCCCTAACGCCAAAAGTTTATCACTGGGCTATTCAGTGTCAACGATGTAGTGAAGAAAGGAGTAAATGCCTGAGTCATAGCAGACGGGGGGAGAAAACATTGCGAGGTGAGGGCGACTCCACCTTTGTGAAAGGCTTCTTTCCAAGTAGACATCTGTATTCGCAGCACATATTTGACAAACGGAAGTGCGGCCGAGACGGTGTGACTTTATCGTGTTTTCACTCGATACCCAAGCTGAGAGAGGTAGGCGCTGACTCGCTCGCGCTGGTCCCCTTGGATGAGGATTTGGGAGCCTTCGACGGTGCCGCCTGCCCCACACTTCGCTTTCAGATCCTTCGCGATCATCTCGAGTGCAGCGGGCGGGAGCTCCAACCCAGAAATGACGGTCACCGCTTTACCGCGGCGCCCCTTCGTGTCTAAGGCGACCGTAATGGAATGCTGCCGTGAGACGGGTTTTGGTGGTGGGGCTTCCACCTCGGGTTTTGACGCAACCTTTCGCAAATCCCCCAGTTCCGTGGAAAAGACGAGGCGGGTGCGGGGAGTGTCGTTGGAATCTTTCGCGGATGTCATTTCGTTCGCCTTTCTTTGTATGCCGTTGTGACAAAGCGCGACTTGTGCCGCATCCGACATTGCTAAATGCCGCAGGGGCCCCTACTCGCCAAAGACACCCCGTTTGATATCCGATAGGTTTTCCTTCAGTTGCGAGAAGAACCCCTTGTCCGAATTAAGCTTCTCCTTACGGATCTCCGCAAGTTCGCGGAACAGTTCTTTCTCGCGTTCAGTCAAGTGCGTGGGGGTCCGAACAATCAACCGCACAAACAAGTCGCCGCGAATGTTCGGGTCGGAAGCCCGCGGCATCCCTTTGCCGCGCAATCGCATCACCTTGTGCGTCTGGGTGCCGGCCGGAATCTTGAGCTTTTCTTCGCCGTAGAGCGTGGGAATCGTGATCTCATCGCCGAGGGCAGCCTGCGAGAAGCTGATCGGGACGTCGCAGTAGAGGTCGTCACCGTCGCGGCGGAAAATCTCATGTTCGCGCAGCTTGATTTCCACATAGAGATCGCCCCGGGGCCCACCGTACGGACCCACCTCACCTTCTCCAGCTACGCGCACGAGAGTGCCATTGTCCACGCCCGCAGGGATGCGCACCTTCACCGTGCATCGCTCGTTGACGCGACCACGCCCGGCGCACGTGCCACACGGCGAATCAAGAATGGTCCCATCGCCTTGGCACACGTCACACGTCGTCTGAATGCTAAAGAACCCCTGCTGGTAGCGGAGTGCTCCGTGACCTTTGCAACGCGGACAGGTCTTGGGTTGCGAGCCCGGAGTGGCGCCGGTGCCGTGGCAATCCTCGCACCTCTCGAGGCGCGAGAGCGCCAGCTCGACTTCTTTCCCGCTGACCGCTTCTTCCAGATCCAGCGTTACGGAGACCTTGAGATCACGGCCACGTTCCGTTCCTCGCCGAGTGCGCCCGCGCCGGCTCGTCTGCGTGCCAAAGAAGCTGTCGAAGATGGAGCCAAAAATATCTTCGAAATCCGTGAAGTGCGTGAACTGATCGTACGTAAAGCCCCCACCGCTAAACTTGACTCCCTCGTGCCCATACCGATCGTAGCGGGCACGTTTTTCCGGGTCCGACAAGACCTCGTAGGCCTCGCACGCCTCTTTAAACTTCTCCTCGGCCTCTTTGTTGCCGGGGTTTTTATCCGGGTGGTACTTCTTCGCAATATTGCGATAGGCCTTCTTGATCTCGTCCAGAGTCGCATTGCGCGAGACGCCGAGAATTTCGTAATAGTCCCTCTTAGCCATCCGCGCTCCCAATATCCGATCCAATCAATGGTGAGAAGCTTCCGCGAAAATTAGAGTCCGCAACAGGCTTGTATTCAGTGGCCCCCCGTTTGCTTGCATCGTAGCTGCTCCCGTTGCGATGCATGCGTGATCAAGGTGTCCAGAAAGTCGGCAAAGCTCATTCCGATAGCTTCCGCCTGCTGGGGTAGCAAACTGGTTGGAGTCATTCCGGGGATCGTATTCGTTTCGAGCACGACAGGCTCGCCGTCTTCGCGCACGATCATATCCGTACGCGACATGCCTTCGCAACCGAGAGCCTGATGTGCTCGAAGTGCGCACAACTGAATTTTGCGAATGATAGTCGGCTGAAGATTTGCCGGTGTGATCTCTTTGCTCTTTCCGGGCCGGTATTTCGCTTCGTAGTCAAAGTATGCCGACTCAAGTGGGCGAATCTCAGTTGGCGGCAGAGGCGTACTTACAATGTTACCGTCGCGAACGAGATCCAGCACTCCGCACGAGACCTCCACGCCGTCCACCTTTTCTTCCACCAGAGCTTCCGTATCCGTCGCCAAAGCAAGTGCGATGGCAGGGGCCAAGTCCTCTTCTTTTTCCACGTAACTCATTCCCACGCTTGAACCGCCGCGCACAGGTTTCACGAACACCGGCAATTGAAGTTGCTCGAGGATTTCGCTGATAGCTGTTTCGCGGTGCACACGCATACCTCGTGGCGTGGTGAGCCCCGCCCCGCGGAAAATATCCAGCGACAAAATCTTGTGGAAAGCAATAGCGGACGCCAGCACACCCGAGCCCGTGTAAGGAATTCCCAGTGTTTCCAAAAAGCCCTGCACCGCACCGTCCTCGCCGAACTGTCCGTGCAGTGCGAGAAATGCGCAGTGAACACCCTCGCCAATCATGCGCGCAGCAGCTTCGGCAACATCAAGTCCGACTTTTGTACTTGAGGGATCAGCGGCCATCTTAAAGAACGTCGCCAACCACGCCCGATCCGAATCTTTTTCCAGAACGCGCTCGGCAAGAATCCAGCGGCGCGAGCGTGTGATCACTACGGGGCGGACTACATATTCGTCAAGCCGGATGCGTTCGCACACAACCCGCCCGCTACTCAGCGAAACTTCAAACTCCGTGGATGGTCCACCGCAAAGGACCCAGATGTTCTTCAACGCTTCCCCTCAGAACTCGTAATGAAGTTTTCCGGATGCGATCTCTTTTGCATAGTACGTGAGGATGACATCCGCCCCTGCTCGGCGAATTGCAATGAGAGACTCCCACACCGCGCGGGACTCCTCCAGCCAGCCCTCCAGCGCAGCTGCTTTGAGCATAGCGTACTCGCCGCTCACCTGAAACGCCGCCAACGGCATCTCCGTGCGGATGCGTAGTTCGCGGAGCACGTCGAGGTAGGGAAGCGCAGGTTTGACCATGAGCATGTCCGCCCCTTCCTCAATGTCCGTGAGGGCATCGCGGATCGCCTCGCGAAAGTTTGTCGGTGGGAGTTGATGACTTTTACGATCGCCAAACGCAGGTGTGCTTTGTGCTGCATCGCGAAATGGCCCGTAAAACGCAGAGGCAAACTTCGCACTATACGCCAGAATGGGGACCTCAGCGAACCCTTCTGAGTCGAGCGCTTCGCGAATCGCGGCCACGCGTCCGTCCATCATATCCGAGGGGGCCACGATATCGGCGCCGGCTCGTGCGTGGGACACAGCGACACGCGCCAATACTTCCACCGTCGCATCATTGAGAATGCGCTCCCCCTGCAGGATCCCACAGTGGCCGTGGGAGGTGTACTCACAGAGACACACGTCCGTTAAGATCACTAATTGCGACGTCGTCTCACGAATTGCCCGAACAGCCCGCTGAACAATTCCATTCTCGTCCCACGCCGACGTTGCGCGTTCGTCCTTTGCGTGTGGAATGCCAAAGAGGATAATTCCCCCGACTCCAAGCTGCTCAAGTTCCCGAGCCTCTCGGACAGCATGTTCCAATGGGAGTTGGGCAATGCCGGGCATCGAAGCCACTGGCCGTGGCTGCTCGAGGTCCTCAGCCACAAACAGAGGCTGGACAAGTTGGGACGCGTGCAGGTGAGTTTCGCGGACTAAGCGCCGCAATGGCGCTGTCATGCGAAGTCGCCGAAATCGCTTTCTCATGTGGGCAAAGTTGTCACGTGAGGTGATGGTCATTCAAGCATTCTTCGCACACATTGGCTCATGCGGGTGGAGGTGTTCGCTTGCTTTTGCGTGACACAGCTTTCCTACCCGTAGCACTGTCGAAGGCTACGACGGGTAGGAAATTTTCCCCTACTCCGGTTGTGGACATGGAGTAGACATGGCTGTCCAGCGTAAAACCAAAACAACAGCGGAGCGTGGTGCGCCCAGCCCAGCAGCGCTCGCGCGGGCGAAGTTCTTTTTCCTGTGCGGCGACGACGAGCCGGCGATTGAGAAATTTAAGTCCGAAATCGTGTCCGCGCACCTCTCGCCTGACAACCGCGATACCAATTATCTCGAAATCGGGGCAGAAAGCAGCCCACCTCGCCTTAGTCGTGTTCTTGGCGATCTGTTGGCGGAGCTTTCGACAACTTCCTTTTTGCCAGACGTTGAGCGCGTGGTCGTGTTGTATCCGGTTCAGGATTTCTACGAGGCGAAGCGTGGCAGCAAGAGTGCAGCAAAGGGCTCGGAGCGCGAAAAGACCACCCCAAGCGAGGTGTTGGCCAATTTCATCGAGCAGGATTTGCCGCGCCTTTCTTCGGTGCTTATCATTATAGCGCCGGAAGATTATGAACGCTTCAAACGTGTGGCGACCTCGAATCCGGTTGTCGCGCTTGCCCAACGTATGGGCGCCTTTCACCAGTTTCGCGAGCAAGGCGTACAGTTTGCGTTCTTCGATGCTCTCCTCGCCCGGCGCGCGGATGAAGCCCTGCGCCTTTGGCGCGAGTGGCTTTCGCGGACAGGCAACTCCCCCAAGCCCTATGTCGCCTTGGCCAATCAATTGCGTCTGCTTATTCAGGCAAAGACCGCCACAAGCGGCATCCTCGAAAAACGCAACGTGACGCGCGATCGCTACATTGAGGAGTTTCTACCCAAGGACGCCGAACGCAACGTGTTTGCCCTGCGGCCGGAATGGCGACGCGACAAGTATCTGCGGGCGGCTGGCAATTTCTCCCTTGTCGAGCTTCTCGATGCCTACGAACGGTTGGAGCCATTGCAGAAATACGCGATCCCTTTAGCCAGCGATCCGGTTGTGCCCGACCGGGCGCTGCTCGCCGAGATCTGGATCATGGAGTTTTGCGCCCGTGCGACCGATTGATCGAGCGTTATCGTCGCTGATTGCGAGTCGCAGCCTCAGGCCAAGCGCGGTGTTTCTCGCGTTCCTGATGATTTGGATGAGTGGCGGTGCGCAGCGCCTTGTGTGTGCTGCACCCGCGGATAGCGTTTCGCGTTCGTCTCGGTCCAAGGGCGAGCGGATTCCGTTGGTTGCGACTCCCAACCCGAATGCTTTCCCCAACGCGAAAGCAGAGAAGGCAGGGGTGGCCACTCCCGAACCGAGCGATGAGACGCTCAGCCGCCTGATGCGCATGCGAAGCCGGCTGCAGAATTTACGAGTGGATACACGCTGGATTGGGGGGGAAGAAGTTACCCAAAATTTCACCGCAACCGTTGGGCAAGGCACGCTGCGCGGCAAAGGCGAAATCAATTGGTCTCGGCCAGAGCGCGTACACTGGGCCCGCGTGGAAGTCTCTGAGGTCGATGTCCCTGCCTTTCTTCACGTATGCGACATTCGCTTTGATGGCAAAGTGCAGGCGCGAGTCAGTGGCACGCTCGACCTGCGTTGGCGCGGCATGCGATTTCGCGACATGCGGGCGACGATGGAAGGTGGGGGCAAATTACACGTCTCTTCTGGAACCGTAACCTCCACGCGGTTGCTCGATCAAGTTGCGGCGTTTTCGGGGCTACCTGAGCTTCGGCGCTTCGAGTTCCGCGAAGGGCTAGTGATCGGCCGCATTCGCGATGGCCGTGTTGACATCGAAAGCATTGAATTCCGCAATCCGGATTACATTCTGCGAGCCAAAGGCAGTGTTCGTTTGGAGGATGGCGCCTTGGACGCGCGCGTAGAACTCCGGGTGCGACCATCCTTGGCTATGCGTTCCCAACTTAGCGAAGTGCGCTTGTTAGGTGTTGCGCTTGCTGCCGTCAGCCAAGACTCCCCGGACGGCATGGTCGCCATTCCCCTTCCTTTGTCGTTTGGTGGTACGCTTGAACGCCCAATTCCCTACTTGGAGTTGGGAGCGACTCCGCCTCCCAACATCCCGCCAGGCCTCTCTTCTGGCATGAAATCCGCTCCGAAAAAGTGAGCCCAGTGAGCTCCGTGGAGCGAATCAAGCCCCATCAAAGCGAGGCAATCCGAAAAATGGTATGCTGCATCAACAAAGTGGCCTACCTACAGCGATTCCAAGATTGCACGCTTTCGTGCAAAGCCGTACCTTTACGAACGATGGGTCCACCTATGAAAGTTCTTGGGGCCTCCCGGATCCGAAGCGGAGGAGTGCAACATGACGACCGTGAGCGCGAAGCACTCGCAAAAGACACAGAAGTGGTTTAGGGTTCCGTCCCTCATTCAGTTCCGCCGCCTGAGCCAACTCACATTCTTCATCATTTTTCTTTACTTGATCGTACGTGGAAGAGGGGAACCTGCGTTGCCTGAGGGATGGCGGATCAGTGGGGCGGTCAATCCTGAGGTACTCTTTCTGGCGAATCCCCTGACGTGGCTTTTGACGGTTATCGCCTCGCGGACGCTGATTCTCAAGCCCATCTGGCTTATGGTGGGCTTTGTGGCCGTGACCTTAGTTTTCGGCCGCGTGTTTTGCGGGTGGGTCTGCCCCTTAGGCACGTGTCTGGACGCAGCCGGCGCAGTTCTTCGTCCTCGGCGTCTTGAGCTCGCCGCCGCTCGGCGTCAGGCAAGTGGCGCCAAAGAATCACTTGCGGGGTCGCTTTTTTCCCACCGCACGAAGTACTATCTTTTGCTATTTCTGGCCCTTCTTGCGGTTGTGGGTGTCAATCTGGTGGGTTGGATGGATCCCCTCGCCATCCTGATGCGCGCCACGACTTATGCGTTTGCACCAGCTGCGCAGTTCGGCGCGGCAAGCGTTGTTAGTGCAGCGGAAGCGTTCCCCGGCGTCCATTCTGTCGCCGCCGGAGCCCGCGCGTGGTTGCAAGCGAACATTTTTGTCACCACCCAGCCCAACTTCGCCCAAGCATGGCTTCATCTCGGTATTTTTGTCGGAATTTTGGCCCTAGCTCGGTGGCGGCGCCGTTGGTGGTGCCAATACATCTGTCCTCTTGGTGCGTTCTATGGCTTGCTGGGTCGTCTTGCCCCGTGGCGCCGCTACCTGGCAACAAGCGCATGTAGTGAGTGCGGCGTCTGCGGAAACCTCTGCCGAATGGATGCCGTGGAGGCTAAGTCTCCGCAGGACGTGGACCCCTCCGAGTGCATCCGGTGTATGGAGTGCACGGACGTCTGCCCGCGCGAAGGCATTACCTTTGGTTGGCGCGCCCCCGAGCTGGCGCCTCAGCCGGCGCCTCGCCCCCTTGACTTAACGCGGCGGGGGATTCTTGTGTCGCTCGGAAGCGCTGCCTTCCTCGCGCCGCTAGTGCGTCTTTCTTCTTCGATTCCTACCACTGGTGGCGCACCGATCGCGGATCGCACGGACACCTATCTTTTGCGTCCCCCCGGTGCGCGCCCGGAAGCGGATTTCCTCCGGATGTGCATTCGGTGCGGTGAGTGCTTGCGCATTTGCCCGCGCAACGCACTCCACCCGACACTTGCCGAAACTGGTCTGGAGGGCCTATGGACTCCCCGCTTGGTTCCTCGCTTTGGCTACTGCGAGCTCTCCTGCACGTTGTGCACCCGAGTCTGCCCCACAACGGCTCTTACCCCACTGACGCCAAAACGCAAGCGCCGGGAGGTGAAGATCGGGACCGCGCTCGTGGACCGCACACGCTGCATCGCGTGGGCCGAGAATCTCGACTGTGGCGTGTGTGAGGAGGTGTGTCCTGTCGCGCCGAAAGCGATTGTGTTGCGCGGTGGCGGACGAGGACGTGGCGCTGGCGAGCGTGTTGCCGCGCCCGAGGTGATTGCCGACCGCTGTGTGGGCTGCGGCCTCTGCGAGAATAAGTGTCCGACCGAGGGTGCCGCTGCTATCCGTGTGACCCGCCGTGGCGAGAGCCGGCATCAGCTCGCGTAAGAAAGGTCGTACCGAGGCACCTCCGGGTTTGAACTTGACCCACCCCTTGTCCGTGCCCGCAATCATTGGCAGACGATGACTATGAGTTCGATTTCGGAGCACCCCCCAGCGAGCTGGCGGGTTGGCAATGTGCCCTATCTCAATGTTCAACCGCTCATCTGGGCCTTTCAACGCGGCCTCGTTACGCCTCGGGATGGGGATGGCACCCCCTTAATCTTCGAGGATGTGCATCCACGGAAGCTGGCGCGGCGCCTCCATGCGGGAGAGTTTGATGTCGCGATTGTGCCGGTCTTCGAGTATTTCCAACACCCAATCTACGCGATCCTCCGCGCAGGCGCGATTGCCACGCCGCGCCACGTGGGGAGCGTGCAGGTGTTCGCGAATGACCCCATCGAAACGCTCGAAGGAATTTACTTGGATACAGCCAGTCTGACCTCCATCAACCTACTGCGAATTTTGGCCGCGGAGCATCGTTGGCGAGTGCGATTCGAAGAGCGTCGCGACGGCGCTGGTCCAACCGCCACTGCAAAATGGACTGACGGAGAGACCCTGCAGAACTCCGCAAGCTCCGTTGGTTCCCTTCCACCCCGCTGGGGGTGTTTGCTCATCGGAGATCCGGCCTTGCAAGCGGTTGGTCGGTTCCGCTTTGCGTACGATTTGGGAGCTCTGTGGTATGAGCTCACGGGTTTACCCTTTGTTTTCGCGGCGTGGCTGGTCCATCCCTCAGCAAAAAACGCGAAGCTGCTCGATCCGTTCACAAAGGCGCGCACGGTGGGGTGTGCCCACTTGGAAGCCATCGCAGAGGAATGGGCCCCGCGACTTGGGATCACGGCCGATTTCGCTCTCCGCTATTTAAGGGAGAATCTGTCCTACGAGCTTCACGAAGCCGAGATTGCCGGCATGAGAGAATTTGCGCGGCTGAGTGAACGTCATGGGCTGTGTGCGGCCGTCCCCGAATTTCGGTATCACGAACGCTGAGCAAGCCCCCGTTCTTTCTCAACGAGGAGCAAACAGACTGCAGATCTGTGCAGTGAGCAGCCCCGCGTATGTTCCAACGATCCCGCCAAGAATGCCTAAGAGCACACCCAGCGGAGCGAGCTCACGCCGAAACGAGCTCGCCACAATGGAAGCCGAAGCCGGCCCTCCCACGTTGGCCTGACTTGCGACCGCTCCAAACACGAGTGGCGCCCGACATAGCATCATCACGCCCACCACGAAAATCCCATGGAGCGCCAGCATGATGGCCCCAATCGCCGCGTAGTAGGGGATTTGGCCAAATTCCCGCAAATTCGCCTGTGCCCCAAAGGTCGGCAGCAACAGGTAGAGCATCGCGTAGCCGACACGCGAAGCCCCAACTTGCTCCAGCCTCCGCAGGGGCGTAAATGCGGCGACAACTCCCAAGGTGGTTGCGAGGACCACCCCTAACGTCGAAGCGGAAACTCCAGCCAGAAGGCGGCTATCGGGCGCGGCTGCCTTCCATTTCTCGTAAAGTTGAGCTCCGCCCCACGTGCACAAATAACCGCCGACCATCCCAACCCCAAGGATGAGCAGGAGGTCACGTGTGGTTGCTGGCCTTTGGGACGATTCCGCCCATTGTGCGACGCGCGCCTCGATATCGTCTTCGATGGCTTTGTTCACCCGAAAACGGCGTGCGTAGGCGCTTTGAAACCCGCTCAACGAGATCAAGAGGCCCAGCCACGTGTAGGCCATCACCGAGTCCACAATGATCATCGGCGAAAATACCTCGTCGGGAATCGAAAGAGCGGCTTTCACCGCAAACATGTTCGCGCTTCCACCCGTCCAGCTTGCGGCAAGTGCCCCGATGTTCTTCCATCCTTGAGGGTCAACAGAACTCCCAAAGATCGCATATCCCAGAACGGCTCCCCCCACAATTCCTAAGGACCCTGCAACCATAATTCCAAGGGCCACTGGGCCTAACCGTAGAATCGTGCGCAAATCGGCACTGAGAAGCAGAAGCACGAGGATCGGACACAGAAAGACCTTGTTGAACCACGAATAGAGAGGGCTGGCTTGAGGGATAACGCCGAACGTGGTAGCCGCCATCGGCAAAAAATAACAAAAGATGAGAGGCGGGAAGAAGTGGAAGAACCTCTTGAGTGGCTTCCACTCGCTTATTCCGAATATCAGTGCCACCAGAGCCAGAAGAAAAACGAATATCGCGAGTGGATCTTGGATCAGCGAACCAGAAGTTACGGTTTCCATAGCCACTCACCGTTGTGTTTGCACGAGGGCAGTTCAAGTAAGATTCGTTCCCATCCGCTATTGCGCCCACGTTTTCTCTTGCCTTTTCTCGGCTGGGTTTTGTTCCAACGTAGGCGCGTTGCAGCGCAAACCGCCCGCAGGAAGCGGCAGCGGATTTATGTTGTTTGCGACGTTTGATTCACCGCTGGGAAAGGAATGGAAAAAGAGCATGCGAGCTTTCGTATTCCCGGGCCAAGGATCGCAGTTTGTGGGGATGGGCAAGGACCTTTACGATATGTCCCCGGAGGCGCGTCAGCGTTTCGATGAGGCCAACGCTGCATGTGGAGGCGAGCTTCTTTCGGTGATGTTTGAAGGGCCGGAGGAAAAACTCCGCCAAACAAGCTTCACCCAGCCAGCGCTTTTGGTGTGTTCGGCAGTGCTCTCCGATGCGTTGCGCCAGCGCGGCATCGAGCCGGCCGTGGTGGCCGGACATAGCCTTGGGGAATACTCAGCACTTTATGCGGCCGGTGTCCTCGAGTTCTCCGAAGTGCTTCAGTTAGTTCTTCTGCGCGCGAAACTCATGCAACGCGCGGGCGACGAGCGTCCCGGGGCCATGGCGGCAATCCTCGGATTGGAGGATGACCTTGTCCGCAAACTTTGCTCCGAGAGCTCGCACGTGGTTGTGGTTGCCAATTACAATTCGCCGGGCCAGCTTGTCATTTCGGGCGACAAAGAAGGGGTTGCCGAGGTTAGCGAGAAGTGCAAGGCGGCTGGAGCTCGGCGTGTGTTGCCTCTTCCCGTTTCTGGCGCATTCCATTCTCCGCTCTTGCAAGAAGCGGGGCAGAAGCTGGCGGAGGCCATCGCAGGTATGAATTTCCGCGATCCTCAGGTTCCAATCGTCACGAATGTAAGTGCTGCCGTTCGCCGCACCAAGGAGGAAATCCGGCAGGATCTCAGCCAACAGATGACCTCCTCGGTGCGTTGGACCGAGAGTGTCCAAACGATGGTCGCTCAGGGAGTGACCGAGTTCGTCGAAGTCGGACCGGGTAATGTGCTCGCGGGTTTAATCAAGCGCATCCACAAAGACGCTGTGGTGCACAACGTGGGCACGCGCGAACAGCTTGAAAAATTCTGTGGCTAAGAAACTTCCCCGAGAAAGTCGCGAACAAGTTTGTTCGACGACGTTTATTAGCTCGTAAGGCCCCTACGGGCGGTTGAGTCCCCCCTTGAGCCGACTCAAAGTCAGGGGGAAGCGATGTGGTTGACTTTGTTCGAGGTTGTGACTGTTGGAGCAGTGGGTATATCTCAATGGCCGGTATCTCCCCATGGCTGAGGCCATGGTCCCAGTCGAAGATCGAGGCTACCAGTTTGCGGATGGGATTTACGACGTCCTGAAGCTTGCGGGGTGGCGCCCCGTTCGGTTCCGCGATCATATGAAGCGGCTCCGGGAAAGCTGCGAGGGCATTCTGATTTCTGATATTCCCTCCATGGCCGAGTGGGAAAGTATTCTGGCGGAACTTGCCGAGCGAAGCGGCCTTTCGCGGTCGCTGGAAAGCCAGTGCATTCTTTACATTCAAGTGACACGGGGTGTGGCGCCACGTAATCACCTGATCCCCGAGCCCCAACCTCAACCGACGATTTGTGCCTATTTTAAGGCGGCGCCGCACTATACGCCGGAACAGCGCGCATATGGCGTCGCCGTAAGTGCCCAACCCGATGAGCGATGGCTACGCTGCCACATTAAAGCAATCGGCCTACTCCCAGTGGTGTTGGCAAAGCATGCGGCTCGAAAAGCGGGGGCCTTCGAAGCGCTTTTGGTGAGAGATGGCATCGTTACCGAAGCAGCTTCCTGCAATGTCTTTTGTGTAAAGGATGGAGCTGTTTTCACACATCCCGAGGGGCCACTCATTCTCTCCGGCATCACGCGGGGAATCGTGTTGGATGCTGCGCGCCGGCTCGGCATCCCCGTGCACGAGCAGCCGGTCCCTCTTTCGGAGTTTAGAAAAGCCGACGAAGCTTTTCTTTCCAGTACGACGATGAACGTCATGCCTGTAACCGTACTCGATGGCGTCCCCATCGGCACTGGAAACGTCGGACCAATCACTCGAGCCGTCGCGGCTGAAGTCGAGGCGATCATTCGCGAGGAGCTCGAAGCGGGAGTCGATCTGGGAGCTGGCCTCGTGGCTTCATCGCAGGTCGGTAAGTAGCGCATCATTTCGCTTGGGAAACTTTTCACACGTGCCCGCGTGCACAGGTGAAAATCCTCTTTGCGACGCCAACAGTCTCCGATTCCACTTGAAGTTTTTCGGGAAATGTGTCGCATTATTGTTAGAGCTGATGAGGCAAAGCTTTCCACTCAGTTCATGCCTAGGCCGACGAGGCCACACTTCCCACCGGAGGCTGCAGCTATGTCTATTCGTATCACTGGCCGTCACCTCGACATTACCGACGAAATTCGTCAGTACGTGGAAAAAAAGCTTCAGCGAATTGCCAAATACACGGCACGCGTCAAATCAGTAGACCTCATCATAGAAAAGGATCACCGCTATCAGTACTCAGTGGAGCTTCTCATCAAGGATGGCCCAGTGAGCGTGGCAGCCAAAACGCAAGATTCCGATCTCCTGCGCGCCATCGACACGCTCATTGATAAAGCCGAGCGTCAGCTCAAACGCAAATGGGAGAAAATGAAAGGAACGAAGAAACAGAAAGCCCAAGACGCCGCCAAAAAGAACACAAGTAAAGGGGCCGCTGAAGTCGAAGAGGAAGAAGAGGCCGGCGGAGTTGCTGTGGCAACGCGCCGTCGGACTCGCACCACTAAAAAGCAAGCGCGCACCTATCCGGTAACGATCGAGAAATTCGACCTGCAGGTTTTTCCTGCTGAGGAACTCGAACTCCCAAAACTCCCGCTTGAAGACGCTGCGGAAGAGCTCTTTTACCGCGACGAAAACTTCATGGCGTTTCTTAACTCGGATAACGGTGGAAAGCTGAGTATCCTCTATCGGCGTAAAGACGGCAATTTCGGCCTCGTGGAACCCAAGATCGAATAGCTGGACGCCGCGCCTTGGCGGGGGGCTCAGAATAGAATAGGGCGCGGAGAAGCACAGGCCTTCCGCTGGCCTTGAAGTGCGGGCGGGGCCCCGATCTCGCACCGAGTCGTGCCCCTAAAGCAAATGACGCTCACGAGGACCGCCGCGAGAAGGTAGGGTCGCTTTCTTGAGTGTCGCCGGCCTTCCAAGGGCTTCTTTATGCTCCACCACGCGGATGCCCATTGCTTGGTGGGTCCTCGAGCGGGAACCAGACAGAGTTTTCAGTGATGGCGGCGGCTCTACGCTTCAGCTTCGAGGTGGGTTCGGAAAAACGGGGCTTTGCGAGGGCTCGAGCGTCGCGATGCCAAATTCGCATGGAGCTCCTGCGCAAGTCCGCTGCTCTCCGAAGTTGGCAGCTCCGCAAATCACCTGCGCCGGGTGAATGGAAGAGTTCGCGAACTGCTACTGCTTAGCGCCGACGGCCGCGAGCTGAGGATCGCATGCCAAGCTTGACCACGCGACGAGAAGTGACAAGACTCCATCAAAGACAATGAAGAAAAAACGAAAGCCAGCGAAGAAAAGTGGGGGGCAGCGGGTCAGTTTTTTCCGTCTTTTTGCGCGGGAGCGAGGGCGAGACAAGCTTGTGGAGAGTAGCGAGGCAGCCGATACATCCACTCCCGATGCCACGGATTCCCCGGGAGGCAGTGCTGGCTCAGAGACAGCAGAGAGTGCTACGTCTTCGCAGATGGGCTCCGAAGCGGGTGAGTGGCGTGTCGCTTCTGCCGCCGAACGCAGCAGCGATACGCTCCCTCGCATGCCGGCGCTTACCGGTCTCGAGGTTGCGCCGGGGCCGGAGACCGTTGCGGCCCCCGGCCCTGAAGTTCAGTCAGCGCCGAAACCTCAGGGGGACCGCTCGGGGACTCCTGGGAGGCAACCGCCTCAGGATGTGAGTGGTGGACCTCGCACTGCAGCCCGCCAAGGCTTTGCTCGCGCGCGAGCTGCTGAGGCGCGGCGCGGAAAACGCCGTCCTCCGACACCTTACGAACGCGTAGAGCGTGAGCGCCGCCTGCGCCCGCGCAGCGAAGGAGGGTTCTTCAGTTTCGTCTTTGGTCTCATTGGCCTGATCATTCGCATGACCATTGTCACGGTGCTTGTGGGTGCTCTTGGGGCCTTTGTCGGGTATGAAGTGGTTCGAGCGTATGTGCGAACGCCAGAAGTCGTTGTGCCGAATGTGAAAGGGATGAAGGTTCAGGATGCATTCGATGCTTTGGCTCAAAAGAAGCTTGGGCTTTTAAAAGAGCGTGCCGAACCCAACGCCATTGTGGCCCCGGGTGAAATCATCGAACAGAAACCCCCCGCGGGAAGCAAAGCGAAAGAAGGCACGGTAGTGCGGGTGGTCGTGAGCAGCGGCCGGGCAAACTACATTGTGCCCGATGTGGTGGGTGAGACCCGTGAAAATGCAATCAACAAAATTCGCGGGGCTGGCTTGGAAGTGGGCAATATCACCTACATGGAAAGTGACACCGCGCCGCGCGATAGCGTGATTAGTCAAAATCCCGAGGCCAACAAGGGATTAGAACAGCCCATGCCCGTTCACCTGCTTGTGAGTGCGGGTCCTCCCGGCACGGCATTTCCTATGCCGGACGTGACGGGCAAATTGGTCAGCGAGGCGCGCCAGATTCTCCAGAACTCCGGCCTAACCAACATTCAAGTGGAGCCCGCAGGGGCTGAAGGAACGATTGTTTCGCAGGATCCTCCTGTGGGCAAAAGTGTTCTCCCCTCCCAGACCGTTGTTTTGCGCGTCAAATAGACGCCCTCCTCGGCTGGGTGTTCCGAATGTGGTTTGAGAAAAGCAGAAACCGAGGGGCGCAGCGGACACCCCTCGGCTTCTATTATTTTGCAATGCCCATACTTCTGACCGCTTTTGGACAACTCGCACCGGCGGCACGCAGGGTGGGCAGCCAGCTCCGAACTTATTTGTTCTTCCCCGGGATCCCCGGCTCGGTGAGCGGCCGTAGATCAAATAGTTTTTCCAGTTGCTCCGGCGTCAGCAGATTCTTTTCCAAGATGACCTCGCGCAAGCTCTTGCCCGTGGCCACAGCCTCTTTTGCCACCTCGGCAGCTTTGTCGTAACCGATATAGGTGTTGAGGACCGTGACCATCGAGATCGAGTTCTCGGCGTACCACCGGCAGCGGTCGGGGTACGCAGTGATTCCCTTCACGCAGCGCTCCGTAAAGGCCCGCATGGCGTTCGTGAGGATCTCAAGCATCTCGATGAGGTCGTTCGCAATGAGGGGCATCATCACGTTGAGTTCCAGTTGGCCCGCTTGGGCAGCCCAATTGATCGCCGTGTTATAGCCCATGACCTGGAAACAAACCATGTTGAGCATCTCGGCCATGACAGGATTCACCTTGCCCGGCATGATCGAGGAGCCCGGCTGGACCGGCGGCAGGAGGATTTCCGCCAACCCCGTGCGCGGACCGCTGGAAAGCAACCTGAGATCGTTGGCAATGCGGATAAGCTCCACGGCGACTCCGGCCACGACGTTCGAGAGGAAAACCGAATCATTGTGGCTTTGCATCGCGGAGAAGTAATCCGGCGCCTGACGCAGTTCGATCCCCAGCTGCCGACTCAGTTCTTCGACCATCATGCGGCGGTATTCGACGGGAACGTTCAACCCAGTGCCTGCGGCGCTCCCGCCGATGCCAAGTCGGCTCATATCCGAACGCGCTTGCTCCAAGCGGGGGAGAAACGCTTTGAGCGCGTCCGCATATCCACCAAATTCCTGACCAAGCCGCACCGGCACCGCGTCCTGTAGGTGCGTGCGACCACTCTTGATGATCGAGTCGAACTCTTGGGCTTTTGCCTCAAGCGCCCCGATCAGTTCGCGCAGCGCCGCTTCAAAATCCGGCAAAAGCCGCAGTGCGGCTAACCGAATGGAACAGGGCACCACGTCGTTGGTGGACTGGGACTTGTTTACGTCGTCGTTGGGGTGAACTCGCCGATTCTTTCGGTCGGTTAGAGGGATTCCCAGAATCTCGTTCGCACGGTTCGCAATGACCTCATTCGCATTCATGTTTTGGGAGGTACCCGCGCCAGCCTGATAGATGTCCACGATGAAATGCTCATCAAACTTGCCGCTCAAAACTTCGTCGCATGCCTGCACAATGGCGCGGGCACACTCTGGGTCCAACAGTCCAAGCTTTTCGTGCACCACCGCCGCTGCTCGCTTGATCTGAACAATCGCCCAAATCCACAAGGGGTGAGCCTTATGGCGACTGATGGGAAAGTTCTCTTTCGCTCGCAGCGATTGAATGCCATAGTAGGCGTTTGCCGGGACCTGTTTTTCACCCAGCGAGTCTTTTTCAATCCGATACTCGGTCATCATGCTCTGTCCTTCCTGAACGAATATGGTGAGTTTCACCAAACCGCCCACACGCCCCACAAGGCCAGCGCTTGGCCGTGGGATTCGCGTCTCAGGCGGACTCCACCGAATTTACGCAACTCCGGCGCGTCCGGTTTCACCCAAAAGAAACAGCGGATAAAAAACGTAATTGTCATCTGATTTTTTCTCTTGTGAATCGCATGTCCCACCCACAAATGACGAGTGGTTTTGGCCCATGTAACGGCATTCGAAGCGGAAAGCTCACAGTCTGGTGATTTCAGTGTGGGAAAGGGGTTACGGTTCATGAAGGCCCAGTCGTACTGGTACCGCTACCTCCTCGCAGTTGGGTTGATGGGAGCGATTGCAAATCTCTGTCTTGGACAAGGGATAGATGCGGATGTCGAGCCCGGAGCGTCCTCGCCAAAGGAAATTCAGATTCCCACGGTTCAGTTGAATCCGACGACACCCAGTTCACCCACACCAGTTTCCTCCCCGGTTACGATAGCACGGCGCATTTCCAATGAGCCTGCCGACGTTGCAGCGATGAACCAGCATGACAACTCTGCTGGCACCGGGGCTGACCGTGCGGTCCCCACCGCCCATGGTAACAAAGGCGGCGCCACCCCACAAACTGAGAATCTACCCCTCGACAAAGCCTCTCTCCTGCAGATTCGCAAGCAACAGCTCGGCAAGCCAGAATTCCGCGGCGCATGGGTCACGCGCTTCGACTGGGTTTCGCCAAATGCTGAGCAAATGAGGTCCAAGATCGTGCAAATCATGGATCTCGCAAAAGCTGCGGGGCTCAACGCCGTCGTTTTCCAAGTGCGCGCAGACGCTTCGACCTTTTACCCCAGCGAACTTGAACCGTGGTCCCATCTAATTGGCGGACGCGATCCGGGCTTTGATCCGGTGCAATTTGCCATCGACGAAGCTCACAAGCGCGGCCTTGAGTTCCATGCCTACATCAATGCAATGCCCTGCTCCGAAAAGAAGGAAGGGCCAAGCGACCCGCGCCACATTTGGTTCCGCCACTGCACCGCGCAGTCTAATCCTAATTGGCTCGTCTATGAAGGCGGCAAGCCAGCTGAATTCAAAGAATACTGGTGGCTGAACCCCAACCTGCCCGAGGTGCAAACGTACGTGCGAATGGTCGTCCTCGACTTTGCGACACGCTACAATGTGGACGGAATCCACTACGACCGCATCCGGTTTCCCGGCCCCAAAGTCTCGGACGATCCATGGAGTCTTGCCCGTTTCCGCAACGGCGCGAACCCGAAAAGCCTGAACTACAACGAGTGGCAGTGCGAGAACATCACCAAGATGCTGTGCGACATCTACGGAGCGGTCATCGCGGTAAAGCCCAACATCAAATTCACCGCGGCCGTCTGGGGCATTCACGACAAGACGCGCATGCCGCAAGGCAACGACAGAGCTATTGGCTATAGTTGGACAAGTTCGGGGCTACAGGATTATCACCAAGATTCCATCGGTTGGACCAAGCGCGGATGCATCGACGCGCTCATCCCTATGATTTATTGGGAAATGGGTGACAAGAAGCCGGACTACGACGAGCTTCTCGCATACTTCGTGCAAAATGCAGCAAACGACCGCCACATCTATGGTGGACAAAAAGTCTTCAACGACGTCGAAATGCTGCGTCAGGCGGTCGCGACCCAGCTGGTTGGCGGCAAGGGCACCTGCCCATTTACGCTCATGCGCGTGCACGAAAAAGGACTGATCGGTTTCTATCGTTCGGCGATTTTCCCGGATGATGTGCCGACTCCGCCCATGCCTTGGAAAACGCAACCTTCAAAAGCCGTCGTACTCGTCACCGTAAAAGACCAGAAAGGCATGCCGGTCCTTGACGCTTACGTAAAGACGCCCGGTCGCAGCGATGTCTGGCTCAGCTCGGCTGATGGTTTCTGCGCGATCCTCGATGCGGAACCCGGCAGCAACGTCACCGTGACAGCAGAAAAGGACGGGGTTGGCAGGGGCGTCAGCGAAAGTTTCAACGCAATTCCGGGCAAACCCGCCCGAGTCACAGTGGTTCTGAAGTAGCCTTGCTGCGGTGGCGTGGCAGTTCTCAGCCTCGGTATGAGGCTGTCGGAAGAGTGTGCGCTATGAAGCGCTTCATGCTTGATTGAAGAAAGCCGGGACGTACGGGGGAGAGCCCGGCCGCGAGGGCGCTCACGCAGTAAATCCAACCGTATGGATCCGAAACGCTGGCTCCGTGCGGAAAATCTCTAATCGCCGGAGCGAATGCTCCTGCAGGTAGGGAGCGTTGTCGAAGAAATCGATGATGGTCGCGTGCTTCTTTTTCGGAGCAGGACGAAGCGAGCGTCCCACGCGTTGAAGCGCTCGCGTTTCACTTTTGCCCCCACTCGCTAAGATCACCGCGTCGAGCGTTGGAATATCCAACCCTTCATCCGCAAGCGTCGTCGCGATCACAATTTTGAGAGATTTTTTCCCAAGCCGATGGAAAACCTTCTGTCGTTTTTCTGCCGAGTCGGTTCCTTGCACAAGCGGCGCTTCCGGCATGAGTTCGCGCAGCACTTCGCCATGCGCAACTTGCGATACCAACACGAGCACGCTCTTGCCCTCCTCGGCCAACGCCCGCGCGTGCTCTACAATCATTGCGTTCCGCTCCGGATTGTGGATGATGTACTCGCGGAAAATAGTCGCGTAGTCCGGTCGGCGGGAGGGCGCAGTTCGGTAGGGCGAAACGGCATAGAAATAAATCTCTGGGGGAACAAGATAGCCCCGCTCGATGAGATTGCTTGCCCGTGCACAAAAGATTTTCTCGCCGAGCGCTGCTTCCAGCAACATATCCAGTCGGTCTGCTCGATAGGGCGTGGCGCTCAGCCCATACCGATAGTGGGCATTCTTGGTTTCCATCGCCAGCGCATAGCAGCATTCGGCAGGCAAATGGTGGCATTCGTCAAAGAAGACGACCGGACATGATCGGACGAATTCCACCACGTCTTTCGACTGAGCTGCAACCTCCGTGGGGTCGTCCTCCAAAGGCTCATCGTCATCTGGGGTGAGCCCAACATTGATCCCGAAAGCCCGTGAGCAGGTTTGAACCGTAGCTACGGTCACAGGTTGGAGATCTATCTTTCCGTCTCCCACCTGACCAATCTTGGAGCTCAGATGTTGGCGGAACACCTCGCGTGTTTGGTGGAGTAGGTCGCGCGTGTGCACAACAAACAGAGTCGGAAGTCCCAGCTCATGGATGAGGCAAGCGGCAAGCAACGTTTTCCCAGCGCCAGTTGCCAGCTCCAGCACCCCCCGGCGCGCATTGAGGGCAGCTTCAACACATGCTCGCTGATAATCCCGCAGTTCGACAGGCGGGCGCTTGAACGTCAGCGTGCGTTGCGGCACAGGAGTTTCTTCGATAAATTGGTAGGCAACCCCCTCCGCATTTAACACGGCGCGGACACGAGGCAACAATCCTGCAGGGAATTGCATCCGACGCCGATCGAGCAGATGACGTCGCCCATCCCAGCGACCTTCGATGAATCGCTGAGTATATTGGTATCCGGGCAGGAAAAACGACGTAGCCGCGTCAATCTTATCCAACGGCAAGTTGTCGCCTTCAAGCCGCGCCATCACTGGCCCGGCAATAAGCCGGACGCGATAATTGCGGATTCGGTAAACTTGGTAAGCTCGCCAAAGCTTGGGTGGGATGTCTGCGCGTGTGAGCTCGAAGATCTCCATCACTTCGAGTAGGTGGGCAAGGTGAACGAGCCAACTCTTCGTGTCCGGATCCCACCGCCGGTTCCCCAGATTCCGTATTCGACGCACATAATGCAGCTGATAGGGGAACTGCACCGAAAAGAAATCGCCTTGCTCGTAGGACAACTGCGCTTTCATTGTTGGTGGCTTACGCTCCCCGGATGGCACACGCAGCTAAGCTATGTGCATCCCATGCTACCAAATGAGTGCCCCGTTGGGCATGTTGCTGGCCGGCATGTTGGGCGCGCACCCCATTCGCCATAGCTACCGGCGAAACTTCTTCCTACGCGCAAAGCCTATCTTGCACTTATTCGCATAATGGCGACTGTTCAGCGACAGGCCCGTTAGCTGGTCCTTTGACGAACAGCTGAGCCCATCAGCTGGAAGCCGTTGTTAGGCCACGTCTACACTGCGTTTACAGTCCGATTCAGATCTTTTCCTGAAGCTCTTCAATCGTAAGCTCACAGTCACGCTGAATTTGGGCTACCAGGCCACGTCCAATTGTTTCACCCCGGTGCACTGGCACTACCGTGCAACGCCCGTCCTCGTGTCGAAGAAAATGATGGCTACCTTTCACCCGAACCTCCACAAATCCGAACTGGCGCAATGCCCTGAGCGGTTGCGTGCCGGTGACCGAGGGAAACCTACTCATACCCAGACGGCCACACGTTGTACACCGATGAATTCGTTTGCGACTGGCTCCTCAACTTCCAAGCAGAGTTCGATCGCTTCTTTGATACGCTTCAACAGCGTATCCAGTGATATTGCCTGCGTATGACACCCACGCAAGGCGGGCACCGATGCCACATAGTAGCCGTCTTCGTCCTTTTCAATCACTACGCTGAACTCTCGCACCATCTTAAATGTCTCCACGCCGCTCGTCTGAAGGGCCTCTTCCCCCTCCTTTATAGTCCCACCTAATCATGCCCTTCACTCACACGCGGATGCACCGCCTATTCTAACTTTGGCTTTACGTTGCCAAGCAGCTCACCAAGATTGATCTTGGCGTCCACCGGTTCTTGCTTGGTATACTTTTCTACCTGCCGACGCTCCTCGTCCAGCAAATACTGCCGGCGGCTTAGGCTGATTTTGCGATCCTCGTGGTCCACTTTGATAATCTTCGCCGTCACGGTATCCCCCGGCTTGACCACATCTTCGAGCTTTTCCACACGGTGGCGGTCCCACTGGGACTTATGGAGCAGTCCTTCTACCCGTGGGGCCAGTTCCACAAAGACGCCAAAATCCGTCACGTTTTTCACCGTCCCCGTCACCACCGAGTTCTCGGGATGTTGGGCAAGGAACGTCTCGAATGGGTCGTCCTCGAGCTGTTTGATACCAAGGTTGATCCGGCGCGCTTCCTTATCAATTTTCAATACTACGGCCTCAATCTCATCCCCCGGCGACACAAGCTTCTTGGGGTTCTTGAAATTCCGATCGTAGCTCATGTCCGTCACATGGATCAGGCCTTTCGTGGTCTCGTCGAGCTGGACAAATGCGCCGTAGTCCACCACATCCATGACTTTAACTTTCACCCGGGAGCCAACCGGATACTTCGACTCAACCTCCAGCCACGGATCCATCGTGATCTGCTTCAGGCTCAACTCAATGAGGCGCTTGTTGTGATCGTAGCCGATCACCATGGCCTTTACGGTGTCGCCCTCCTTTAGAATATCGGAGGGTTTGCGAACGGTCAGGGCCCAGCTCAAGTGATCGCGATGAATGCGACCTTCCAGCCCATCTTCCAACACCACGTACGCGGCCGTCGGGGTGAGGTTGATGACTGTCCCAGTGACCACCAGCTCCAAGGGGTAATTCTGCTCGATCTTTTCCCACGGATCAGGCTTCAACTGGCGGCGGCTCAAGGTCACCCTCTCGCGCTCGCGATTCACGCCGATGACCTTAAACTTGTAATTGTACCCAACTTTCAGGACCTCTGCGGGATCCACCCGCTTTTCCCAAGCCACTTCCTCTCGCGGCACCAGCGCATCCACGCCGCCAAGGTCCACAAAAACGCCGTGCTCGGTGATATTCTTGACCTTGCCGGTGACGGTGGCCCCTTCTTCGAGACTTGCCAGAAGCTCCGCCCGCTTGCGCTTCAAATCTTCTTCCTGCTTCTTGCGTCGAGAGAGCACTGCCCGTTGTCGCTGGTTATCGACGTCTATGACGTAAGCCTCAACCTCTTGCCCGACGAAGCTGGCAAGATTCTCCACGCGGTGAATATCCACTTGAGAGGCGGGCATGAACGCAGGAATTCCAACGTCAACCAACAACCCTTTAGGCGTGACCTTCTTCACCACGCCCAACACCGTGTAGTTTTTCTCGTGGGCCTCCACAATGCGTGCCCACGTCGAGCGCTGCTTGGCCTTCCGGTGCGAGAGCCGAACCTGACCTGTTTCGGAGTCGCGTCCCAAGATGACAACTTCGACCTCGTCACCGGGCGCCACAGTTACGTTGCCGCGGAAATCCACAAACTCGCGGATGTCCACAATCCCTTCGGCTTTGTCGCCAACATCAAGGAGCACGTATTCCTTTTTAACGTCCACAACTCGGGCGCGGATAAGTTCCCCGATTTCGCGCTCGGCGACGGGCTCTACGTACTGCTCAAGGAGTTCTTCAAAACTCCCGTCATCCTCACCCGAATCACTCACTCCCTCGTTGGGTAAGGGCATCATTTCGTCGTTCGTGCGCATCATGGGCGGAATCTCCGTGCTTTATAATTGAACCGAAGTGGGTCGGCCTCAGCTCGCTGGACCAGCAGCCGAATGTCACTTCCACATGAGGATGCCGCCCCACTCCCGGACCGCCCACGCCGCTGCGGGTAGGCGCACTCTTTCCCCCCAACAATCGCTACTTTCTCTGGTTAGGGGCTGTGGTGGGCGCCCAGATATCTCTTTTGACGGTCTGGTAAGGTGCGGCATTCTGCAATAATGCGTGTACATAGTCTTGGTAAACTTTATTTACCTCTCGGCTGGTGATGAGGACACTGGCCTCGTTGCCGTCCTCCAGCGCGGGTTGGGTCCAGTTTGTCGAGCCAACCACCACCTTGTCGTCATCTATCACCACGAGTTTCGCGTGGGTTTGGGTGGCAAGATCTTCTCGCAGCACTTCCACGCCGTTTTCGCGCAAATACTGAGCCGCAGCATCATTCGCTGAGTCCGTAAAACCCTCTGTCTGATCCAAAACGACCCGCACCTTCAATCCACGTTTGTGTGCTGAAATCAGGTCTTCCACGAGAACGTTGACCTCGCTGGCCGGTTGGCCGGGCAAGGCGCTCTCCCCGGGTTTGAGGCGTGGCCGGTCCGGCATATTCAAACTGCGCTGAACCACCGTGATGGATTGTTTCGCATTCAAAAACGCCGTGTGGACGGCGGGGAAAAACAGACGATTCGGGATGGGTTCTACGTCCACCACGGGATAGGTGCGTAAACGTACTTTGGAAGGTGCAAGCTCGGGGGACGGCTTAGCCAAACTCTCCAGAGAGTGCTCGCCGACGTTGTGGCGCGGGCGCCCGTCTTGACAACGCTGGCGAAAATACTCCCGGAAAAAGTGGTTCAACGGCTTGGAATCCACCACAACGGCCACTTCGTTGTTCTTGGCGATTGAGTAGTAAGTCCAGTTGTGCGAAGACACGACGGTGATATTGTCATCCACGAGCATCACCTTTTCGTGGCTTACTTCTGTCGTGGAATCCTCCCAAACCTCGATTCCGGCGGTCGTCATTCGGTCCACAAAGTCTAAGTTGTACTCGTTCTTGTTGCTCGGGTTCCAGTCCCCCGTATCAATCACGATTTTCACGTCTACCCCGCGCAGCTTGGCTTCGATCAGCTCTCGCAGCAGGTGGTTGGTTTCTGTGTCCGGATACTCCTCATAATAGCGGGCCTGATAGAGCATGAGGTAGAGGTTCTGCTGAGCATTGCGGACCAGTTCTCGGACGACGCTGATGTACTCGCGATTGTTTACTGGCGTAACGCCACGGGCGGGCAACGAGTAGCTGACAGAGGGTGTCGCCAACGCAAGGGCGAGAGCCACCGCAAATGTCCCCACCCATTTGCGTGCGCGACCGCCTCGGCAGTCGCCCGCCTTTGCATCAGGCGTCCCGCCAACCCACTGACGAAGTTTGCCAAATTCCAAGAGGTCTTTCAGTCCTCGCACCATGCCATTTGCCTTTTCCATGGTTCTGCCGTCCTTGCGGTGTTGTGGCCAAATTTGCCTGCTATAGCCCTGCGCTTGTGGTTTTTCGCTCTCTGCATCCCAAGCCGAGCAAGGCAATGTTCAGAAGAGACTTTTCTATGAACCGTGGCAAAAAGATTGCAACAGGATTTCGTTCCACACGCAGGAATTTCAATTGCGCGCTGTGCTTCCGTAGAGTGTGCTAAGGACCATCGCGCTACGCAGTAAAAGCGGTGGGCAGCAAGCTCACGCACAATAGAATCGCAAAGTGACATACAATGACGGTTGTCGTTTTTGGCTGTGGTCCTATGAATTGCGAGCCGGAGTTTTCCGTCCTCGCGCCGGGCGCACGGACTTGGCAGATTGTGCAGACCGTGGTGAATGGCCTTGTCCTTGCGGAAGTAAAGGCGCCGCGCGTCATCGTCTGCGCCCTCGATTCGCAACCTCGCCCTCACGGTTCGCGCCCACTGAGATTTTCGATTCCTTCAGAATTCCCTACCGGCGAAGGACCCTCCCCCTCCGTATCCATTGACTATGTCCCCCTGCCGATCGAGGATTTCAAAGTGGCGGGCACGGGTGGATTCGAAGGTGGGCCGGCGCCGGACGAGCCCATCCATGCCGTCGTCGCAACAGGAAGCGTCCAGCCGTGGGCCACAGCCGCAGAATTCGCAGCCGTCCGTAAAGCCCCCCTTTGGGTGGACGTTTTTGGGGATCCGCTTGCTGAAATCCAAAGCCGCGCGGAACTTTATCCCGACCAAAAAGCAGAAAACGATTCGCTCTATTGGCACTCCGTGAAACTGATGCTACGTGCGCTGCTCAGAGGCGATCGCTTCTCTTCTCTCTCCAGTCGCCAGCGATTCAGCGTCATTGGCCAGTTGGGGGTTGCCGGCCGCCTCAACCGCCTGACCAAGGGCTACGAGTTTGTGTATTCCATTCCCTACGGCGTGTTCGAATCCACGGCACCTCCGCTCCCTGCCTCTGTCGAACATCCCTACTTTACGGTGATGTGGTGCGGGAGTTTCAATACGTGGATGGACGTGGAGACGCTGGCATTGGGTCTCGTGCGTGCTTGGCGCGAGTATCGGCGGTTGCGCATCCGCATTGTCGGCGGACGGTGTGCCAACTACAATGACCGTTCCTTCGACCAGTTTATCGAGCTCGTGCGCAAGGAAGGGGCCACCCAGATGATCGAAGTGCTCGATTGGCAGCCGCTGGGTGCCCTTCAGAAGCTCTACGCGGAGTGCGACATCGGCCTAAGCATTGATCGCCCCACCTACGAAGCCCTCCTTGGCAGCCGCACTCGCTTTCTTCATTTTCTGTTGGCAGGCAAACCGGTCATCTCGACAGCGATCACCGAGCTTGCGGAAGAGCTCGCTGAGGCGGGTGCCCTGCTGCCTTTCCGTGCGGGCGATGCCGACGACCTTGCGCGAGCTGTCCTCGAAGCAGCCCACTCGCGCACGCAACTCGCCGAGCGTGCGGAGGCTCTGCGCAAGTACGTTTTCGAGCGGTTCAACGGCCGTGTCGTCGGGGCCCCGCTCATGGAGTGGCTTGCGGCCCCGACGTGGGCTCCCGACAAGTCAGCCGACGATCACTCCTTGGATTCAGCAAACCCACTGACCTCCTATTGGAGCCACGTCCTTGCCCAAGCTCCGTAGGTTCGCCCGCAGGATGGGCCGCTTGCCGAAGTTGGCGGGCGCACGTTGCCTGATCCCACGTGTTTCGGGCGGAGTTTCGCCCCCTACCGCTCCGCCCCACTCGTGGCCGCGAAAAAACACTTCACAAAGGGTTCGCTTCTGTGGCCAATGACCGCGAGATTAATTGCTTGTTCACTTTTGCTGAGAGCTATTTGCGAATTGCAAGTCATGCCTGACAAATGATGGGATGCCAGCTCCAGTAGCGGAGGAAACGATGAACGCAGCCGAACTCAAGAGTAGAATCGAGACACTCGTCGAAGCAAATCGCGACGCAATTATCAACACGTTGTGCGAACTCTTACGATTCCGAACGATTAGTGGGCCGGCCTCAGAGGAAGAGCGGCAGGCTTTCGAGCAGGCTACCCGCGATTGTCTCGCCTACCTTGAAAAGCAATGCTCCGAGATGGGATTTGTTTGGCGCAACCACAACAACCACGTGGCGGTAGCCGAGTTGCCCTACGATGGCGAGTTCATCGGCCTACCTGTTCACATTGACGTCGTCCCGGTTGGGGAGGGGTGGACCTACGATCCCTTTGGTGGCATCGTCGCCGATGGCTACATTTGGGGGCGCGGAACGCAGGACGACAAGGGGCCGGTCGTGCAGATGCTCTGGGCCATGAAACTCTTCAAAGAGCTTGGACTTGAGCTCAAGCGCGGTGTCCGGCTCATCGTCGGAACCACCGAGGAATACGGCGATTGGACCGACATGAAACTCTACTTCGAAAAAGAGCCCGCGCCTGCGATGGCCATTGTCCCCGACGCCGATTTTCCTATCGTCAATGGCGAGAAAGGCGTCCTGAACGCGAAAGTCGTTATTGAATTCGCCGAGGCGGCCGCTTCGGAAGGGCTTCGGCTCAAGTGTGCCCGTGCGGGTCAGCGACCGAATATGGTGCCCGACCGCGCCAAACTCACCTTCGAGTGCGCTGTGGGCCACGACATCGAGCAACTCAACAACGAGCTCCAGCGTTTCCTCGCGAAGAATCCAGAGGCTCGTGCCGAACTTCAGGCTCAGGGTACTGAAGCCACCATTGTTTTCCGCGGTGTCAGCGTCCACGGTAGCCGCCCAGAGCATGGCCACAATGCGGCAACGGACATGCTGCATTTCATGGCAGATAGTGCGTTCATTAGCGACGATGAAGCGGACATAGCTCAGTTCCTGCATCGTGCGAGTGCCGATCTCTATGGCGAATGCTTCGGGATCCGCTCCGAACATCCCTTTATCGGCAAAACCACGGTCTCGCTTGGGACCCTGACATGGGAAGCTGGCCGCGTTGAAGCCGTGTTCAATATCCGTCCCACTTTTGGTCTACCAGTGGCCCATGCACTGGATCAGGTCCGAAGTGTCATCGAAGAATTTGGTGACGACATGGGCTTCGATGTCGAGGTAGACTCCTTGGCGAAAGAACCATTCGACGCCATCTACGTTGAGGAGAGCAGCCAGCCAGAGCTGATCGGTGCCCTGCGCGAGGCATACACCACGATTACGGGCCGTCCATTCGAATTCCGAGCCATGGCCGGGACCACCTATGCCAAGGTGTTTCCCAACGCGGTGAATTTCGGTCCCACAGATCCCGCCGAGGAGCAAGAGTTTGCGCACCGCTGCGATGAGCGCGTGGCTGTGGAGCACCACCTGCGTAACGTCAAGCTCTACACTTACGCGATCGCGCGGTTGTGTGGCGCTTGAGGCGGAAAAGTGATTAAGAGGGAAAGGGATGACTTCAACCCTTTGGCGTGAAATCGCCCGCAAACGCAACGCCTACCTCTTTATCGCTCCCTTCTATATCATCTTTATCGTCTTTATGGTGTACCCGATCGGGTACTCCCTGTGGTTGAGCTTTTACAACTACAACGGCATCATGGCCCCACAGTTTGTAGGCTGGCGGAACTATCTCCACGCCCTGCAGGACGAAGGATTTCGGCGCGCGCTGGCAAATACAGCTGTCTTCACGGTGCTCACCGTCGTCTGTTCCTCTGTCATCGCCATCTTCCTCGCCCTTTTTCTCAATCAGGTGCGTTTCCTTAGGCAGTTTTACCGGGGGTTGTTCTTTGTCCCCGCCATTGTGTCGTTGGTGGTGGTTTCGCTGGTGTGGAAGCTCATGCTCAATAGCGAGGTCGGGCTGGTGAACGAAACGGTGCGCGTCGTGGGCCGCTGGATCGGCCGTCTCCTTGGCTCAACACCAGCGTGGGCACAACACAAATACCATTTTCTCGATCATCCAAACCCGTGGGTTCCTCTGCTCACGGTGACGTTTGTCAATATCTGGGGCGTGGTGGGCTACAACACGGTCATCTATCTGGCCGGACTGCAGAGCATCCCCGCCCACCTCTACGAAGCAGCACGCATGGACGGCGCAAGCCCGATCCAGCAGTTCTTCCGTGTCACGCTCCCCCTGCTTCGCCCTACGATGTTCTTTGTGTTCCTCACCACCACGATCGATTCCCTGCAGGTCTTTGTCCTGCCCAGCTTGATGACACCCAATAGCGAGGCCACGATGAGCATCGTCTACTACCTCTTCCGCAATGCCTTCGAATTCTACCGGATGGGGTATGCGTCCGCCATTGCCTACATCCTTTTCGCTCTCACGGTGACGCTGAGCCTTGCCCTTCGCGGCACGCTCGGCCGCAACACCCGCTGGGATCCAGAAGAGTGACGCAGCCCGCCCCCGCGCCGCCCTTCTTGTTGCCTACAGCAAAAGTGGAGCGTCCGGCTAGGTGGCGCCTTTCTGCAGTCCGAAGCGACACCGTGGGCTCTGGCTCCGGATCTCCGCCGGCGCTTTGTTGCAGCATGGCCGGTTCGCATAGAAGCCAGCTGCGCGCATGGCGGGCACGTCGCGAAGAGCTTGGGGTTCGCCCACCCCACGGCTTCTCGGTTCAGGCGGGGTTCGGGATCTTGCCGAGAAGGCGACCACGTCACCCCAGATCCCTGTCTGACGCCGCTTACCCCGCTCCCCGAACCTTACGGTTCACCTGCGTCAGGCGTTGCACCACTCTTGAGGTGAAACACTAAGTTGTGGGCGCCCTGCCCAAAGAACACCGTCAAAGTGCCCTCGATCCCCGCAATCTGGAAACGCGTTTCCACGTTGCCATGTTCGTTCATAAAATTGATTTCCCGCGGGGTGAGCAGGCGCTCGATGAGGGCCTGAGTGTCATGGAACGTGAGGGGGCGGGGGTGCAACGGTGGCTGCAATTCTCGCCCGACACGAATCACGGGCGGATTTCCCACGAGAAACAGCAAGGTGTTTGCCCCCCGCTCATGCGCCAACGCGATCATTTCCTCCAGCGACGGATAATCATGTTCGGCCACTCCGCCCAATCCTCCGCTCGCATGTTCGGGAAAAACCAGTAGGCAAAGAAAAATGCGCGAGATGCGACAGAACTCAGGCCGATTGCCAAGGGGCGCTGCGGCCCAAAGTTCCTAAGCCCACACGGGCGGCGGACAATCGTCCATTTCCCGCCACGGTGAAGCCACTAATCATCACATTGCTGCCCGATCCACCGCATTCTCGCGCAATGTTAAACTACATCCCATGCAAAAATTGCATCACAGTCAAGCCCAATTTCGCTATATCTCCTCGCAGATCTTCTCTCCTCCACTCAGGCTCCGCCACTCAACAAGGCTTTTTGAAAAGCCCGGCCATTATCCTACCTGTGTGCACCGCAGGTACGAGGCATGCCCCCTGAGCATAGCCGTGAGCCTCAACGCCCCCGACAGATAAAAGCCCGATCACAAACGCTACGTTTTTGCACCGCCAACAGCTTTCCCCCTGAGGCTCAGGGAGCACCCACCTCGTCCCGAATCCGAACCCCAGCAGAGTTCCTCTTACCGCACCTTTTCCCCTTTGTGCGGACCCGGGCATAGGATTCTGTGAGCAAGAGAAAACGCAAATGCCGCGGAAGGATTTTTTGTTAGCCGCATAGCCGCAGCGACTGGAAGTGAAACCGCGGTGCGACCGTCCAGATCATTTTACGACTTGGGAAAGTACCGTGGTCCATGGTCAGACGTATCAGTAGGGAAAAAATACCCTACGCATGGGGAAGCGAGCGCAGGACGGAGGATGACTATCGACAATGTGAGAACAATACCCTGCACATCGGGCAACGAGGCTAAGGAAAACCGAATGGAGATCGCGGCACGTCATCAGCCCGCCACCGATTTCGCAGCCGGTCTCACATAAAAGGGGCCTTGCGCTTGGGGCCCAATCCACGCCCCCGTCACGCTCCCTTACGGATGGCTTGCTGCGGAAACATCGGGCAGCTCACAAATTTGGGGTAATGGACCTAACGCCTTTTCGTCTAATGGTTGGCTGAGGGGAGCAATCCTGACTGTTTGCGCCGACCCCAAGTGTGCGGAAGCGGATGGGGCGGATTTTGTGCCATAAGATATTTGGAATCAGTGATTTATGCGCGACGAGCAGAAAATGAGGTCTGCGCAAAGTGTAAGTATTGGTTTATCAGTATTCTGTGGTTTTATCCTGCGAAAAACATGGAATTGGACGATTTTTCTTGACGAGGTCTGCGCAAAACGCCCAAATCGCAGTTGATAATACTGGGGTTAGAAGCACCCAGTCGCGCCCCGCGCGGGCGCGTGGATTGAAACACTCTGTGCTTGCCTCGATTTTGGGCGTTGCACAGTCGCGCCCCGCGCGGGCGCGTGGATTGAAACCGTGCAGACGATATTTGAGTATTTGCCCCACGCCGTCGCGCCCCGCGCGGGCGCGTGGATTGAAACACCTCGACAACTACCGGATTACCAATCACCATCGTCGCGCCCCGCGCGGGCGCGTGGATTGAAACATTCGGCATGGAAAAGCTATCGATATTATCCGTGTCGCGCCCCGCGCGGGCGCGTGGATTGAAACGCGAAATGAGTTCCATATAGCCAGACTCAGTTATGGTCGCGCCCCGCGCGGGCGCGTGGATTGAAACCAGCGTAGAGCCGGCCAATGGAGCGTATGGGGGCGTCGCGCCCCGCGCGGGCGCGTGGATTGAAACGTGGGCGTTTCTGTGCGATATGACGGGCTTGCATCTGGTCGCGCCCCGCGCGGGCGCGTGGATTGAAACACGTAGAGTGCGACCTTGGGGAATCCCGCAAAGTGTCGCGCCCCGCGCGGGCGCGTGGATTGAAACATCCGGCCCATATGACTCGTGCGCTGACCGTGTTCGTCGCGCCCCGCGCGGGCGCGTGGATTGAAACCAGTACGGCTGGCAAAACACGGCGTGTGCAGGTGGTCGCGCCCCGCGCGGGCGCGTGGATTGAAACCTCGTAGTAGGTAGGCGGCCCGCGTCAGCGACCGAGTCGCGCCCCGCGCGGGCGCGTGGATTGAAACCTTAGCCGCGCCGCGCAGCCCCTGCCCCCCTGCGGTCGCGCCCCGCGCGGGCGCGTGGATTGAAACGGCCTGCCTTGTATACGGTTGAGGAGCTCGACGAGGCGGTCGCGCCCCGCGCGGGCGCGTGGATTGAAACCGCGTAAAGAAAGGGGTAGGCAAAAAGAGATCCCGGTCGCGCCCCGCGCGGGCGCGTGGATTGAAACCTTAGCCGCGCCGCGCAGCCCCTGCCCCCCCTGGTCGCGCCCCGCGCGGGCGCGTGGATTGAAACCTGCCCTGCCACTCGCACAAAAATGCCGTCATCAAGTCGCGCCCCGCGCGGGCGCGTGGATTGAAACTCAGTGTGTGGATGATAACGCAATCGAGTGTCGCGAGTCGCGCCCCGCGCGGGCGCGTGGATTGAAACATGCCGGACATGAGGAGTAAATAACCAAACAAGTGTCGCGCCCCGCGCGGGCGCGTGGATTGAAACCCGGTGAGTCCCAGAGAAGCAATGCGCAGATGCGTCGCGCCCCGCGCGGGCGCGTGGATTGAAACTTGTTTTCCTGGTGATTTATTTAGGTCATTCGGTGTCGCGCCCCGCGCGGGCGCGTGGATTGAAACTAACCGCATCATCACACCTCCTCTGCTTTCTCAGTGTCGCGCCCCGCGCGGGCGCGTGGATTGAAACTCTGGGACTCGCCGGCAAGCTCCGCCGAGCGCAGCGTCGCGCCCCGCGCGGGCGCGTGGATTGAAACGCGTGTTTTGGGTGTAGTTCTGTTCGTGTGTGAAGGCGTCGCGCCCCGCGCGGGCGCGTGGATTGAAACGTCACCACTACTCCCCCACGCTTTGCCCAGCGAAGTCGCGCCCCGCGCGGGCGCGTGGATTGAAACGGTCAACCCGCGCAACAACCAACCAATTGCAAAACGTCGCGCCCCGCGCGGGCGCGTGGATTGAAACCCTCAACCTCATCCGCACCAAGGCCCAACACACGTCGCGCCCCGCGCGGGCGCGTGGATTGAAACCTTGTCAGTAATTACGAAGCCACACAGCTCGGCGTCGCGCCCCGCGCGGGCGCGTGGATTGAAACGTCTGAGATACCGATAGACGATAATGGTACAAGTCGTCGCGCCCCGCGCGGGCGCGTGGATTGAAACCAGTGTTGGGGTGCTGCTGCAGCAGCGCAAGACCGGTCGCGCCCCGCGCGGGCGCGTGGATTGAAACAGCTGTCGAACCAAGCGGAGCTCACGGGGGAACCCGTCGCGCCCCGCGCGGGCGCGTGGATTGAAACTGTGTGGTGGGACAACGTGAGCGACACCGACATGATCGTCGCGCCCCGCGCGGGCGCGTGGATTGAAACCCATATACAGCAGCTCATCTTTCAGACCAAGTGGTCGCGCCCCGCGCGGGCGCGTGGATTGAAACGCAACGAGTTGCCACTACCTGTTGGTGGCGAGATGGTCGCGCCCCGCGCGGGCGCGTGGATTGAAACCTGGTGAAACAAAGCAAATCAAGGCGATTGCTGGGGAGTCGCGCCCCGCGCGGGCGCGTGGATTGAAACGTTGTGCACGATCCCAAAAGATCGTCGAAACTAGTCGCGCCCCGCGCGGGCGCGTGGATTGAAACTATAAAGATCGTCGAAACTACGAATGGAGGAAGGAGTCGCGCCCCGCGCGGGCGCGTGGATTGAAACCTGATGCGCTGCGGTCACGGCATAGACCGGGCGGGTCGCGCCCCGCGCGGGCGCGTGGATTGAAACGCCGACAATGACGGCGAACTGCTCATCGATGACCGTCGCGCCCCGCGCGGGCGCGTGGATTGAAACACCGTGCCACGCATGCAAAGTCCGTAGCGACAAGTCGCGCCCCGCGCGGGCGCGTGGATTGAAACTTTTATAGTTGCGCACGATCCAAAAAGATCGTCGTCGCGCCCCGCGCGGGCGCGTGGATTGAAACCAGTTGTCTGCCTTCTCGGGACTTACGATGGTCCATGTCGCGCCCCGCGCGGGCGCGTGGATTGAAACGCTTCAGGAGCGGGCGGCGACCTATGTGGCGAACTGTCGCGCCCCGCGCGGGCGCGTGGATTGAAACTCGTGCTATTATGCAGGTGTCAATAATGGATAGGAGTCGCGCCCCGCGCGGGCGCGTGGATTGAAACAACGCGCAGGAGTTGCTGTCGACGATAGCATGCAGTCGCGCCCCGCGCGGGCGCGTGGATTGAAACACGGGTTAATCTGACAAACGATTTGGTAAACGTCGTCGCGCCCCGCGCGGGCGCGTGGATTGAAACTTGGGGTTCTTGAACCAAGCACATGGATCTGTGTTGTCGCGCCCCGCGCGGGCGCGTGGATTGAAACGCCGTTAGCAATGGGTAGTCCGAGCGGGGTAGTGCGTCGCGCCCCGCGCGGGCGCGTGGATTGAAACCCACGCTTACGCTCAACCACCACGCCAAACCTCAATACCGTCGCGCCCCGCGCGGGCGCGTGGATTGAAACTTCTGTTTTGCGCCCCCAACGCAGAAGATAACTGGTCGCGCCCCGCGCGGGCGCGTGGATTGAAACCATCTAATGTCTCCGTACTCTCAACTGATCTGTCAGTCGCGCCCCGCGCGGGCGCGTGGATTGAAACTGTACGGAAGCCCTGGACCTACAAGAAACCAACCGCGTCGCGCCCCGCGCGGGCGCGTGGATTGAAACTGTCGCTCCCATGGGTTACCAACCGAAGCAAGAAGTCGCGCCCCGCGCGGGCGCGTGGATTGAAACTCCACGCGTATCCGCAAGGCATGGCAGTTACGGTTGTCGCGCCCCGCGCGGGCGCGTGGATTGAAACCGCATACGAGGAGGCTATGACGTAAACGAATTCGTCGCGCCCCGCGCGGGCGCGTGGATTGAAACTCATGTTACGCTCACCAGCGGCGTACTGTTATCGTCGCGCCCCGCGCGGGCGCGTGGATTGAAACAAACGGCATAGCCGCTCGGCATATAGCGCGCACGGACAGTCGCGCCCCGCGCGGGCGCGTGGATTGAAACGTGTCCGCGGCAACGTCTCGCAAGCGCCGAAGCGTCGCGCCCCGCGCGGGCGCGTGGATTGAAACACCGCAGAGCTGTCTTACCGTCACTTCCCCCAGCCGTCGCGCCCCGCGCGGGCGCGTGGATTGAAACCCAAGCTGCGCAGTATCGGCGTGCGGCGGCTGGTCGCGCCCCGCGCGGGCGCGTGGATTGAAACAGGCCGAAAACGGCCACTAAAAAACAACAGGAGGCATGTCGCGCCCCGCGCGGGCGCGTGGATTGAAACGACGGTTGCGTTGATCAAGAGTTTGGGGCAGATTGTCGCGCCCCGCGCGGGCGCGTGGATTGAAACAAAAATGGTGCCACTACTGTAGCAACAGTTGGAGCTGTCGCGCCCCGCGCGGGCGCGTGGATTGAAACTACCGCCGTTCTCAGCGATCTCAAAAATGTCTCCAAGTCGCGCCCCGCGCGGGCGCGTGGATTGAAACATCTCACATGCTACAACTTCACGTTCATCAATAACGTCGCGCCCCGCGCGGGCGCGTGGATTGAAACCTCTAGCATCATATACTTTCTTGAAAGCATCAAGTCGCGCCCCGCGCGGGCGCGTGGATTGAAACCCTCACTATCAGGCACGCCGTCGTTATCCGCATCCCGTCGCGCCCCGCGCGGGCGCGTGGATTGAAACGGTGCGGCGATGGTGACTACTTGGTGTATGATGCAGTCGCGCCCCGCGCGGGCGCGTGGATTGAAACGCACCTGCAAATAATACGCAACACCCGCCCACACAGTCGCGCCCCGCGCGGGCGCGTGGATTGAAACGCGGCTATCCCAATATATGCTTGCCTCATCAATGCACACGTCGCGCCCCGCGCGGGCGCGTGGATTGAAACACAGATCTGCCGCCACTGGACCGCCTCTGTGACGCCGTCGCGCCCCGCGCGGGCGCGTGGATTGAAACACACCGGGGCGGTTTCATGCCCCGAAGGCATTAGTCGCGCCCCGCGCGGGCGCGTGGATTGAAACCGCCGTATCGCGCCCCACGGCACTACCGCAACTGTCGCGCCCCGCGCGGGCGCGTGGATTGAAACATACACGTGTAATACACGCGGGGGTGTCGAGGAGTGGGTCGCGCCCCGCGCGGGCGCGTGGATTGAAACGTACGTCATCGATGCTTCCGGGCGGCCCGTCGCGGTCGCGCCCCGCGCGGGCGCGTGGATTGAAACTATCCGGCCTGCCCGCGCGCAAGCAGCATTGGCTTCGTCGCGCCCCGCGCGGGCGCGTGGATTGAAACCAGGCATGTCGAGGGCAATAATGAGGCGGGCCCAGTCGCGCCCCGCGCGGGCGCGTGGATTGAAACTATCCGGACTCCCCGCGCGCAAGCAACATTGGTGTCGCGCCCCGCGCGGGCGCGTGGATTGAAACAACAAGACCATTAACAATGCGGATAAATGTATGACGTCGCGCCCCGCGCGGGCGCGTGGATTGAAACCCCCCGGGGTATGGTCGGGGGGGCGAATCAGAACGTCGCGCCCCGCGCGGGCGCGTGGATTGAAACGACGCCGCAGCCATCGCCTTCGAGACTGTCGAGCCCGTCGCGCCCCGCGCGGGCGCGTGGATTGAAACGGCATCGCAACAACCATATGCCCCACCAGGGCTTTAGTCGCGCCCCGCGCGGGCGCGTGGATTGAAACTGCAATCGAAAACCCACAGCTCCCAGAACACCGTAACGCCAACGACGGCGGCCCGTGTTGGCGCTGCGATTGGAACGTTGTTGCGGATGTTGGCGTTGCTAATTGTTGTTGCTATGCATTGTTTGCTACTCGGCCGCCCCCCAGGGGCACGCAAATTGCAACGAGCTTTTAAAAGCGGTCATGGGGTGGGACGTGGAGGCGCACGGCGCAAGCGCGCGGATTGAAGCGCTCGGGAACCTGCGACATGGTTTTGCGAGCCGTCGCGCACTGCGGGGGGAGCGCGGCTGAGAGGGCAGCTCGCGGCTGGGCAGTGCTCCGGTGCCAACTCGGAGTGGAACGGCTTGAGTGGCGAGGGCGGGATTCCGACGGGGGGCACCAATGGCGCTTCCGGGCGTGTGCCAAATCCTTCACGAAACGCGTTGACACAGCCTGCTCTCCGGTGCCTTGAAGTGGATGTTACAGTGCATTTTGGTTCGGGTGCCTCTGTACTTCGGACGACAGAGGCCTTGAACGAAGGGAGTAGATCGTGAGCACTCTTAGCGAACGGCGCAGCCGGTTGGCGGCCCGCGCTCTGCGGACAACTGAGCCGGCGATTTCGTGGCTTCTCAAGAAACCTTTGGAAAATCCGGCAATCATTTCCTTAGCCGCAGGTCTGGTGGATCAGCAGACGCTCCCTGCGCAGCCAATGCGTGAGATTTTCGCCCAACTTTTCGCCGACGAGGACGCGGCGAAGCGTGCATTGCAATACGGAACAACTGAAGGTGAGGCGCACTTGCGCCAACTTCTTGCGCAGCGGCTCGCCAAGGGGGGAATGACTGGGGCAATTGATCCCGAGCACATCGTGCTGACCAACGGGTCGCAGCAACTGTTGCTGTTAGTCACCGACGTGCTCGTGGACCCGGGCGACATCGTGCTGGTTGAGGATCCCACGTATTTCGTTTACATGGGGGTCTTGGAAAGTGCGGGGGCGCGAACGCTTGGGGTCGCGACCGATGATGAGGGCATCATTCCCGAGGCGCTTGAGGAGCGTTTGCGGGAAATCGCTGCGCGGGGCGAGTTGGAGCGGCTCAAACTGCTTTACGTGATGACCTATTACCAGAACCCGAAGGGTACGAGCCACTCGTGGCAACGGCGCCAACAAATCTACGAGCTCATCGAGCGTTATTCGTCGGATGACCACTACATCTATATTCTGGAGGATGCAGCCTATCACGGCCTTCACTTCGAGGATAGTGATGTCCCCTTCATGAAATCGCTCGACGAAGCGAATGAGCGGGTCATCCTCGCGATGACGTTTTCGAAAGCCTTTGCGCCGGGCCTTCGCCTTGGGTACGGGTATTTGCCGCCTGAATTGGCGCAACCAGTCCTGAACCTCAAAGGCAACCATGACTTCGGGAGTGCAAACTTGTCGCAACATCTAATTCGCGTTGCCCTCTCAACGGGTGCGTTCGATCGGCACAACGCGATGCTTCGCGAGCGGTATCGGCAAAAGCGCGACCTGATGCTGCGGGTTTTGCGCGAGGAGTTTCCGCCCGAAGTGCAGTACATTGAACCGCGGGGCGGCCTTTACGTGTGGGTCACGTTGCCGGAAGGGGTTTCCAGCAGCCCGGGCAGTAAGTTTTTTGATGAGGCGATGGCGCACGAGGTGCTCTACGTGCCGGGCTGCTTCTGCTATGCGCAGGAGCCCGGCCGTGTCAAGCCCGACAACCAACTCCGGCTCTGCTACGCCTACATTGAGGAGGAGCCGATGGTGGAGGGGATGCACCGCCTTGCCGAGGCAGCACGCGCTTGCCTGAAGTAAGCGCCGCACCGCACCGCTCGAAGGGTTTCTGAGGAGATCGCGCAAAACGGCGGGGCATAGGCGTGCACCCTCGTGATCGGCAAAAAGTTGGATGCACCGAGCAAATCATGGAGGGCAGCAAAAACTCTCCGCACTCCGTGGCCAAGAAGGAGCAGCATGCAGCAACACGGTAGTCTGGTAGCCAAGCTGTGGGTCATTCTCGTTGGGTTGGCTTGGGGGATTGGCGGGTTTGGGGGAAAGGTTTCGGCCAGCGAGGTGACAAGCGCTTCGGTGTGGGGGACGGTCGTCTTTGCGGGCATTGCGCCCGAACCGCAAGCGGTGACCATGCGGGGCGACCCTTACTGCGCGAAACTTCGGGAGGGGCGTGAGCCGATCCTTAGGCAAGACGTGGTGATCACGACGGGTGGGCGCATCGCCAATGTGGTGGTTTATGCGAAAGATGTGGTCGGGGGGCCACGTGAGGAGGCAACTCGGCCTCTCTCGTCTGTTGTTCTTGAGCTAAGTTCCTGTATGTTTGTTCCGCATGTCGTCGCGGTGCGCTGCGGGCAAGAGGTGCGGTTTGTGAACAAGGATGACACGGTGCACACGATTCACGCGCGACGCAGCAAGAACCCGCGCTTCAACTTTGCTCTTTTGGGGACGCAGTCACCTTCGCGCACCGTTCGTTTTCCCCAACCCGAAATTGCTGTTGAGGTCCGGTGCGACGTTCACCCTTGGGAGAACGCCTTCGTTGCGGTATTGGATCACCCGTACTATGCGGTCACGGACAGGAACGGAACCTTCGAGATTCCCGAAATCCCGGCCGGGGAATACACACTGGAGGCGTGGCATGAAAAGCTGGGGACAGTGACGCAGCGTGTCCGACTTGCGCCGGGAGAGCGTTCCAGCATCCAGTTTGTTTTTGGCAAGCCGGGGGAAGTCCTGAAATAAGGGGCGCCGGAGGTCAAGACTGCAAGAACCGATCTGCGCGTATACCGAGGCGTTCGAACTTCTCGTACAGGTGGCGCCGTGAAATCCCGCTGAGGCGCGAGGCCTCGGTGACGTTGCCGCGGGTATGGCGGAGAAGTTGCTCAAGATAACTGCGCTCGAACTCTTCGCGGGCGCGTCGGTAGTCGAGAGGGTAGGCGGGCGGCGATTCAGGGGGCGGCGAGTGAAGCGATCGGACTTCGGCGGGGAGGTCCTCAGGCTCGATGATTGGCTTATCGCAGAGCACCATGAGCCGCTCGATAATATTTTCGAGCTCCCGTACGTTCCCCGGGTAGGGGTAATGTTCGAGAGCGGCAAGAGCTTCGGGCGAGAGGATGGGGACGGGGCGACGCAGGCGTTGGGCAGCTCTGGCTATAAAGTAGTCGAGCAGAAGTGGGATGTCCTCTCGTCGTTCGCGAAGCGGCGGTAGGCAAATCGAGATCACATTCAGGCGATAGTAGAGGTCGGAACGAAACGATCGCTCCTCGACTGCGGATAGCAAGTTGCGATTTGTTGCGGCTATGATCCGCACGTCCACCGAAATGGTATGGAGGCCGCCTATCCGTTGAATCTCATGTTCCTGAATGGCACGCAGAAGCTTCGCCTGAAGGGCGAGAGGCAGCTCCGCAATTTCATCGAGGAAGAGCGTGCCTTTGTGGGCTACCTCGAACAGGCCCATTTTCGTACGCTCTGCCCCCGTGAAAGCGCCTTTTTCGTGACCGAAAAGCTCGCTCTCGAGGAGCTGTTCGGGAATCGAGGCGCAATTGATGGCAACAAATCGCTTGTTGTGGCGACCGCTATGTTGATGAATTGCACGGGCGACCAATTCCTTGCCCGTTCCGCTCTCACCCTCGATCAGGACGGGGGCGTCGGTCGGTGCCACTTTTGCAATGAGGGCGTGCACCTCGCGCATCACTGCACTTTCGCCGACGATTGCCTGTGGGGCGTATTGGCGTGAGAGGGTTTGGGCGAGCGCTTCGTTCTCCTCTTCAAGGCGAGTCCGCTCGAGCGCCTTATTCACTGTGAGCAAGAGATCATCGAGGTGGAAGGGCTTGGTGATATAGTCGTAAGCGCCCGCGCGCATCGCCGCGGTTGCTCCCTCAATGGTGCCGTAGGCGGTCATCACGACGACGCTGGTGGAGGGATTGGCTTCCCGTGCGGCTTGCAGGACGTCCATCCCCGTCGCGTCCGGCATTTTCATGTCGGTGACCACAACCTCTGGGGGAGTGTTTTGAATGTAGGCGATCGCCTCTTTGGGGCGCGTGAAGGCCGTGACATGGTATCCCTCTTGGCCAAGGACCTTCGAGAGGATCGTGCACATGCCCTCTTCGTCGTCCACGACCACAACTGTTCCACGGTAACGTTTCGGGGGTTGGGAGATTTCAGTCGCCATCAACTAATATCCGGTGACGCAGCAGGGCCTGTCGTCAAGCAAGCTCCTTTGAAAAACAGAGTTGTCTGTCACCCTTTTTGACGACGGAAGACACAAGGGGCGGAAAAGGGCGAATCCCCCTTCAGACTAAGCCACCATGGACCATCGGCACGAAGCGCACGGGGCCAAGTTGGTACTCACGAAATTTGTCAGGTGTCTCGCGCACAATCTTCAGGAGTTCTTGGCTTCCAACTCCAACCGGCACGACCATGATGCCCCCAACCTCAAGTTGATCCAAGAGCGCAGGGGGCACGACATCCGGAGCAGCAGTGACAATGATTTTATCAAAGGGAGCTTTTTCGGGGAGCCCTTTCCAGCCATCCCCCACAAGCACGTGGACGTTGTGGTATCCGAGGCGTTTAAGGCGCTCCTTGGCGGCCGCAGCTAGTTCGGGCACGATTTCAATGCTCCACACCTCACGGACCAGCTCGGCAAGGATCGCCGTTTGGTAGCCCGTCCCACATCCGATTTCCAAGACTCGATCGTTAGGATCTGGAGCCAAGGCTTCCGTCATCAAACCCACAATGTAGGGTTGGGAAATCGTCTGACCGTAGGCAACGGGCAGTGCGGCGTCCGCATAGGCCTCGTGGTGGAGTTCAGGGGGAACAAAGAGGGCGCGATCGACCTTCCGCATGGCAGCCAGCACGAAGGGATCCTGCACCCCACGGGCGGCGATCTGAGTGTCTACCATTTCCTCGTTTGTACGTGCAATCGGTTCGCGCGCCATCGGCCAAATCATCGTCGAACACCCCCTTTCTTGTAAATCAAGAAATTGGCTACACCGTGGCGAGGTGCCAAAAGATCCTGTGGCACGAATCCTCACGAGCCGTTTCTTTGCCCGACGTTAGTCTCGCCTACGGCAGCAGGCTGCGTCTTAGAACTCAATCCCCCGGCGCGCCGGAACCCCTTGATAAAAGTAGTGTTTTACAAGTTGGACATTCGAAACCAGGTCGGCTGCTTCGATCAGTCGCGGAAAAGCTCCGCGTCCCGTTAGGACAAGATCGCAGGTAGGATGAGCTCTGAAGACTTCGGTGAGTTCCATCACGTCGTCTTCCGTGAGGAGTCGAGTTTGGACGCAGGTGATGGCTTCGTCGCACACCACAAGGAAGTAGCGCTCACTTTCGATGATTTCGCGGGCTTTGGCGAGAGCACGTTGGGCCTCCTCGAAATCGCCCGGTTCGTTCGCAAAGCGAAAGCGACCGTCAGGCATCATGCGCTCCTGACCAAAGAAGAAGAGGTCAATGTTGGGGATCGTGCGCAAGATAGCGCGCTCGTGATAGTGCTCGTTGCGTCCCTCAAACCCTTTGTCGAACTGTAAGAAAGCGACACGCTCGCCCGCGCCCGCGGCACGGATGGCTAAACCAACGGCGCTGGTAGTTTTGCCTTTGCCCTCGCCAGTGTAGACGTGAAGAAAACCCACTTTACCAAACCTCGCTGCTGTGCTGGATGTTGCCTAAGCTTTTCGCCGGCTTGTTTGGGAACGTTACAACTCAACCTGTTTCCACTTCCCACGCCAATAAAAATGCGCGAGAAGGACGCATCGCACGACCCAATCAACGATTGTTCCGAGGACAACACCAAATATCCCCAAGCCGAGGGGAAACGTGAGCCAGTAAACGACGAAGATCCGAATGAAAAGATTCCCCACGACAGAGGTGATCATGGGCGAGACGGTGTCCCCTGCTCCCCGTAACCCCCCGCTCAACGTCATCGCGATCCCCAGCAGCGGCTGCTCAATCGCGGATAAAACAAGAATCGCGTAGGCAAGTTCTAAGACCTCGGCTTCTCGACAAAAATAACTCAGCAGAGGGCGCCCCCACATCACGAGCGCAACCGCAACACACGACATCACCGCGATAGTTAGGGCAATCGTCCGACGAAACGATAAGCGCGCAAGCCGGACATCGCACATTCCAAGGGATTGGCCTACGAGCGTGGAAGCAGCGACTGCAAACCCGAAACCAGCCATGAACGAGAGGGATTCAAGCCGTGTGGCCAAAGCATGAGCGGCCAACGGCTGGGTCCCCAGGCGGGCGACAAAACTGAAAAAGGTGAGGAAACCGACGCTGATCGTGATTTCCTCGAGAAGGGAGGGTGCGGCGAGCCGCACAATTTTGCGCACAATCGCGAAATCTGGCGCGAAGTCGCGCAGACGTGGCCGGACGCCAAAACGGCCTGCCCTCAATAGCCACAACACTGCTCCGCACGCCAACAGGATGGAGAGAGCTGTCGAAATTCCTGAACCGAGGAGTTTCAATTCCGGAAATCCGCATTTGCCGAAGATCAGCACATAGTTGAAGACCATATTTGAAATGTTCATGCCAAAAGTGATCCACATGGGGGATCGTGTGTCGCCGGCCGCTCGCAAAGTCGCCGCGCCCACAAAGTAGACAAGTCGGGGCACACTGGCCAAGAAAATGACGCGAAGGTAAGGCGTCCCCTCGGCAACCACTTCGGGGCTGCATTGGAGGCCCAGCAACAGGTAAGGAGCAAGCACCACACCAGCCCCGGTCAGCACAAGACCCAGAACCGTCGCCAGCAAAGCCGACTGTGCGAAAGCGCGTGCCGCAGCCCGCAAGTCGCCCGCGCCGCATGCCCGCGCCACAAGCGCAGTCGTGCCACGTTCGATGCACCCAAAGGTCATGTGTGCACGCCACAGGATGGTACCGGCGGCGGCCGAGGCAGCCACTGGCAAGCTGCCGTAGTACCCAACCATGAGAGTGTCCACGATGAGCAAGGTGGTGTGGAGGAGGTTTTCTCCTACGGCTGGTGCCGCAAGGCGCACGATGTGGCGATTCAGGGACTCGCGATCGAACAGCAGGCGTGAACCGTTTTCGGCTTGGATCGAATTCACAGCGGCGACGTTTTTCGTCATTTCCTATTTGTCCTGCTTGCCACAACACATGCTCAGCAAATCAAGCTTGAATCCCTCGCGTTTTCGCTTATAGCTGAACGTGGGAAGTGCATGAGTCGTTATGAGTGAGACAGATAAAAGCAATCTCATCTTTCAGATTAGCGAGTACTTGGCCGACGATTTGCGAAAAGTGGACGAGCACATCAACTCGATCCTCGAGAGCGATACTGCTCTTGTACGGGAAGTCGGACAATATGTTCGCTCGACGCAGGGCAAACGGCTGCGGCCGATCCTCGCCATATTGGCAAGTCGCGCGTTTGGCTACAAAGGGGAGGACCACACAAAAGTTGCGGCAGCACTGGAGTTGGTGCACAGTGCGACTTTGCTCCACGACGACGTCATCGATAAAGCGCCGCTGCGGCGCGGCAAGCCTACCGTGAATGCGCGCTGGGGAGATGACGTCGCCATCCTCATAGCCGACTACTTGTTCTCTCACGCCTTCAACTTCGCCCTGAACACTTCCATGAGCCCACGCGTGCTCAGCCTGATTTGCCAAGTCACGGCGCGTATGTGCGAAGGGGAAATGTTCCAGATCGAGAGGCGGGAGGAGATGCTCACCCGCGAGGACTATCTGCGCATTGTACGCGGAAAAACCGCCTATTTGTTTTCGGCATGTACGGCACTCGGAACGTTGCTGGCACAAGCACCCGATCAAGAAGCGATGCTTATGGCCAGCTACGGTCTGAACTTTGGTATCGCGTTCCAAATCACCGACGACACATTGGATATGGTGGCGGCTGATTCAGAAATCGGTAAGCCAGCTTGGGCGGACATTCGCAATGGCAAGCAAACGCTCCCCCTCATCTACACATGGGAAGTCGCGGAGCCAAGCGATCGCGAGGATCTTGTCCACTGCTGGCGAAATGGGCGCGATCCGGAGACGATCCTCAATTACATTCGCAAATACCGTGGCATTGAGTTTGCGCTTGAACAAGCGCGCCGCTACGCGGAGAGCGCACGCGAGCAACTTGCTGACCTGCCCTCAAATCCTGCCATTTCGATGCTCCGTGACCTTACAGCTTATGTGGTTGCGCGGCGGAGCTGAATCGAAGTCATCGGCTACGCAAGGGGAGCGACCTACTCTTTTCTCACCGTGCCCGTGCCGGGGAACACCACTCGGCGCGGCGGATACGGATTCGTCAGCACCGCGTACTTTGCGGTCGCATCCGCAATCTTGTTGTAAAGATCGTAACTTGTAGGGGCGCCGAGCGATGGATCCAGCTTGAGAGCCGATTGCCACGCGTAGATGGCACGCTGCAAGTACTTTGCGGCCTCCACCTTCGGAGAAAACACGCGCACATTGCGATCTACGTTCGTGCTCATGTAGGTGGAGATATAGGCCAACGCTTGGTTGTAGTAATCGTCACCCCGCAGAGCCAGTGCCACCGCCTGTTTCTGGACATTCTCCTGAACCTTCTTCTGCTCAACCTGCGCCTTCGCAATTAGCTCGTCCGCTTGCTTCACGATGTCAGGGAAGTAGGCGTAGTTGCGTTTCACGTCTTCAGCCTTGGACTGCGCGAGCATGAATTGCTGCTCGTTGAGGAAATCCCGGACGTCCTGCAGATCCGCTTCCGCAAATCGCCGAAGCCCTTCGGTCGCCACTTTGTTCGAGGGGTCCATGCGTAGCACGTTCAGGTACTCTTCGCGCGCGGTCTCGGCCAGCCCCACTTGCTCCGCAAATGCGGCGAGTTCCGCACGCTCTTTGGCATTATTCGGATCAATCTTCGAGCGCCGCATCATGTACTCATACTTTGCAAGAGGAGTTGGGGGCTCGTTTGGGGAGTACTCCATGAAGAGCTTGTAGGCCTCAATGGCTTTTGCGTAATCGCCCTTCTCAGCGTACTGCCGATGGAGTTGATCGAGAATCACATAGATGCGCTGACGAATTGTCTCGCTGGCATACCGCGGCTCCTGCGCATACTTTAGGTAGATCGGCAAAGCTTCGTCGTAGCGCTTGAGCTTGAAGAGTGCATCCGCCACCTTCAACTGATCCTCAGGTAGGGTGCTGTTCTTGTAGAAATTAATAACTTCATTGAGTTTTGCAGGATCCCCTTCCCAAACCCGCACGAGTTGCTGGCGGATCTTTTCGTTACGGGGGTCCAGTTTGAGTGCAATCTGGAACTTTTCTTGCGCTCCTCCGAAATCCTGCCGATCCAAGCGGTCCATGCCCCACAGCAGGTACACCTCCGCGTAGGCACGACGATAGGGGCCCGTTTTTGGCGAGTTTTCTCCGGGGTCCACGGATTTGAGGAGTTTTGCTGCTTCGTCGAATTTCTTTTCCGCGGCGAGCTGGCGGGCGCGGGAAATTGCCTCGTCCACGCGGGCAAGAGCCTCGCGTTGCCGAGCGCTTGCTTTTGCTTCCAGCGCAGCTTCCACCTGTTGTAGGGCCTCGGTCACAGTGGTGTTATTTGGATCAAGCTCCCGAGCTTTTTGGTAGGCTTCATAAGCCTTCTGAAGTTCATTCTTCTCGAAATACTGTCGGCCAATGTGGGCATAGCTTTCCGCCGCAGATTCCCGCTGAAGTGACGCAATCTTGTCCCGAGGGATGGCGATATCCCCCGAGGCGGTTCGAATTGTGATGGTCGCATCCCCCGGGATATCTTTGATGATGATACCTTCTTGGGTTCGTCCGTCGGTGAGTTTTAGAATGTCTGCCCATCCCACGGAGCAGACAAATCCTAAAGCTAATCCGAAAAGGGCCACTTGTGTTTTCATTGTTGCACCGCCCACTGTTTCTCGATCAGTAAACGACTTGCTTAAGCTCTGGAGCCGAACTATCTCCTATGCCAAAAGGAACGGCGAGCGCAAGTAAAGATGATTGTCGGTAGCGCCAACTCGCAGCGGATGCTTTTGTCTGTGGCCGTGGCTACGGCTGCGAGTGTTGGCTTTGCGTTTCTGGCTTATGTTGCAGCTCGCTACGCCGGGATGTTGGGGATCGTAGCTCTCGCAGGGGTCGCGGTCGTGGCTTTGATCTCTGCGCTTCATCCGTTTGTGCCTTTTACCGTGTACTTTGGCTTGCTCTTTTTTGCGGACACACGCTTGCCGGGGCTGCCGATGAGCCTCAACCAGATCATTGGGCCTCTTTTTCTGCTGAGCGCCACGGCGTATTGGGCGCGTGGCCAGATGATGCGGCTTCAGTCCAAAGTTTTGCCGTGGCTTCTGCTGATGAGCGCTTATTTTCTCATCAATGCGGTTACGGGCGAGAGCATGGAAAATGGCCTCATCCAAGGCCGCTATGTGGTGATCTATTGTCTGTATGCAGTGGCGCTTGCGGCCGCGATGAAGAGCGAGCGAGCTATCCTCGCTTATGCGTGGATCATCACGACTTTGTCGTTTGTGGCTGCCCTTGCGGGTATCGTAGAGGCCATTCAAAAGGGCACTTTCTTTGCACTCGCTGGGAAAATCACAGATGCCGTGCGAGTAAGAGGAGCAGCCTCGACCGCTGTGGTCTATGGATGGAATCTCCTGTTTGCCTTTCCCTTCGCCTTTTTTCTGTTCGCCGAGGTTCGGTCGCGGATGTGGCGAGGGATCGCACTTCTCATGGCCTGCACGATTCTGTTCGTCGCCTTGTTATCACTCAGTAGAACGATCATTGCGCTCGTTTTCATCCAGACGATTGTGTGCGCACGCCTTTTCCGATATCCGAACCGGCGTCGCGTTCTCGCAGTGTTAGGGGTTCTTGTCATTGTCGCTGCTGCACTGGTCATGCCGGTGGCTATCAAACGGTTTGTGGGGGTAGCGGACTATCGTCGCGACTATTCGCTTATGGAACGGAGGGACAACGCGATCATTAGCCGCGAAGTGTTCAAAGCCCATCCAATCTTTGGCGTAGGGCTGGGGTCATACTCGGCGGTTTGGCGCAATTACATCCCATCCGATTACCGGACATTCTTTGCTCAGTACATTGAAGCATCGCGTCCGCGCTATACCGATCAAGGCTACATGCAAATCCTCTGTGAAGGGGGAATTGTTGGGTTCGGCTTGTTTGCGGCGCTTATTGTGGTCATTTTCCGGCAAGCATTTAGAATCCGTCGTCGCGCACGGGAATGCGATGACTCTTTCGCATGGAATCTTGCTGCTTTGGTGATTGCGGGCCTCAACCATCTCCTGTTGTCCACGCTGACCGACGACACCTTCCTCTACGTACGAGTTTGGCTACTGTATGCGGTGGCCTTGTTACTGGATGAACGATTGCTTTGGCCGCGCACCGACAAGGAGGCTGTGCCAGGAACCACCCCTCCTGAGCCTGCGGGGTCGTCATGATACGCGTCGCTCTCATTGCGCATTTGGCTGAGATTTCGGGCTCGGGGCGGGCCCTCATCCGAATGGCTAAAGGCCTCAACCCCGACCAATTTTCGGTGGTGTTGGTTGTTCCCTCTGCCGGACCGCTTTGGGACCTTGCTCGCACCGAAGGCGTCGCCGTCGAAATTATCCCCAACCCAGAAGTGAGCATGCGCGAAGTGAGCTTCGCAAAGATACTCAAGCTCGTGGCTCAACGCTTACGCTACGTCCTTCGGTTGGCTCGATTTCTCAAAAAATGGCAAATCAACGTGGTCTTAGTGAACTCGACGGCCTCGATTTTCGCGGGAATGGCCGCTCGCCTTGCTCGCAAATCACTTATTTGGCATGTCCGGGAACTCTTAGAACGACCCGATCGGGCGACACGATTCAAGATGTGGCTCATTGAACGCCTGAGCGATGCCATTTTTTACGCGTCACACGCGAGCATGGAACTATTTCAGGCGCCGCGGGTGGCGCGTCGGCTGGTCGTACGGAACTATGTAGAAGTCGAGCGATTCCGCACGGCAACCATGAGTCCCGAGGTAGCAACCGAGCTCGGGATTGCTCCGAAGGACATCGTCATCACCTCAAACGGCGTGTTTCCACGCAAAGCGCCTGACTTGTTTCTGGAGGCAGCCGCAATCGTTGGCAAGAGCACGGATCTGCCGTTGCGATTCCTTCTTGTGGGTGCCCCGCCGGCAGGTTTGGAGGACTACTACGAACAGATGCGCACGCGCGCATGCGAGCTGGGGATTGGCGAGCGCGTGGTTTTTGCCGGTTTGCGTAAGGACATGGAGGCGATTCTGGCGAGGACGGACATTTTTGTTTCGCCGTCGCGCAATGAAGCCCAGCCCAATATCATCAACGAAGCCTTGGCCGCAGGCGTGCCCGTAGTGGCGACCGACGTGGGCGATTGTCGTCGGATGTTGCGCGACGGCGAGTGGGGTTGGGTTGTGCCGCCGGAAAACCCTCAAGCGCTGGCTCAGGCTCTGCTCGAGGTGCTCTCGGATCTGGAGGCCGCACGCGCTCGCGCGCAGAAAGCACAGGCGGCAATCATCCACGAGTTTTCTTCGCCCGAGTTCTGGAAACCCGTCGAAGATGTCATGCGGGAGCTCGCAAGCGCCCAAAAGTCTTCGGGCTGAATCGCCCCATGGAATCAACCAACACGAGCGGTAGAAAGTCATCGAGACCGGAGCTCCAAAATCGAGCCAACGTAAAGGAAATGCGGCAACGGCTGCGCGAACCGCAAAAGCCGCTTGCTCCGTCCCAATCAGAGGGTTAGGCAGAATAGTAATGAACGAGCGCAAATGGGTGATGCGTAGAGCGCAACAGGTAGGCGCAAGCAAACGCCAGTGGGGCCTTTTACTCTGTGCACTTATCCTTACGAGCGTTTGTGCTTTGGCCCAAACGACCACCACCCGCACACTCATGCCAGCCACCACTGCGACCCTTCGCGCGACTGCGGACTTTTTCCCCGTCGTCCTCCAAGAGCGAGCGACAACTTTGCCTCTTGTCTCGCTGGTTGAGGGTGAATCCTCCGCCGCGCTTGGCTTGGTCACCGCCTTCGAGCTGCGTACCACCCGCACTGTTGCGGGTGAGATCGGGAAGGTCGAAGTCACTACTTCGACAGAGGCACTCATCGCGGAAAAAGCGGGCATCCGTCTTCCCGTAAAAGTGGATAAGAGCTCGACAGAGGCCACCGTTCGTCAGCTCGTCCATTTCGAGAAACAGAATCAGTACGCGGAAGCGTTTTTGCTGGCGTGCGAGCTGGTGCGGGAGAATCCCACAAGTGAGTTTGCCTACGACGCGGCGATTCGCACCGCCTTAGTGCTTGCCGGCGGAAGCCCAACCCACATGGAGCAGGACATCGAGCGGTTCTTCCGTCAAGCCATGCGGATTGCTGCGCTCCCCGGACGCTATTACGTGCAGCTCGCCCATTATTACGAACGGACTGGCAAGGTCGAAAAACTCCGGAAACTTGTCGAGGAATACGAAAAGAACAATGTGAAGGACCCGGACTACTGGGTCACGCTGGCCCGCATTTATGCTATGAGCGGGGACCTGCAGCGCACGCGCCTATTCATCGAGCGTGCGAGCCAGCGCAAGGTCGTGGAATTCCCACTGACGCTACTCGGCGCACGGACTTATCGCCAGCTTGGTTTGGCGGACAAGGCCCGCGAGATGCTTTTGCGCGCCGTGGATGAGGATTATGGGCCGTGGGAAATGCAGGCCCTTTTTTTGGAGTTTCTCCAGTTGCCCGGCAATAAGCCGGACGCATTGGGCAAAATGATCCTCGCCGCAATGGTCAACGAGGCACGTTACCGCGTGGCGCGCGGACTGGCGGACACCTTGATTCGCACGACGGTGGAGCAGCGGACGTTCTTTGACTTGCAGGATTGGCTCGCGAAACGTGTGGCAGACAAAACAGCGTCCGACGTGGAAGTTTGGCTTCTGGCCCTTATGTACGCTCAGGAAGGCGACGAGCCACGGGCTCTGGAATTGTTGCTTCAGGAACGGACCCGCACGACGCCGGTGATCGCTTTCGAGCGCGCCAAGGCTCTGGCTGCAGCCGGTCGCCATTCCGAAGCAATTCCGATTCTGAGCATCCTTTTAGCTGAACAACCCAACGATGTGGCAATCCGTCTCCTGCTGGCCCAAGAACAAATTGCTGCCGGTCAGGCCAAAGAGTGTCTGGCTACGCTTACGCCACTGAGATGGGAGAAACTTTCGCGCGATGACCGCTTGCGGGCAGCCGAGGCAGCTGTCGCCGCGCTCGTCAAACTTGGCAATACGCCGCGCCTCATCGAACTTTGGCTCGATCTTACCCGCTCGACCACCTTCGTAGAACTCCAGCGGTTGGCGGATATCGTCCTGCAAGCTGTGCAGGGTTCTCCCGTGGCTGAGGAACTCAAAACACGTCTATCCTCACTCATCCAAGAACAAGGCCAGTGGCCCTTACTCTGGCTCTATGCTCGACTCGTCGGGCGCGAAGGCGACCACAAATCAGAAATGCAGTATTACTCGCGTTACGTGGAGCATGTCGGGGATGACACCGAGCTCTTGCGTTTTGTGGCGCATCTTTCGATCGAATATGCTACTCTGCCGTTGAAAATCGAAGCCACTCGCGATCGCACGACCTCAGCCGCCATTCGTGTCCTTGACGCCTCGTATTCGGATCTTGCGATCGACCTCTATAAGCGCCTGATTGCGCTCCAGCCGATGGTGGCCGAGAATTATGCCGCCTTGATGCGAATCTATCAGATGCGAGGGGAGGTGGAGGCAGCAAAGAAAGTCGCCGCGGAAGTCGCGCAACGGGATCCTGACTCACCTAAAACACTCGCTATCGCAGCTTCTATCCTTGACGAAAACGGGTTCATTCCTGAGGCGCTGCACTTCTATGAGAGGTCGCTGCGAGCGGATCCAACCAATTTCGCGGTTTGGATGAAATATGCGGAGGCACTTCGTGCCGCAGGTCAACGCACCGAGGCCGAGATCATCTATAAGAAAATTCTCGAAGAAGGCTACAACAGCAGACCCTACAATCAGCCAGCAATCCTCGCGGCTCTTTACCGCACCGCGCTTGAGACGAACCGCACGCACGAATTGGTGAATTATCTCTATGGATTGCGCACCCACAGCATCCCCGGTAAACCGGAGTTCCTTCTTAGCACTTCGAAGCTCTTCATCCAACTCCGAGAGTTTGAGAAGGCGGGTGAACTCATCAGCCAGTTCCAAAAGGAGTTCGCGACAAGCAATCTTTTGGAAGAAAGCTATTTGTTGCGTGGGCAAGTGTGGTTTAGCCGCGGCGATATTCCGCGCGCAATCGAAGCCTACCGCGAGGCTGCTACGCGGTTCGCCGGGTCCCCAACCGCAATTTCAGCAGGATTCAACATCGCCGTCGCGTACGCTCATGCGGGAAAAATTCAGGAAGCCCTCGCTGCGTTTGAAGACCTTGCCCGCCGCCACCCGACAGATGACAAAGCTCAATCTGCACTTTACGAAGCTGCCGTGCTCTGCTGGCGCTTTTATGGAGATTCTCAACGTTGTGCGCAATACCTCGAACGCTATCTTGCTGCCCGCACTCTCGATTTTGCATTGCGTAAAACCGTTCGCGATGCTCTGAAGCGCATTCAGGCGGGCCAACCACCGTTTGGGGAGGCTGCCGCTCAAGCTCGCGACAGCCAAACGACGTCGGGGCTGTGAGCAGAAGAGTTGTGAACGCCAGAAAGGAGAATCACGATGTTCTCTGGGTGTGCTGGGGGAGCAAAGTTCGCAACCGGGCATCTTAGCCAAACGCTTCCAAAGACCACGCTCGTGATCTGCCTGCTACTGGTGGCTCTGTTTTGGGAGCCACTATTGGGCTTCGGTGCCCGGACGCGACGGGATAGCACTTCGCGAGGCCGCACGGCCGAGAGCATTCACAAAACCCGTTGCCACCCATATCCTTTGAAGATTCTGTGGCTGGACAATGAGTCGTCGACTGCACTCCTCGACTCGCGGCAAAAAGTAGCCCTGTTTCTTGAGAAGGCCCGGGACGCTGGCTTCAATGTGGTGGTACCAGACGTCAAGAATTACATGGGATTTGGTTTCTACCGAAGCTCGATCTTGCCACGAGCAAGTTCCGTGGGCGGAGCCCCCTATCCGAAAGATTTTGATTTTTTGGCCGCGGTGGTTGAGGAGGCACTCGCGCGAGGGCTTCACGTCCACGCTGGGATTAACCTTTTCTCCGAGGGAGGGAAAGGACTGCTTCCTTCCCAGCGGGTTGGACCTATCTATGAGCACCCGGAGTGGCAGACGGTACTTTATGATCGTTGGGCCCAACTCAGTTTCTCCACCGGCCTTACCACTCGAACACTTGCTGTGAACTCGCGCGGCTCATCGGGGATTAGCGTGTATACACCTCGCACTGGTGAACAGCTCACCTCCGCGGTGCTCTTGCCCCGCCTCCCGGCAAGCGTGTGCGTCGTCACGCAAGGCCGGGTGACTTCGGTCCTTGCCGACGATCAGGTCTCAACGCATGGGATCGCCATCCCAACGGACGGATATGTGGTACTCGCGGAAGATCCCTTGGCCGGAGCACTCCTGTGCGCGGTTCCGCTTTCCACCACCGCGACGCTCGAAAGTGTGGCACTACGCGTGCCCTCGGCAGATTATCCGGCTGGGATGCTCGTTTATACCAACCCCGCACGTGCCGACGTTCAGAAACGCAACCTCGCTGTCATCGAGGAAATCCTGAAGCAGTATCCGGTAGAGGGGGTGGTGCTCGACCGCGGACGTTTCGATAACTTCAAAGCAGATTTTAGCGACGAGTCGCTTGCTGAGTTTGCAAAGTCGCTTGAGCGAAAGAGCGTAAAACCGGAGGAAATCTATGATCCGGCGGACCCTCTCACGGGCACGCCGCGGCGCGAGGGGCCCCTCTTTGCCCAGTGGCTGACGTGGCGCGCTCGAGTCATCCAAAACTTCATGGAGCAGGCCAATGCCACCGTTCGTAAATATCCAAACCGTTGCTTTGGGGATTACGTTGGCGGTTGGTATGAGTCGTACTGGGAAGTGGGTGCGAATTGGGCCATTCCCGATTTTGATCCGCAACGCAACTTTCCCACACTGCCAGCGGATTACCGTCGCACCGCGTATGCCCACCTTCTGGACTATCTTTCGCCCGGTCTCTATTATCGAAAGGTGCTTGGCCCGGCGGGAGAGAAACCAACGGTGGAGAGCGGGCTGGAACTTGTCCGACGCGTGACGGGAGGCCGGGTACAATTGGCGCCAGGCATTTACCCACCAATCCATGCGACCCCCGAAGATGTGGAAGCAGCCGTGCGCTTGTGCATTCAGCGAACTGGTGGCGTGATGGTGTTCTCGCATACCACCTTGGAAAACAAGAAACTGTGGGATGTGGTGCGGCGCGCACTCGATGCAGTCCCGCAACTCCTCGAGTAGCACAGGGCCACGGGAGGAGTTTGGTGGTGCTCAGTGTTGATTTTGTCTTGCGCCCTCTCAGTGTGAAGTCGTGTTTAGCATGCAGGCAGCTCGAGCAACCACAATGACAGAACCGTTCCAACCACTTGAGATAGAAATCGTACGCCACCGCAGGCTCTTGTGGATGTTTCTCAAGCATGAGGTCCGCGCGCGCTACGTTGGCTCGGCACTGGGTTTCTTTTGGGCGATCATTCACCCGCTGATTTTGCTGGGCCTCTATATCTTGGTATTCTCCGCGCTCATGCCAAGTGGAAGCCGCCTACCTATCCGCGACACGACAGCGAATTATGCCGTGTTCCTGTGCCCGGCCCTTTTTGCGTGGAATTGGCTCTACGAATCGCTCGTCTCCGCCTGTCACTCCGTGACGAGCCATAGCGCGCTAATTCGAAAAGTTGTGTTTCCGAGTGGGATTCTGCCGCTGGTGAGCGTGGGAGTGGGAATTTTGCCCTTTGCTGTCGTGCTCTCCGTTTTCATTCTATTCGCTCTGGCAAGTGGCGCGATCGCGGCGAAAGGACTCTTTTGGCTGCCGCTACTCGTCCTTTTGCAGTGTGGGTTGGCACTTGGGCCAGCCTATTTGCTTGCCGTGATGAATGTTTTCCTGCGCGACACGGCCCAAGTGGTAGTAGCCTTGCTTCAAGTGCTTTTTTGGGCGACACCGATCGTCTACCCCGCTACAGCCCTGACGAATCAATTCTCGTGGTTAGGATGGTGGTTTGCGCTCAACCCCGTGGCTCGGCTTGTCGAGGCGTATCGGGACGTAATCGTTGCGGGGCGCCCACCCGCAACCGAGAGCGTGCTTTACCTTGGGTGTCTTGCGATTTTACTGTACTATGTCGGCCGCACGGTTTTCGAGCGCTCACGAAGTCAACTTGTGGATGAGGCGTGACGAGTGGACACGGCGATTGTCGTCGAGCATGTGACCAAGTGCTATCGTATCTACCCGAGCCCGTGGCAGCGGCTGCGGGCCATTGCGGGGGGACGCGCTCGGGCCCGAGAGTTTGTCGCTCTCGACAACGTCTCGCTGAGTGTGGCGCGCGGCTCTGTCCTTGGAGTGCTCGGGGCGAACGGGGCCGGGAAGAGCACCCTGTTAAAAATTCTTGCCGGGATCGTGGCTCCGACCGCCGGCGAGGTGCAGGTCCGCGGCAAAGTTGCCTCCATCATTGAACTCGGCGCGGGGTTTCATCCGGATTTTACCGGTCGCGACAACGTACGATTGAACGCCGCGATCTTAGGTTATCCGGCTGAGGATCTGCCCAGAATCATGCAGTTTGTCGAAGATTTTACTGAATTGGGCACCTATCTCGATTTGCCGGTAAAGACGTACTCCTCTGGGATGTTCGTACGCTTGGCATTCGCGGTCGCCATCAGCGCAGATCCCGACGTTCTCCTTGTGGATGAAGCGCTTGCCGTGGGCGACGCAATTTTTGCGCACCGCTGCTTGGCACGAATTCGCGAGCTTCGCGAGCGTGGCTGCACGATCGTTTTTGTTACGCACGACACAAACGCGCTCACGCAAGTCTGTGATCGCACGATTCTTCTCGAACATGGAAGGTTGGTTGCGGATGGGCCACCCGCGGATGTGGTGGATCTCTATCTTGTGAAAGTGGCGGAACGGCTCACCGCGTCTCCCCACGATCGCAACCTTGTCCGCTTCCACAGCGTGGGCGCCACGGAACGTTCAGCCGCGCACGAGGAGAAGCGCTTTGGGTCGTTCGAAGCGGTCATCACGGATTGCCTCATCGAGGATGCTAATGGTCGTCCGGCCGAGCGGTTCGTCACTGGCTCCCCCGCCCGCTTTCGGATGCTGGTGCGCTTTCACCGCACGATTACGAATCCTGTCTTTGGGATCATGCTGAAAAACCGCTACGGCATGGAGATGTTCGGAACCAACACCCATCTGCGCGCCATGGAAACAGGGGTGGCACAAGCGGGGACGGTCTGGGACGTGGCCTTCGATACAACTCTTGCGCTGGGGGCAGGAAGTTACACCGCTTCGTTCGCTGTCCACACGGCTGACGGACATTTCTTCGACTATCGAGTGGACGTACGCACATTTGAGGTTATTGGCACTCCCGAGTTTGTTGGTGCGGTCAACTTTCCCGTGGCTGTGGCAATCCGACCGGTGGATGGCAGCTTGGGACATTCCGACGATATTGCATCGCGTCTCTATCATGATGCGCCGACGAGTCTGGATTTTTCCGAAACCGGTGAACGATTCTTTGCGGGTGCGTGGCACGCTCCTCAGCGCGATAGTCAAGGAGCGTATCGTTGGCTGGGCGAGGAGGGACTTGCCTTCCTTTCCACGCGCAACGCCGAGGCCATCGAGCTCGAAGCAGAAACGTATTGTCCCGATGTCGCTCATCGGCCCATTGAACTCAGGCTGTTGGCAGATGGGACGGAGATTGGCAAAATCGTCTTCGCCGATCCAAGCGTGAAACGTAAGGTCTGGGAACTACCGCCCAGCGTAAGGGGGAAGATCGTGACCCTGACGCTGAGCGCAAGTCGGACGTGGTGCCCGCGGTCGTTCGATCCGCAATCAAACGATGCGCGAGAGCTCAGCGTGCTCGTGCGTCGTCTTGCCGCCGTGCCGGCCGGTTTGCCCTCGCAAAGCCATTCCCCCGCCAATCGGTTGGAAACCGACGCCCCGCACGCATGATCACCCTCTGCCCGCATCTGCTCGACAAAACAAGGGGTGCCGCAGGGCAGAACACAGCGCCCCAAGCGCCAGTCCATTGGCCCAAGTGGCGCGGAGCGCTCCAAGCAGTTAGCCAAGCGGAAGAACTATCCAGCGGCAAGAGAGCGGAGGGCCATTCCGCCTACTTGCAGTTGCGTCCAGCCACGATTAATTCTCGGACTTGGAACATGGTGAATTACCCACCTGCCTGCGCAAAGCAAACGGCGGTAAGGAGTCGGCCAAGAGCGTGTCGATGAACTTCCAATTCACACTCGGCAATCCAAAGATCCGCACAACTTGCTATTGGGCAATTGTTGTGTTCGCGGCGCTGCTGCGCGTATTGAGTCTTGACCGGGTGCCACTGGGGTTTTGGTACGATGAAGCCTTTTACTCGCTCAACGCCCTCAGCATTGGGCGCAATCATTGGCCGATTTTCTTCGTCTTGGATGGGCACCCCGCCGAGCCGCTCTTCATCTACTCGCTTGCAGCATTCTTCAAACTGTTTGGCAGCACAGTGTTTGTGGCGCGCCTCCACAGCGCGGTGTGGGGAACCGCCTTGGTTGCCTTGATGTATCCGTTTGCCAAGCGCGTGGTGGGTGAACGTTGGGCTCTGCTCGCGTGTTTGGTCACCGCCGTATTTCGTTGGCCACTGCATTTCAGTCGCACCGTCTTTCGCGCGATCCTGCCTCCTGTTTTCGTCTTACTTGTGGTGATATTTTTCTTGCGTTGGCGCGAGAAGCGGCGGCTCAGCGATGCCGTTCTATGCGGAGCCAGCATGGGGGCCGGGCTCTACACCTATCTCTCATTCCGCTTGGTGCCACTCCTTTGGCTGGGGTGGGTCGCGTGGCTGTGGTGGCGCGGGGAAATCCGTTGGCGACACGATTGGCGTGGCCTCGCCACAATTGTTTTCACGTGTCTAATCGTTTTTGCGCCTCTTGGCTGGGATTATCTCCGCAACCCGATGCATTTCACGGGCCGCATGGATGAGGTCTCGATGTTTCGCAAGAACGTTGAAATTCGCCAACCGGACGGGAGCATCAAAACGGAAGTTCTGCCGAAAACGCCTGGCGAGGTGGTACGTGACCTTGCGAGCAACGCTTGGGCGATCGTGAAAATGTGGACGATCCGGGGCGATCACGTAGCACGCCACAACCTTCCTCACGAGCCCGTGTTTGATTGGGCAAGTGGCATCGTGTTCTACTTCGGTTTTGTGTGGTGCTTATGGCAGGCGGGGCGCAACGAATTCGCTTTTCTGCTCCCATGGTGGGTGGTGGTGTTCAGCTTAGCGAGCGTCTTTTCCTTCGGTGCGCCGAACATCTTGCGCATGCAGGGGATGATCCCCGCCGTCGTCGTGATTTACGTGCTGGGATTACGCACGCTCTACGAGCTGGCAGTCCACTGGCTGCGACAACCGGTGCGGGTACTCCTAATCTCGAGTTTAGTGGTGCTTTTCCTCGTTCTCCAGCTCGATAGCTACTTCCGGCGGTTTGCTCAATCGCCGGAAATGCGACGCGAATTTCTATACGACACCTTCTACAAACCCGCTCTTCAGGTGCGCGGAATCGCGCCTCAAGTGAACTCCGTGTACGTCCCCGCAGATTTGGGTCACCACCTGACTTTTCGCTTTCTCACCCACGAGGTGCAGAACCTTCAATATTACACCGTGGACGCAGATCTGCCGACAACGGCCCCACGCCACTTTGCAATTGTCACGACCGTACCGACAATCTCGGCAGCACAAGAACGGGGCCGGGATCTCCTTGCATGGTTGCGTCGTCTTCGCGCAGAACATCACAGTACGGTGCCCATTCTCGTCGAAAGTGCTACTGGCACCACCGAGGTTCCTTGGACAGAGGTGTGGGTGGTCCGCTAACCGCGTGGGCGCATCACGCCTCTTGGCTCTCATGAATCGAGCCGAAGGGGATTCACTCAGCCCCTGAGCCCGCACTCAAATCAGATTCGCCTATTCCCCCGTTTCGCATTATGGATCCAGACTTGGGTAACACGTGCTTGAACGCGAAGTTTTCTTGCGCTCCAACCCGTGAATGCGCAGCCTTGATGGAGGATTGTTGGGAGCGAGCATGATCTACTTTGATAATTGCGCCACAACGCCGGTGGACCCAATGGCTGCTGCGGAGCTTGCCCGCGTGGCTACCGAATGCTTTGGCAATCCGTCCAGCATTCACTCGGCCGGCCGCTGTGCTGCCGAAGTGTTGCAGCAGGCACGGGACACGCTGGCCCAGTCGCTTCACGCATCCTCCCGCGAAATTATCCTGACCTCGAGCGGCACCGAAGCCAACAATTTCGTGATCCGTTCGGTCGTCGAGCATTTTGCACCTTACGGGCGAGTGCACATCGTCACGAGTCAAATTGAGCACCCCAGCATCTACAAACGACTCGAATATGAAGCCCAACGCCGTCCCGGGCAAGTTGAGGTCACCTTCGTTGGCGTGGACAGCTTCGGACGACTCCGGATAGACGAGCTGCGCGCTGCTATCCGCGAGGATACGCGACTTCTCACCGTCATCCATTGCAACAACGAAACGGGGGTGTTGCAGGACCTCCATACGCTGAGCGCGCTTCGGCTCGCGTTCCCCCGCTTGCTCCTGCACCTGGATATCGTGCAAAGCTACACCAAGTTTCTGTTCGACGTACGCACCCTTCCCGTCGATTTTCTGACAGTTTCAGGACACAAGGTCTACGCGCCCAAGGGGATTGGCTTTGTATACGTTCGCGAAGGCACACCGGTGGAGCCGCTCATCGTCGGCGGCGCCCAAGAATTCTATCGTCGTGCAGGCACGGAAAATGTGCCGGCAGCCGCAGCGCTTGCCCGCGCGGTGCAGCTGGCGCCTCCGCATAGTGAACTTCTTGAACGTTTCCGCCGGTTTGAGCGCCTGTTCTTTGACGCGTTGCAGAACGAAGGCGTGGACTTTCATTTGAACGGCCCATCCGACTACGAGCGGCGGATGCCGGGCATCTTCAACCTCGCCTTCGAAAGAATCCCCAATAAAGAAGATTTGCTCATTGGCTGCGATCTCGAAGGGCTAATGATTTCCAGCACATCGGCATGTCATTCTGGTGTGGTGGCGGATTCGCGTGTATTGAAGGCGATGGGAGTCCCTGAAGCGCTCCGGCGCGGAGCGGTGCGGATCGCCTTCAATAAATACCATACGGAGCATGACGTTGTCCGGGGCGCGGAGATTTTGGCGCGCTGCGTCAAACGCATTCAGGGGAGTGCCTGAGTGCGGCCGCTGGCCTGCAGAAGGTCGTACGTGGGCGAGTAAATCAGGAAGCTACGATACGCAAAACGTGAAGGGACGATTCAGTCGGTCTGTGCTATGAAGATCATCGTCACTCTACCCACTTACAATGAGGCGCAGAACATTGAACCACTCATTGAAGAGCTTCTCGCCCTTGGCGAGGAGTTTGAAGTGCTTGTCATTGATGACCACTCGCCGGACGGGACGTGGCAGATTGTGGAACGCCTGAGCGAACGAAATCCACGCGTGCATTTGCTGCATCGGGTAAATGAGCGGGGCCGCGGCACCGCAGGCTTAGCCGGCTTTCGCTGGGCGCGTGACCACGGCGCGGATGCCGTGGTGGAGATGGACGCTGATTTTTCGCACCAGCCGAGTTTCATTCCCTCGCTTCTCGAGCCAATTCGGCGCGGGGAAGCTAACATCGTGATCGGCTCGCGGTTGGTGGCTGGCGGGAAGGAGGAAGGTCGTTCGCCCATCCGAACCCTCATTACCCTCGCCGCAAATGCTTACATTCGCCTCATGTTGGGCCTACCAATTCGCGACTGCACCAGTGGGTTTCGCGTCTTTGACCGCCGGGCGCTGGAAGTGCTCTCTTGGGAAACCATGACGTGCCGTGGTCCCGAAATTGTTCAGGAGGTGCTGTGGGAGGCGCGTCGGGCCTGCCTTCGCATGGTTGAACGCCCGATCGTGTTCAAAGAACGCCGGGCGGGCCAATCCACCTTCAATTTCAAAATCATGCTGCGAAGTCTTGGCTACATGTGGAAGCTGCGGATGCGATGACGCGCGGAGAAGAGTTTCTTGACCGTTATGGTGGCTTTCTCGCGCCACTGGGCGCTGCCTATGGTTGGGTCATGCGTGCGCGTGAGTTCGCATACCAACAGAGAATCAAACGCGCAGAAATCCCATCCCTCCCCGTTGTGAGTGTTGGCAATCTCTCTTTAGGCGGGACTGGAAAGACCCCGACTGTTCTACTCTTAGCGCGGCAACTGCTTTCTGTCGGCCGGCGGCCTGCCATCGTGAGCCGGGGATATCGGCGAACGACTCCGAGTCAGGAGCCTCTGCTGGTGAGTGACGGACGCCAGATTTTGCGGAGCCCATCCGAAAGCGGCGACGAGCCGGCGATGCTGGCGCGCGCGCTGCCCAACGTCCCTGTGGCCGTATGCGCGAAACGTGCGCGTGCCATTGCGCTGCTCGCAGAAAAGAACCTCGCAGATTGCGTCATTCTCGACGATGGCTTCCAGCATCTCGCTGTGGCTCGTTCGCTGGACCTTGTTCTTCTCGATAGTGACCCTCGCCGCATGCGCGTGTTTCCAGCCGGCTTTCTGCGCGAGCCCCCATCCGCCCTGAAGCGCGCCCACGGAGTCCTGCTCACGAGCGCAATGTCTGAGGAGGAAGTCGAGTCCGTTCGCGCTTGGCTGAGCCGAGCGTTCCCTCACTTGACCCAACTTCGGATTTTCTTCGAGCCCGCAATGCTGCGTCCGCTGGGAGGAGACGACGCTCTCCCCCTCAGTACGCTTGCTGGTAAACGAGTGCTTGCTTTTGCGGGGATCGCCGCCCCGCGGCGCTTCTTCCACGATGTTCAGTCGCTCTGCCTGCAGGCAGTCCCGCTCGCGTTGCCCGACCACACTGCCTACGATTCTGTAACGATCGAGACCATACACACGATGGCCCGCGAACGCTACTGCGAGGTGTGTGTGACGACCGCAAAGGATGCCGTGAAACTCGAAGCTTTTGCCGCCACGTTGGATTTGCCGTGCTATGTGCTTGAGCAGGAGGCGCGGGTGGAGCCCAGTGCTAAACTTGAGGACCTTGTCCTGACGGCATTGCGGGCCTAATGGAGCTGCCCAACTACACCCGCTCCGACGAAGCTCCCTCCAGCTTGGAAAAAAGTAAAGTTCCCCCGACAGCACCAATCGGAAAGAAAAACAGATTTATCACCGGGATGAGGCCGACGAGTGCCATCAGCAGACCAAAACCCAAGCAGGCAGCAAGGTGGCTGCGCACAAAAGCCAACTTATCGCGCAAAAGCAGTACACCGCGACGCTCAAGGGGATAGGCCAAGTAGTCGAGCGCAATAAAAACTGCGGTCACCAAAAGTTGGAGAGGGGGGACGATCGGCGCGGCGACGCCCACAAAGGAGAGCCCCAAAATTCCCAAGCTGATCCCCAAGTACAGCGCGAGTCGGCGCAGTTCCTCCCGGATGATCACAAGAGCCTGCCGTAGCCACGCCGAGGCATTGGTTCCTTCTCCGCCGCCGGCGCGACCGCGCAAAAGAGTTTCCGTACGTTGGCTCAGGAGTTCGTTGAATGGGGCTGCCACCACGCTCCCAATGATGAGGAAGGCGACAAAGGCAAAGAGCAGCCGAGCAACAAAAAAGATTGCCTCCAGAATCCAGCGCAGTGCGACCGCCCACCACTGAGATCCCTCTAAGCCGGCGGGCATCATTTGCTCGGTCAAATGCCCGACTCCCCACCACGTGAGGACAACAACGACAATGTTGATAGCAAGCGGCGTCAAGCACCACACCCACAACGATGGGTGGCGCAAAATAAACCACGGAGCGCGCAGAAACTGAGACACGCCCCCGAAAAATCCCGTGCGAGAATAGCGAGTTTGCATACAAGTTGAGATTTGTAAGCACAGCCTCGGCACGCGTGCCAAGAGTGAAAAGCAGCTGCCGCTGGGGGAGCTCGAATAGAAAGGCGATTGCTTTTTTATATTTTGTATGAAAGCCGCCGGGAAATAAGCCCGCCGACTTGATGGGCTCACCCCTTCGACGAAAGGAGGTGAGAAGAGTGGGCTTTGTGGATAAACACACGATTCCCGGAGCGTGCATGCTGCTCGAGAGCAAGCGAACGTCGGGCGAGGACTCAGTGGATCTCGCGGCCTACGACGATTCGTTGCTCAAAGAGGGGGGCGACTATATCTGCGGCCTCACGGGTCGGGTGAACGGGCCAGACTATCGGCCGGCCGACCCGGAGAAGTGTAGAAAAGGGCGCCCCTGCTTCAAAGAGCACATGATGTTCTGAGGAAAGAGTACTGGGCATCGAAGACTTGCCCGAGCAAGAAAGAGGGGGAATGTGGGGATAGCGCATATCTAATCCAATCCAGAGAGCTTCGGTCCTGCGGTGGAAATACTCAAGCGCCCGATGCACCCGTTGCCTCATCCGTACCAAGGATCTCCGACGGGTAAAAGGTGCCTTCGCATCGGCCGTCCCCAGTGCCCCCCAACCAGTTCTCCACTGACGGGCACACGTCCATAATCGAATTCGGCACCGTTCCGAACACCTCTCTTCGCATTCCTGCACAATTCCCCACAATTTCTGTGGTTGCCCACCCCGCATGAAATTCGGGCGGCCCTTGTAGCATTCTGCACGGACACTGCGGAGCAACACTCTCATGATAAGCATCTCGCGGTTGATATCGGATAGCGAGTCGTTCGGCGACTCACTCCGTTACTCGAGTACATCACATACCCAGCGTCACGGCACCACGGAGGGCCGCGGTCCTGTCGTCGTTTGGAACTGCACACGCTCGTGCAATTTGCGCTGTTTACACTGCTACTATACGGCCTCGCCAGAGCGGGCTCCGGATGAACTTTCGACCGAAGAAGCGCGTCGGATGATCGATGACCTTGCAGCCTTTCGGGTGCCCGTACTTCTAATCTCCGGAGGCGAACCCCTAATGCGTCGCGATATCCTCGAGCTCGCGGAGTACGCGTCGGGCAAGGGGATCCGCGTAACGCTTTCTACAAACGGCACTCTCATCACCCGTGACACGGTGCGCCGCCTCAAAGAGATCCAAGTTGGCTATGTCGGTATCAGTTTCGATGGTGTCGGCTCAGTGCACGATTATTTTCGTGCCCGCGACGGAGCCTTCGCCGCCTCCGTGCAGGCATTACGTCTCTGCTTAGAGGAAGGGCAAAAAGTGGGAGTGCGCTTCACGATGAATCGGCACAACCGCGAGGAGCTTCCGCGGATCTTCGACTTCATCGAGGCGGAACACATTCCCCGCGCGTGTTTCTATCATCTTGTGTACTCAGGCCGAGGGGCTCAGCTCCGCGAACAGGACCTCACGCACGAAGAAACGCGCGCCGCCCTCGACCTAATTATGGAGCGTGCGGCGGCGTTCGCCCGCAGCGGCCATCCCCGCGAGATTCTCACCGTGGATAATCACGCGGATGGGGTTTACGTGTACCTTAAACTGCGCGAGCTTGGCTCGCCGCGCGCAGAACAGGTGCGCCAATTGCTGGCGGCGAATGGCGGGAACCGCAGTGGAATCGCGATTGCCGCCATTGATCATGCGGGCAACGTGCACCCTGACCAGTTTACACTCAACCATACGCTCGGCAATATCCGGCAGCAACCGTTTAGCCAAATCTGGTCCTCGGACGAACACCCGATTTTGCGCGGACTACGTAACCGTAAATCATTGCTCAAGGGACGGTGCGCACAATGCCAGTGGCTGGATTTATGTAACGGCAATTTTCGGGCCCGCGCAGAGGCGGCGTTCGGCGATTTCTGGGCGCACGATCCTGCATGTTACCTGACGGACGAGGAGATCGGCATCACTTCCGGCTCATAAGCTGGGCCCACGCAGCCAGTCCCGTGCACTGAGTATGCTTGGGTCCCATCGGATGCTAAAGTAAACGGTTGGGTTTCCGAAGCCATTGGTTCCCGTCACAGGCACTTTGGAATGAGAGGTCGGCCCCCTGCCCGTCCACAAGGGGTCGGCGGAGTTTCCCGGTACACTCTCGCAACGCCGGAAGACATCGTGCCACGCTACGCGCCGAGGTCTTTCTTCATGATCGCAAAGCGTCGAGTGAGCGTGAAGCCGAGTCGGCCGTACACACCTTTCAGTGCGCGTTCACCCGTCCAGAGCACCCATGCCGAATGATACCCGTTGAGCCGCATCTGATAAAGTGTTCTCGCGAGAAGTACAGACCCAATCCCGCGCCCCTGATAGGCATCTGCCACGCCGAAGGGACCAAAATGCTCGCGCTCGTTTTGGCAAAAACCCACGATCTTGCCGCGGTCGAGTGCAAGCCAAATTGCGTCGGCAGGAAAGCGCCCCCACGTCAGCTCGATGAGATTGCGGCGGGCATCCTCTACCCACGGGCCCGGCATGTGGTCGCGCTGGAATTGAATGTAGTCCACGAGATCCTCGCGCTCGTAGTGCCGAATCACAATACCTTCGGACGCGAGCTGCCGCTCTTTCTCGAGCACCTCTGTGGGAATCTCAAATTTTGAAATAAGCGCATCGGCTGCAATGCCTTCCGAGTACTCAACAAATCCACGCCGCTGGAGGAAAGCGACCCCTTCGGCATAGCGGTCTTTATCCACGCCGGGCACGAAATAATTCGGCGTGTAGGGGGCAATGCACACGAAACGCCGACCCCGTTTCCGGAAAAACTCTTCCGCGGCCGCTAAAAGAGCGCTTCCCACACCGCGCCGCCGGTAGTCGGGGGCAACCCCAAACACGGTGATGAAACCCGTATCCTCGCGATGACCGACTTTCTCGATTGGTTTTACGAGGACGAAGCAGCTAATGAACCCAACGATGTGCCCGTCGACCTCAGCCACCAGCAGGCTGTCGCGCTCATAGTTTTGGTCGAGCAGGACTTTTCGCTCAAAAATATCAAGGGTCACTCCGTCGAGCGGAAGCGCTCGTTCCCAGCACTCGAGGAGCTCGCGCGTATCTCTTCCCTCGAATGGACGCACCTTTACTCCCGTGGAATCTGTCATCGCACAGATCCTCCCACTTGGATTGCGACACTCCCTTTGTCCGCACAGGCTCGTGACGAAGAGAGCGATCTCGGTAATTGCTGGGAGGTGACAATTCGAGATTCAAGCAACGAATGAGTGCGAGATTGTTTTGTCGGGGGAGGTTGCTGGCAAGGGGTCAAAAGGCTGAATAAAAGCCACTCCAGATGGTTTTCTCGTTCGCGGTTTTTGACAGAAGACAAGCGGGGGCAGCCACGGACAAAACGCTGCACCCAAAGCGAAATCATTCGATAGGATTTTCGGATGCCGACGATCAATCAGTTAGTACGTAAAGCCAGAAAGCGTGTCAAAAGGAAGACAAGCTCCCCTGCTTTGCAGGGATGCCCCTTCAAGCGCGGGGTCTGCACGCGCGTGTATACCACCACGCCCAAGAAGCCGAACTCCGCTCTGCGCAAGGTGGCACGCGTGCGCTTGACCAACGGCATGGAAGTCACCGCGTATATTCCGGGTGAAGGCCATAACCTGCAGGAGCACTCCATCGTGCTCATCCGCGGAGGCCGCGTGAAGGACCTGCCGGGTATTCGTTATCACATCGTGCGTGGTGTTTTGGATTGCCAAGGAGTTGGCAATCGAAAGAAAAGCCGCTCCAAATACGGAACCAAGCGCCCGAAGAGCTAACCGTTCCCATTTAGGAAAGCTCCCGCGGACATTTGCACACTCGCGCTGAGTTGGTAAGTGTCCGCTTTTGTCTTTTTTGCCGCTCCCGACTTGACGTTGAGGGCAAATGAGTCGAGTTAGTGAGACGTGGAGAGATGCCCATGGACCAGCCGATTCAATTTCACGCAACCACGATCCTTGCGGTTCGTCGCAACGGCCAGACCGCCGTTGCGGGGGATGGTCAGGTCACCCTTGGCAATACCGTAATGAAATCCCGGGCGCGCAAAGTGCGGCGAATCTACGACGGGCGAATTCTTTGTGGGTTCGCCGGCGCCGCGGCGGATGCCTTCGCCCTTTTCGACCGTCTGGAAGCGCGCGTGCAGGAATTCCACGGGAACCTATTGCGGGCTGCAGTGGAGGTCGCAAAGGACTGGCGCCTCGACAAGTATTTGCGCCGTCTCGAGGCGATGCTCGTTGCGGCAGACCGCGACCATTTGCTCCTACTGAGCGGGACCGGAGAAATCATCGAACCGGACGACGACATTCTGGCGATCGGATCGGGTGGGCCTTATGCGTTGGCGGCGGCACGGGCCCTACGTGCTCACACCGAGCTCTCCGCGAAGGAGATCGCCCAAGAAGCTATGCGGATCGCGGCTGGACTGTGCATCTACACGAACGAAGAACTGATCATCGAAACGCTGGAGTAGCCAGCAGCCGCCTTACGATCCAATCGTCAGGATGACCTTCGGCTGAGTTCGTGCAGCATCAAGTGCCTCTGCACACCGCTCCAAGGGGAATTCCGCGGTAATCCAACTTTCGTTTGGCACCCCATGTTCTTCCATGAACGCGATCGCCTTGTCAAACGGTCCACAACGCGACCCCTGAATGCAAACTTCATCCACTGCTGTCATGGTCGTATCCCAGCGCTCCATCGGTACGCCGGGAGTGGACTTGAGCGCAATCGTCCCCCGAGGACGAACAAGTTTGAGGGCCAGCTCCAGATTTTGGGCGCAACCGGTCGCTTCTACCACCACGTCCGCACCGAGCCCTCGCGTCCGGTCCATTACCAGCATCTGCAGTTCGCCCGCATTCGCAAGTCGCTGGACGCGAAGTCGCCCGCCATTTTTTCGCTTCGGAACAGCTTGCGGCGGAAACTCCAGAGCGTGGTCCCCCAGCGCCACCAGCTCCGAGGCATACTCAGCGACCGCCGCGATCTTCGTGGCCGTACGTCCTACCGCGATCACTCGTGCCCCCAGCTTATGGGCCACTAAAGCAATCAGCTTGCCCAGTCGCCCGCAACCGAGCACGACCACCGTCTCACCCCCTGCCAACGGCGTAAGCTCAAAGGTGCGAATCGCTGCTGCCAGCGGCTCCACGAAGACACCTGCTTTCGGCGAGATTACTCGTGGCAACACATGCACACTGCCGATGGGGACACGAAGATACTGAGCGAATGCGCCATCGTGGCCCACAATCCCGACGACGGTGCGCCGCTGACAGTGGGTGGGCAAGCCTCGGCGGCACGCTTCACAACGACTGCGGCGCCCATAAGCGACGCACGTGTTGTTGATTTCGGCGGTAACCCACCTCCCCACGAGCCACTTGCCACGCGCGCCCGCACTGCTCTCCACGACTCGACCGCTGAACTCGTGGCCCAGAACCAGCGGCAAGGGCACACGGTACTCACCGGAGTAGATCGCGAGATCTGTCCCGCAAATCCCAGCCGCGGCCACCTCGATCAGCACCTCGTTGGCCTCGAGCTTTGGCGGAAAAGGCGCCTCCCGGAGGTCCACCTTCTGGGGCGCCGTTAACACCGCGCTGAGATATGCTTGTGGCATTGTCACCGCTCGCGAGAATCTCTGAGGAATTCTCGAGCACTATGCTGCGGCGAGATCCACGCGCGCAATTGAAATGCTATTTATTTACGAGCTCGGACTCTTTTCGTGTCATCGGGTCGAACGAGAATGCTCGCAGGAGCTTATTCACAGGATCGGATTGTCCAGCTAAGGCAGCCTCGGCGAGCTTCCACTCGAGGGGCTTTGTTGAGAAGTCTTTGCGGTAAACCCAAAAGCAGCGGTCGAGCCATGCGCCGCAGGTTCGAGCGTAGAAGCTGATAGGGCCGACCCACGGGATGATCGCATGGCGCCAGCCTTGATGAGCAAGATCCTTAAGGCACAGTCGCAAGAGGATCGCACCCAGTCCTTTCTTCCGCACCTCTGGATCCGTACCCATGGGCCCGAACCAACTGAGCGACGCGTTGTTTCCTTGATACGCGGCAAAAGCGACAACTTTGCCATTATGCCATGCCAGGTGGACACCGGGAGGATCTCGTCGGAGTGCACGTTTCACCTCCGCCACCCACGCCGGCCAGTGCGCTTGAAGAAACTCACAGATGTGTGGTTCATCCGCAAACTGCGCCCGTCGCACCTCAAATCCCTCGGCGCTCAAGCGTTTGATTTCGGCTTCGAGATCTGGCCACTGCCCAACCTCGATGTCACAACGCATATTGTGGTTCTCGTGCACCATCCGATAGCCATGGCGAAGCAGAAAACATACGCCCTCGGTATAACGAAAGTCGAGGCCGGGCTGGAAATAGTTTTGGGGACAATCCATGATGCTTATGGTATGGCAATTCCGAGCACGCAACTGATTCTCCAGAGTGAAAAGCAGGAGCGTGCCAGCCTTGCGACGCCGCCACGCTGGACTCACAGCGAGCAGCCGGACATAGCCTATTCCGCGGTCGTCATCCCCCACCCCAACGGCACCTTGGGCGAAGCCAACCACGCGATCTTCAACTTTCACGACAACCCCCAACTCTGGATCGAAATCCTCTGCGCCCACCGTTTTTTCGCGGATGAGTGCCTCGTCGATCTCGTCGAACTCAAAGGCGTGCTTCGCCACCCGTGTGATTTCCGGAACCAAGTCTGGTGTAAGAGGCTCAATGCGCATTCTTTCCCCTCCTGGGATTGATTTGAGTGCATTTTCCTGCCGCGCCCTTGGTGCTGGCCCCCCCGTCGTCATGCTTCGTTTTACCCTCTGACCCAGCGTTGGCGCCCGCGCAAGCAAGGACGGCTATTGTTTCCAATCCTACCGGGAAGTCATATTGTCACCCGCAGCCGAAGTGACGGTGGCACCTTGGCTTGGAGAGTGCGTCGTGTCCCCCGCTGACGTGGCAGCTGAGGCGTCTGCAGTGACCGTGGTCACGGAGATCGAGGGCTGCACACGGGTCGCAGTTGCTTCCGCAGGTTGAGTCCGCTTTTCTTCCGTTTTGAGCAGAGCCTGCTCCGTATCGAGCAACTGGTTTTCCGTGCCAGTGGACGCAAGATCCTCCGGCTTAGGAAGTCGGCTTGCATCTACTCCGATCTCCTCAAGCTTCTTGCGATACTCTTCGACCTTCGACTCGTCCTTAGAGGCTGCATAATGTCGGTAGAGATTTGTCAGGGCATAGGGGTTTTTCGGGTCGAGGATTTCGATCTTTCGGAGCTCAGCGACGTACTTCTCCGTCATGCCTGCCTCGCGGTAGGCATCTGCAAGTGTGCGACGAATGGAGATATCGGTAGGAGCGTTGTGGGAAGCTTCCTCCAAGAACGCAATCTTCTCCTGCTTCTTCCCTTGCCGGTCGTAGAAAGCCAGAAGCTGCGAGCGGTACTCGGCTCTATCCGGATCCTCGTTGTACATCTGCTTGAGCATTTCCTCCGCTTCGTCGAGCTTGCCAGTTTGATAGGCTAAAGCCACGAGCTCCCGTTGCGCTGCGTTGTACCATCGTTTGCGCTCCACCTGATACTCTTCGAGCTTGGGTTGGTAGGTAAGGATGTTGCGATAGAATTGCTTGATCTCTTCGCGAACTTCGTTGGCACGCTTTTTCTCGGGATCGAGCTTCGCCAGCTTCTCTTTCTCCTCTTTGGAAAGCTCCGCGCTGTGAAGTTCGTCATAGGTCTCGGCAAGGCTTTTACCGATACTTGCGGCGGTCCACTGGACGTTGGGCTTCAGCTCTTGCCGTGCGGCTTCCTTCAACTCGCGATATGATTTTTCGAGCAATTCGGCTTTTTCCACGCCGACTGCGTCCATTGCTTTCACACCGTAAAGGATCCCAATATTGAGGTGTACCTCGGAGTAGTGCGGGTTGATGGCGTGCAAGCGCTCGTAAGTGGCCAACGATTTGTCCACCTCCCCCAACTGGTTATAGACGTGCCCAAGCTTATAGTACGAGCTCACGAAAGTGGGATTCAGCTCGATGCTCTTTAAGAAGTAGTCGCGTGCTCGTTGCAGGTAATAGCTTTTCTCTTCGCTCCGGTAATCCGCAGCCTCCATGTAGATGAGTCCCATGCCGTGGGCCATTGCTCCCGGGAAATAATTCAAGCCTTGCGGCACACTCCGCAAGACAAAGGCTGTGCACAGCGCCAAGGCGGCCAGTTTCAGGTAGAATCGGGAGGGTTTGGGAGGAACACCCGCAGGGTTGATCGGTTTCTGCTCGTCTTTTTCGAGGCGGTAGATCCCCATGCTAAGCCCGAAGAGCGACCAAAAGATCATGCCGCACACGGCCCAACGGTTGTTCGGGCTGAAAAAGTTTTGCACAGCCACCCCGGCAAGTCCCGACACGCAGCCCATCTGATAGAAACGCAAGACGCGGTTTTCGGTGCGGAGAACCTGTCGAATGCCGTCCCACAGAACCCGCCCGTAGAAGGCGAGGAAGAAGCCCAAGCCGAGCAGGCCAAACTCGAGCAGGATGTCTAAGTAATAGTTGTGGCCAAACGTTGTGACGTTATTAATTTGGTTATCGAAAAAGTCCGCTCGGCGGAAGACTGGGAAATAGAAGCGATAGCCGCCCGGCCCCGTCCCAAACAGGATCGCGATCCAATCCAAATGGCTCATGGTTGGGTCATCGCGGTAAAGCCATGGATAAAACCCACCCAGCCAGAGAATCTTTCTTCCTTCCAGCGCGGCCGCTTTGAAGTCCCACGTTTGGGAGAGTTTTGGGATCATGAACAGCACCACCGTGGCCGCCAACACTGCGGAGCCGATAAAGAAAACGGCCAGCACACGTTTCGAGATATTAATTTCGCGCAGGTGCTTGAACCCCAAGAGGAAATAGAGGGGATAGGCTACAAGGGCCATGGACATGTAGGAATCGTTCGAGTTGGTAAAGATAAGGCAGACGTTCATCAGCAAGAACGTCGTTAACGCCAGCGCGCGTTCCCAAGTCCGCTCCGCGACAAAAAAGCATGAGAGCACGAGCGGAATCGTCATCACAAGGTAGGCAGCGAAAAAGTCCGAGTTGAGGATCGTCGAATACATCTCCTTCGACGAGGCAAGAGTTAGAACCAGATTCTTCGCTTGGGGACTCCAAAAACGCGATGACTTCATCGCTTCGTAGATGGCATCCGTAAACCCACGTCCGGCGAACAGAAACAGCCCGATCGCCACCGAGGCGAACGACAAAAGCATGTAGAAGGTCACCGTGGTGCGGACCTTTGGCTCGCTATCAAGACACCACGCAAAAACGACCGTAAACGTGATGCAGGCGAATTGAAACCATAGAACGCGCTCACCAACGAGCTTATACGGGTTGAGCAGGAACGAAATAACCATCGCGAGCACGAAACCACCGAGAAGAATAGAGCTCGCATGTTTCCGCCACGTGATGGTTTCGAAATTGATGCGATAGACAGCCAGCCAAAGTAGAAATGGCGGCAGCGTCATGAGGAGGGCATTCTTAATCTCATCGAGTTGGTGGGTGTATGGCGTGAATAGAAGGAAAATGAGCGCCATCACCGTGTAGGTGGCAAAGAGGAAAAGCCACGGGAAGGAGAAGAGATCTTCCGCCTCCAGTAGGCCTGTCGGTCGTTTCGCCACGACACGCCGGCGTTGGGCGGCGGATACCGGATGACCAGCTCTGGCTCGGATCTGTTGCTCGCTCATGGGTGTCTCTTTCTCAACTGTTCTGCGTCTGAATTGGTCTGGAAATCACAAAAGTCTTCGTCTCGATGCGGCCGCGGTGGGGCCACCACGATCGGGATCTCTCGCGCTAAAGCCTGAAGAAACTCTTCGAATTCGTTTTGCAACGCGGTTGGGACCCAAAACTGCACGATACCCAGCTTTTCATCCTTTGTTCGTACCACCGCGACCCCTTCGAGGGCTTCGGTAAGGCAACAGACGTAATGGATATCCATGGGCTCGAGGCGCGCTGTGTAGACCACTTCTCCATCAGGTGGGTAATCATTCCACGGTCGCATCGGCCCTCACCTCAACCTCGCAATTGCATCTGCCAAAAAACCGAGAATGATGATCTGAATAGCACCCAGCGAAAGGATCGAAATGGTGCCATCCAGAATGTTGCCGTGGCTATCACGAATAAACAGCGCCACATAGAGCGCCACCGCGAGCATCGCCAAGGCCAGAGGGATGCAGACCCGCATCGGATTGAAAAAAATGATGCTGCGTACCACCGTAAGAAAAAGGTTTTTCGTGTCCCGCACCGGACGCAACTTCGATCGCCCAATTCGTGGGTGGTAATCAATGGGTAGGTAGTGGACCAATAGATCATTTGACAGATAGGCCAGCGTGATCGTGGTCGTGAAACTGAAACCACTCGGATAAAGGTTAAAGAACCGCATGGCATCGCTCTTGCGAAACGCACGGAGGCCAGAGTTCAGGTCCGGAATGGGCTTTTGAGCAAGATAAACCGCCAACCAAGTCAGAAGTCGCTTGGCAGGGCGCCGCGTCCATGGGATATTGACGTCGCTACCGATGCGTGCGCCCACCGCCATATCGCAACGCTCAAGTTCCCGCACCAGCGCGTCCATTTGCGCGGCGGGATACGTCCCGTCTCCGTCGGTGATCACGATGATCTCGTGCGAAGCATGACGCAAGCCCGTCTTGAGCGCTGCGCCATAGCCAAGATTGCCCGGATGCTGAATCACGCGTGCCCCTGCTTGGCGCGCTCGCTCGGCGCTGGCGTCCGTCGAGCCGTCATCCACCACGAGAATCTCGACCCGCGAGGCAGGTCGTGCGGGCGTTGTCAAGGCGAGGCGCACCTGCTCCACCACTCGCGCGACTCCGTCTTCCTCGTTGTGAACGGGAATGATCACGCTCACGGGAGCACAACTTAGCACCGCCTCGCCACCATCCGCACTGGCAGAAAATGAAGCTGGCTCCGTCCCCTTGGGCGACTCTTCTCTCATAAGCGAAGCGAACAATGCGCGCGACGACACATGCTTGTCAATGCGCCTTGAGCAAAATTCGCACCGCTTTCCTTGGGCGCGGGGGTGGGCTGGGCCCAACCGGCTCGAGCCACGCAATAGCCAATGCTCAATAGAGCTCGTAATTCTCGACGCGGGAAGAAACCGGCTCGAACCACACCGCGTCGGCGCTCACAGTGCCATTCGCGGAGTCCGACAGGCGAACCTCCGCGGGCTGCGCAGTAGTGAAGAGCCACTGCCCAAGCAAGTTCCACTGACCACCATTTGCTTGTTGGTTGACCGTGACAGTTGTCACCCCACCTGCATGGGTGATCTGATACACGGCGTTCGTGGCCCGATCAGGGGCTGCGGTCCAGCGGGCATACACGCGATAGTTGCCACTTTGCACCACCTTCGCTGCCCAGCGCACGTAGGCGCTTCCCGTACCCGCGGCTTTTGTGAGCGCGTTCACACCATAAGGTGAGCCCGTCGTCACGGTGCTCCACGCACCACTTGTCGGCACGACGGTGCAGTTCGGATCGGTGTTATCGAGCGTCCAACCATTGCCCGGCAGCGGCGGCAGCGAAGTATACCCGATCTTGGTTTGAAGCGTGGCTACCGAGGCCCCGTCAATGCCAATACGCGGAATCTCATAGCGGGGCGTTGTGCGATAGGTGAAGGCATTGACCGTTGTGAAGGCTGCCCGATAACCCGCGTTCTGGCACATCGTCACGTGGGTCGAGTTGTATGCCCCGTACGGATAAGCCAAGTAGCGGCATACTTTCCCCGGCATGTTCGCTTCGATCGCCGCCTTCGAACCCGCGATTTCGTCCTGAGCCTGCGAGCTCGAGAGTGTCGTCAAATTCAAATGGTTCTTGGTGTGCGACTCGGTAAGGACCGCGCCAGAGGTCTCCATCTGCTGGAGTTCCAGCCAGTCGCCGTGGTCGCCGCTCCCCGTCACAACCCCGACGTAGGTCGTGTGCGCGAAATTGACCGCTTTCATGCCACGCGCCACCAACATGGGCCAGACCTCATCGTACACGGGGATGTAGTTGTCATCCATGGTGATGAGGATTGGCCGAGGCGGAAGCGGCGTATCGTAATCCATCCAGTCAAGAAGCTCGTCGGGGGTGATGGTGTTATAGCCGTTGTTCTTCAAGAAATCGAGTTGCTGGGCCACGAGAGAGGCCGAATAGCCGAAACTCGACTGAGCATGAAAGAGCACGACCGGCACCTGCGCTTGGGTCCGCACTTCGCCTCTCAGGATAAATGCAGCCACCAAGGCGCATAAAACTATGGATTGCCACCGCTGCCACGACGCTCGCTTCATCAAAGCTGTTCCTTTTATACGAATTATTTTATTGTTGGATTACCGCCTTAGCGTAATCTTGCTCACACACTTCAAGCTGAATCGGCATAAAAAATGTAATAGGTGTGGGGTAAGCCATGACGGCAACGCCTGGCCCCCCTCTCTGGGTGAGCTGCGCGGGAGAGGGCGGAGCACCCCCGACATTCGCTTATCACGAAAAAAGCGGCCACCACCGCGCCTCGTCCACTAAGCGAGCCAGACGGGTGAGGCCCGAGGGCGGACCCAGCCAATGGAAATGAATCACGACGCGATTGAGCCTCTTGGCGCTTTACGTTATGCCCGCCGGCTTCAGGGATCTAATCGACGCGCGTGTTGAGGACACGCACCCTCTCGTTAACGGCATGAGGTAGGTACGTTCAGGAAAGTGCGTGCAAGAAGCTGCTACCTCGCCTCGAGAGCTACTGCAACTATCCTTGAACGTCGCTGGATTCCGACCTCCGGAGGCCGTCCCCGACGCGAACTTCAGGTGCCAGAGGCGCGTGTGGCAGAATTCCCAGAGAAGTCTCCGACAAGCCGCCCAGCAGCCGTCGGAGGTTTAAATCTCCATGATTTCTTTTTCTTTGCGGGCAAGCAGTTCGTCGATCTCACCGATGAACTTGTCGGTCATTTCCTGAACCTTATCAATGGCGCGCTTGCGGTCGTCCTCGGTGATTTCGTGCATTTTTTCGGTCTTTTTGATTTCCTCGTTCGCGTGGCGACGAATGTTGCGCACCGCCACGCGTCCGTCCTCTGCCATTTTGCGCGCGACCTTCACGAGCTCCTTGCGCCGCTCCTCGGTCAGCGGCGGAATGGTCAGGCGAATTGCCTTTCCGTCGTTGTTCGGCGTCAGCCCAATGTTTGCAGCCATGATGGCCTTTTCGATCGCCCCGATCATGTTGCGATCAAAGGGCGTGATGAGGATTGTGCGCGAGTCGGGGGTGGAAATCGTTGCAAGTTGCTTCAAAGCCATCGAGGCCCCGTACGCCTGCACGTGAATATTATCCACGAGCGCCACGGAGGCGCGGCCCGTGCGCAGCGTGCTGAATTCGTGCTCCACGGCCTCGATCGCTTTGTGCATCTTTTCTTTCGCTTCTTTGTAGATCGCATCGAGTGGCATAGGTCTCAGTCTCCTTCGACAATCGTTCCGATTTTCTCACCCATCAGCACCCGCCGCGTGTTACCCGGCTCGTGCAAATTATACACAATAATGGGAATGGCGTTCTCACGGCACAAGGAAATTGCAGTAGCATCCATCACCCGCAAATTGCGCGTGAGCGTCTCCTGGTAGGAAATTCTCTCATAGCGCTGCGCGTTAGGGTCGCGGCGCGGATCCGCCGTGTAAACGCCATCGACATTGGTCGCCTTCAGGATGACCTCCGCGTTGATTTCGGCGCCCCGCAGTGCCGCTGCCGTGTCCGTCGTGAAGAAGGGGTTGCCCGTGCCGCACGCGAAAATGACCACGCGCCCCTTCTCCAAATGGCGAATGGCGCGGCGGCGAATATAGCTTTCCGCGACCTCCTTGATCTCAAGGGCGCTCAGAACCCGCGTCTCCAGCCCCTCCTGCTCGAATACCGCCTGAAGAGCCATCGCATTGATCATTGTGGCCAGCATCCCCATGTAGTCGCCGACCGCGCGGTCGATCTCTTGGAGTTGCCCGCCACGAACAAAGTTCCCGCCGCCGATGACAACTCCAAGTTGCACCCCGAGGTCAGCGACCACCTCGTGCACCTCGCACGCGAGTCGGCGAAGAAAGCCGTAATCAATCCCGAAGTCTTGGTCGCCTTTAAGCGCCTCACCGGATATTTTCAAAAGGACACGCCGCCACCGCGGCGTCGGACTTGCTTCCGAGTTCATGACTCCCACACCTTCCCCACCCACCACCCGTGGTCAAGCTCAAACGCACTGGGCCCGAGCCACCGATCGCCAAGCCGCATGACGCGCGCCTCGTTTCGCAAGTGTTTCGCCCATTTGCTCGCCGCCCCCCGGAGAATGCTCACGCGCCCGCGCGGGGCGCGACTACAGGTAGTAGACTTGTGGTGCTACCGTCCACTTGTTTCAATCCACGCGCCCGCGCGGGGCGCGACGCTGCTCCGGCGCGCGGGGACTCCTACCACCGATGTTTCAATCCACGCGCCCGCGCGGGGCGCGACGCCCCGATGGTATCATTCTATCCGGCCTGCCCGCCCGGTTTCAATCCACGCGCCCGCGCGGGGCGCGACGCATACGCGCACGCGTTATAGTTTTCTTGTTTTGTTTCAATCCACGCGCCCGCGCGGGGCGCGACTCGCCGTGATAGTGGGCAAAAATGCGCCACTCTGTTTCAATCCACGCGCCCGCGCGGGGCGCGACCCGCCGGGATGAAAGAATAATCATCCCGATAGTGGGCAGTTTCAATCCACGCGCCCGCGCGGGGCGCGACATGGAATTTCGGTACGAATCGCCGGGGCTTTGCGGGTTTCAATCCACGCGCCCGCGCGGGGCGCGACGCCGCGCGGCAAATACGCCGACGGGCAGCGGGGGGTTTCAATCCACGCGCCCGCGCGGGGCGCGACCCAAGCAACATGCAGGGTGGGCACGGGCTCCCAACGTTTCAATCCACGCGCCCGCGCGGGGCGCGACGCGCCGGGGGGGCGGCAGGATCTCCGCCCAAATGTGTTTCAATCCACGCGCCCGCGCGGGGCGCGACTGCGCCCTGATATTGGCGGTCGCGTAGGTAGACGCGTTTCAATCCACGCGCCCGCGCGGGGCGCGACGGTCCGCCCGCATACCCCGGGTCCCGGGTACCGGTTTCAATCCACGCGCCCGCGCGGGGCGCGACAAGCCACGTGCAGGGTGGGCACGGGCTCCCAGTGTTTCAATCCACGCGCCCGCGCGGGGCGCGACTCCGTGGCCGGAGCGCTGGCGACGTGTTTTTAAAATGTTTCAATCCACGCGCCCGCGCGGGGCGCGACAAGCGATGGCTGCGGCATCTGCAAGTTCTTCCCGCGGTTTCAATCCACGCGCCCGCGCGGGGCGCGACCAAGTGGTGGACCTGTGGTGTTATCGGCCGCTGGTTTCAATCCACGCGCCCGCGCGGGGCGCGACCTGTGAACGCAAAGCCAAGGCTGTAGAGGCCACTTTGTTTCAATCCACGCGCCCGCGCGGGGCGCGACTATGGCTCAAGAAGCTCTCGCGCGGGGATGAAGGTTTCAATCCACGCGCCCGCGCGGGGCGCGACCAATTGCGCAGTAGCAATGATTGTGCCAATCGCGCGTTTCAATCCACGCGCCCGCGCGGGGCGCGACACCACACGCCATCCCAGGAAAACACCAAGTAGCGGTTTCAATCCACGCGCCCGCGCGGGGCGCGACAACCGCAACGACTGCGCATCGATATTCGCCACATCGTTTCAATCCACGCGCCCGCGCGGGGCGCGACAACCCGCTCCTGTAAATTGTCCGCCACTCTGTCGAGTTTCAATCCACGCGCCCGCGCGGGGCGCGACACACTGGGAACCGGCGAATACGGCTTATAATCAGTTTCAATCCACGCGCCCGCGCGGGGCGCGACGCAATGAAATACGTGGCCATGTCCGATTGCGCTTGCGTTTCAATCCACGCGCCCGCGCGGGGCGCGACCAGCCGCAACAGATCTTCTCGAGCCGACCTACCATGTTTCAATCCACGCGCCCGCGCGGGGCGCGACCCACGCCGTCGTACGATACTCCCACAACACCTCGGTGTTTCAATCCACGCGCCCGCGCGGGGCGCGACCGGAATCATCTGACCAGCCAGACGGAATATTAGCCTCGTTTCAATCCACGCGCCCGCGCGGGGCGCGACATCTGCCCATCCATCCGCCAGCTGTTCGACTACCTGTTTCAATCCACGCGCCCGCGCGGGGCGCGACTAAGTCTTGCCGGATCTTGGTGGACCGACCCAGAGCGTTTCAATCCACGCGCCCGCGCGGGGCGCGACCCCAGCAGATTGAAGCCTCATCGATGACGACAAGGTTTCAATCCACGCGCCCGCGCGGGGCGCGACGCCCCCAAGGGCGAGGACTGCGCGTGCGGTTAAGACGTTTCAATCCACGCGCCCGCGCGGGGCGCGACGACGCAGCTCCACCACCCTTTCAACTACACCTTCCGTTTCAATCCACGCGCCCGCGCGGGGCGCGACCCCCTTCCGCGCACACCGCCCCTTCCCCTAAGGGTTTCAATCCACGCGCCCGCGCGGGGCGCGACTCAACCTCCCGACGAATCCGGCGCAGATGATACCGTTTCAATCCACGCGCCCGCGCGGGGCGCGACGAAACAACCTTACTCCAAACAACTTGACCTTCCCCGTTTCAATCCACGCGCCCGCGCGGGGCGCGACAATACCACATACGCCTCGCCAGCAGCAGCATCCGTTTCAATCCACGCGCCCGCGCGGGGCGCGACTAGGCGGGGTTGTTTATTGCCAGGATGCACAGGTTTCAATCCACGCGCCCGCGCGGGGCGCGACTGCGTCCCCGCCTCTCCCAGTTGTGCCCATCCCAGTTTCAATCCACGCGCCCGCGCGGGGCGCGACGGTGAGACTACACCTACACAGCCGGGAGACGGTGGTTTCAATCCACGCGCCCGCGCGGGGCGCGACCTGGGCGAGTGCCTCGGTTAGCGTTGTGCCGTAATGGGTTTCAATCCACGCGCCCGCGCGGGGCGCGACGAGGTCCCCTATGAGGAAGCGTTCGGAGTAGTCCCCGTTTCAATCCACGCGCCCGCGCGGGGCGCGACGGTTGGATGGTGTTGTTGAGAAGGTTGTTGAGCTGTTTCAATCCACGCGCCCGCGCGGGGCGCGACGGGAGTATCGCACGAGTGCGTGGGATGCGTTCTTGTTTCAATCCACGCGCCCGCGCGGGGCGCGACACTCTGGAGTGACAATTCGTGTCACTCCCTGCTTGTTTCAATCCACGCGCCCGCGCGGGGCGCGACGCGTGCGATTCTTCGCGGCAGAGGTTGCGGCAGGGGTTTCAATCCACGCGCCCGCGCGGGGCGCGACCATTCCGCGTAGGTAAGGTGCGGAGCGTCGGCGTTTCAATCCACGCGCCCGCGCGGGGCGCGACAATTTGATATATTAATTTTAAAAAGAATTATCATGTTTCAATCCACGCGCCCGCGCGGGGCGCGACCACCATTTATGTACTCCGTTACTACAAATTACATCGTTTCAATCCACGCGCCCGCGCGGGGCGCGACATTCCGGCGATGTTCCATTCGGCGAAAGAGGTCGCCGTTTCAATCCACGCGCCCGCGCGGGGCGCGACAAGTTTCGCACTTGAAGACAACAAATTGGGCTGTGTTTCAATCCACGCGCCCGCGCGGGGCGCGACATGATAACAGCACTCTTAGTGAGCGTAACATGAGTTTCAATCCACGCGCCCGCGCGGGGCGCGACTGACCCGACAAATGCGGATCGCAACCGAGACACATCGTTTCAATCCACGCGCCCGCGCGGGGCGCGACCACACTGGGAACCTCCGAATACGGCTTGTAATCGAGTTTCAATCCACGCGCCCGCGCGGGGCGCGACTGGCTCGACGCCCGCCACGGTCATCCCCATCTTCTAAGTTTCAATCCACGCGCCCGCGCGGGGCGCGACCGGACGGCCTGCGGTGGATTCGTCTACGGCCCGCCCCGTTTCAATCCACGCGCCCGCGCGGGGCGCGACAGAATACGGTGGACGGAGTGCATATATATAGATGTTTCAATCCACGCGCCCGCGCGGGGCGCGACGGGTTTCTTTTTGCCTACCCCTCACGACCCACGCGTTTCAATCCACGCGCCCGCGCGGGGCGCGACCGGCGAATCTCCTCGCTTGAGGCGCTGCCGCTGACGTTTCAATCCACGCGCCCGCGCGGGGCGCGACGCAACCACAACGCGTCGATAACATGATAACATGAGTTTCAATCCACGCGCCCGCGCGGGGCGCGACCACACACCACCTCAACACGATCGTAGCGCCAGCGTTTCAATCCACGCGCCCGCGCGGGGCGCGACCCGAAAACGAGAAATATCCAGCTGTTGCACCTCATGTTTCAATCCACGCGCCCGCGCGGGGCGCGACGCGCAGCCGGCGAGCATCTGCGCGTCGCATCGTAGGTTTCAATCCACGCGCCCGCGCGGGGCGCGACTAGCGGGCCGCCAATATTCCACAAAAAAATTTCAAGTTTCAATCCACGCGCCCGCGCGGGGCGCGACTTTTCTCCTTTCGTCCCGTTCCGCATTCTGACAAGTTTCAATCCACGCGCCCGCGCGGGGCGCGACCTCCTTTCCTTTTTCCGGCATTCCACCGCTTTCCTAGTTTCAATCCACGCGCCCGCGCGGGGCGCGACTTTCGCAACCACAACGCAGTGATAACTTGCTAACAAGCGTTTCAATCCACGCGCCCGCGCGGGGCGCGACCTTAGCATGGTAACGGGGGGCGCGAAAATTTTTCCCGGTTTCAATCCACGCGCCCGCGCGGGGCGCGACGAATTGTGCATGGACGCAGCGGAGTACATAGCCGTTTCAATCCACGCGCCCGCGCGGGGCGCGACACGCCCTGCCCTTGTCAGTGATCATATACCACCTCCGTTTCAATCCACGCGCCCGCGCGGGGCGCGACGGTGCCCACAGATATACAGATCTGCATCACGGCGTTTCAATCCACGCGCCCGCGCGGGGCGCGACCGGTGGTGCGACGACGGGAGCCTATACAGGTGGCTCGCAGTTTCAATCCACGCGCCCGCGCGGGGCGCGACGCGCAACAGTCGATGACATAAGTAGCAATAAAAAGTTTCAATCCACGCGCCCGCGCGGGGCGCGACATGACCTACCGTTGCCAGATAACCGCGCACATCAGTTTCAATCCACGCGCCCGCGCGGGGCGCGACCTCAGGCTCCGGAAATTGCGGTGCACCAGGAACCCCCGGTTTCAATCCACGCGCCCGCGCGGGGCGCGACCTTATACTCGCCTCGTCAATGACCACAAGAACAGGCGTTTCAATCCACGCGCCCGCGCGGGGCGCGACGAGGCCGCTGCTATCATTGGCGCGGTCTATGCGCCGTTTCAATCCACGCGCCCGCGCGGGGCGCGACTGCACACCCCTCGCGCGGCAACCTCGACACGAAGGTTTCAATCCACGCGCCCGCGCGGGGCGCGACACTGCCGTCGATACGACTGGATATCGCGGGCCAGTTTCAATCCACGCGCCCGCGCGGGGCGCGACCGTGACGAAGTAGTCACCCGCTCTGGTCCACCCGTTTCAATCCACGCGCCCGCGCGGGGCGCGACGGGACTATTTCGTCACGTTTACAGGACTTGCCGCGTTTCAATCCACGCGCCCGCGCGGGGCGCGACACCCCTTCCGCGCAAACGCCCCTTCCCCTACGGGTTTCAATCCACGCGCCCGCGCGGGGCGCGACGGCTAAGACGAGAAACCAAACATTTCCCCGAGGGTTTCAATCCACGCGCCCGCGCGGGGCGCGACTATCTCGCGGTTGCGACAGGCGTTTGTGGGGTCAGTTTCAATCCACGCGCCCGCGCGGGGCGCGACGGCAGGTCTGCCGGTTTGGCGTTGTTGTCGAACGTTTCAATCCACGCGCCCGCGCGGGGCGCGACGGGTAAGATCACCACTGAGATCATCCCTATTCAAGTTTCAATCCACGCGCCCGCGCGGGGCGCGACCGTCGTTATGACGTTATGGGACATGATACACACAGTTTCAATCCACGCGCCCGCGCGGGGCGCGACGACAGCAAGCTCGAGCTCATTGGGTCTTACGTCGTTTCAATCCACGCGCCCGCGCGGGGCGCGACCAGATGCGCCGGGCGCCTGGGTGCACGGCTTCGCCGTTTCAATCCACGCGCCCGCGCGGGGCGCGACCATATTGGTATTTTGCAGTTACCTATATAGGAGGTTTCAATCCACGCGCCCGCGCGGGGCGCGACTGGAGCTAACAGAGTGTGTCCTTAATCAGCGCGTACCGTTTCAATCCACGCGCCCGCGCGGGGCGCGACATTCAGCAGCCAGTGGACAAACGCGAGAGTCGCAAGTTTCAATCCACGCGCCCGCGCGGGGCGCGACGTCACGTGGAAGATCAACATTCAGGCGGTAACCGTTTCAATCCACGCGCCCGCGCGGGGCGCGACTTTAACGCCCATTAGAATAGCACTGGATAGCAGTGTTTCAATCCACGCGCCCGCGCGGGGCGCGACGCAGGGGGGCAGGGGCTGCGCGGCGCGGCTAAGGTTTCAATCCACGCGCCCGCGCGGGGCGCGACCTCGAGCGATTGAGCTTGGGACGCAACCCTGGAGTTTCAATCCACGCGCCCGCGCGGGGCGCGACCGCGATGTGAAAGATGTGAAAGACCAGTTGAGGGTTTCAATCCACGCGCCCGCGCGGGGCGCGACCGGTCCCCCTCCCCCGACAGAATTAACGCCCGATGTTTCAATCCACGCGCCCGCGCGGGGCGCGACTGTCGATCTCTGCGATAGTACGGCTGCCGCCAGGTTTCAATCCACGCGCCCGCGCGGGGCGCGACCGGAGCGGAGCGGCGAAGTGAGCGGGGGGACCCGTTTCAATCCACGCGCCCGCGCGGGGCGCGACGCGCCACGTAGCCACGTGTCCGCACAAGCATAAGTTTCAATCCACGCGCCCGCGCGGGGCGCGACGACATGACTAATCCCTCATCACCATAGCAGCGAGTTTCAATCCACGCGCCCGCGCGGGGCGCGACGTTAGCGTTATCGATAGAGTCCGCCCACGTAAGCTGTTTCAATCCACGCGCCCGCGCGGGGCGCGACGCGTTGAGCGATAATGTCATGTGTCAGCTCTAGATGTTTCAATCCACGCGCCCGCGCGGGGCGCGACTGGGTGCTTCTAACCCCAGTATTATCAGTTGCGATTTGGGCATTTTGCGCAGACCCCGTCAAGAAAAATCGTCCGATTCCATGTTTTTTGCATCAAAAAGCCGTAGAAGATTGATAATAGAAGCTTTACGCTTTGCGCAGACCTCGTTTTGGGAGTAAAGCCCACAAAATATTGATTTGCAATAGCTTATGGCGCAAAATCCGCCCCAATCGTTTCCGCACACTTGGGGTCGGCGCAGAAGGTGATTCAAAGTTTGTGTGGATTCTTCCAACGGAATACCGGTGGACACTTAGGGACGTGTGGGAGCGAGGCCGCGTCGTCCTTAAGGATGCCGCCAAAGCGCACCGACCGGGGTGCGGCAATGGGGCGTGCCTCCGTCTCGGGGAATGGTGCATGCAGAATGGTTCGGATTGGGTCGAGGGGTTCAGGGCCTTGGAGAGGTCCCCAAGCAGAGGTGGCGTGCCTCAGGGTTCGTGGGGAGTCTCACTTGAGCGGCGCGGCAGGCGGATTCTTACGGGCGTTTGGGTGGGTGTTTCGGGGGCGGCAGCTTCGGAGGGCTCGGTGGGCCCCGTCGGTTGCACGTCGTACAGGGAACCAATTTTCTGTCGCTGCCTACTCGGATCTCTGCCGCTTGTCGGGCTCGCTGTTGGCTTTGCACCTCGACCGGTTGGGGCGGCTGCGGCGGCCACGGATTCTTTGTCCTCGGCGGTACCATCCGTGGAAGTTGGTATCCTGTTCACTTTTGACCGCTGAGGCTCCGGAGTGGCGGTGAAACTTGCCTTGGACGCTTGGCCATGTGGATCGTACCCGATGGGTTGCACAAGTTCCTCTGGCTGATCGTTGCTCATGCGCTTCGGCTTGGGCAAGCCTTCGGGAGCAAGGTGAGTCACGGGGGCTGGTTGGGGAGAGGTCCTCTTTTCGGTGCGTTGCTGCGGTTGGGCGAGGCCGGATGCATCCGAAGCAGGGGCGGCGCCCTGAGCGCTCGTGTTTGGAGTTGCAAAGACCGAGGCGCTACCGTCGTTGGCGCGTGTTGTGGAGCTGGAGTGAGCCGAGGTAGGCTCCTCGGTGGGTCTGTGCCCCGCAGTTCCTTTCTTTGCGTCGGCGTTTCCTGCGGCTGAGGGACTGAAGGCTGTCTGCGTGCGCGATTCATTGGACGTAGGCTTCGCAGCGGGGGGCTGTTCAGCTACGTCGTGTGAGGTCATGGGCCTTGCCGTCTCTGCCTGCGTCTGCGCACTGGCTGCCTGGGAAGCGGGCTGGCTTGGTTGAGAGGGCACGGCAGGCGTGGGAGTGGGCGCAGCAAGGGATCCATTTTGCTGTGTTCCGCCGGGGATGGAGTCGGGGGGTGTCTTCCCGGTTTCTTTGTCGAGGGCGGAGTGTTGCGATTGGGGACGAAGCCGGCTCAGTTCGCTCTCGAGTCGCTGAGACTTTTGGAAGTAGTAATACATGAGCGCGGTCGAGAGGAGCAGCAGGATGAAAAGAAAAAACGAGAAGACGCCGCCGCGCTGCCGCGAACGAGCGAAGCGAATCCCGCGCTTGGGCAATGCGCTGCGGGGGGCTGTTCGGCGGCGACACGCACCAGCGAGAAAGTCCGCGCTTGATCGAGGGGTTCCCATCGCCCGTTAGAACGCCCCCTTCCCGAAAATGACGGCCGGAATAGTTTTCAGAAGGATGACGATGTCAAAAAACAGGCTTTGGTTCTTGATATAGTAGAAATCGTACTCGAGGTTGAGGGCGAGGGGGAGGTTTTTGCGTCCGACGATTTGCCAAAGTCCGGTAACGCCGGGTTTGACGTCGAGGCGGCGACGCTGCCACTCTTCGTATTGTTCCACTAAGAAAGGCATCTCCGGCCGCGGCCCGACCATGCTCATTTCGCCTTTAAGCACGTTGAAGAGCTGTGGGAATTCATCAATAGAGTAGCGGCGCAGCCAGCGTCCGACGCGGGTGATGCGCGGATCGTTGGGATCCGTCGGCGCGGGGGCGTAAGGGTCGGCGTCCACGTGCATCGTGCGGAACTTATACATCATGAAGGGCTTACCGCCTTTACCCACGCGCAGGTGCCGGAAGAGCACCGGCCCGCGCGAGTCCAGGCGGATGGCAATGGCCACCCCGATCATGAGTGGAGCAAAAACCACAAGCAGGAAGCTTGCGACGACGAGATCCAGCAGTCGCTTGAGCAGCGCTTGCACGAAAGGCATTTCCGTGTTGCGCAGGTGGATGACCGGCACTTCGTCGATCACGTCGATGCGCACTTGCGAAGTGATCACCTCGAATAGGTTCGTGACGATCTTGAACTGGACTCCCAGATCCTCGCACTGCACAATTAGGTTCATCATTTCGTTTTGAGGCATTTTGGGCACGGCGAGGAAAACCTGTTCGACCGGGTGACTCCGCAGGATTTTCGTGAGCTCGCGGGTGGAACCGAGCACAGGAAAACCGCTGATCGATCGGCGCAGCTTACGCCGAGGATGGGGATCCACAAAACCCACCAAGCGGTAGCCGCCCTCAGGATGGTTGAGGATGCGGTCCATTACGCGTCGTGCCGTGCGTCCTACCCCGATCACGAGGATGTTGATGACACCGATCCCCTTAAGCACCTGCGCTTGCTTCCATGCCTTGAGCATGGACCTCGATAGGTACAACCACCAGAAGTAGCAGAACGAGGAGGTCAGGAGGACGAAGCGGCCGATATCCCATTGCTTAAAGAGATAGGCGAGCGCCAGAGAGCCCACCAGCCCAGCGATGAAGGTTTTCAGGATGCGCGAGATCTGGTTGAGCCCCGTTAGTTTTTCGCGGTGTTCAAAGTTGCCGTAATACCATTCGCAAAGCAGCCAGTAGGGGAGATAGACCTGCAGGGCATAAATGTAGGGGCGCACCGGATTGATGGGTTTGTACCACAAGCCGAGATCTGCCAAATGATCTCGCAGGTAGTACATGGCAAACCAAATCGTGGTGAAAGCCGCGATGTCGGCCACCACGAGTGCAGCCGTAAGATAATGGCTGTTGAGCAAACGCTTCATCGCCTATTGTACCGGTTAATCCTTCATTCCTGCGGGCTCAACCCAAATCTACACACGAAGCCACGAGCGAACTCATGGGCAAGGCAAGAATTCGATGGATACCGGGAAAAGAAGACGAATTTAGTTCCGTTTCGCACGTAAATCACGACGGAACGCTGCGCTGGATATTGCTGTTCGTGCATCAGCTGAGGTGGACTCAGCACAGAGCGTGAAGCTCTCGAAAGAAGCGCGGCGCCCGAGCAAGTCACCAAACGAGAGATTCTAAGAGGGTGGTTGTATGGCAAACTTCGTGAAAGTTGCAACTCATGGGGAGCTCAAGCCCGGAGAGGGCAAATCCCTGTTGGTTGAAAATGTTCCGATCGCGCTATTTTACGTCGGGGATAAGTACTATGCGATCGAGGACACGTGCTGCCACCGCGGCGGCCCGTTGGGTGAAGGTTCGGTCGACGGACTGAGTGTGGCGTGTCCTTGGCACGGTTGGGAGTTTGATCTCGTGACAGGGGAATGCCGCACGAATCCCGGGGCGCGCCAACGCACCTACGAAGTCAAAGTCGAAGGCAACGACATTTTGGTGGGGCTTGAATAGAACCCACCGACCTCCCACGCGCTATGGATTGGCCCCCTGACCCTCTGCCGGAGTTAGGACTGACCCCGATGAAAAGATGGTAACCAATCGTGCGAACAGCCTCGGGCAAGGGGAGCGATGGAGTGGTGTTGAACGCAGCGTGGTATTCGGGCACGATTGTGCCTCGCCGACCAATCCCCTCACCTGAGGCGGTAGGGCAGGAAACAGGACACTTGAGATCCTTCGTACTCTTAGCGTGCTCGTGCGGTCTTGGTTGCCCAAGCTTTTGCTCTCACAGCGGATCTTTTGTCCTCTTATTCTACGCGGGGAAACGCGAAGCAATGAGTGGACGAATGGGGCGTGTGTCTCGCTGGGTTTAGCTACTCAAGCTCCACATCTTCTTCGGGCGGCAACTCGACATAAACGCAGCCGTCGGTCAACCGCGTCTGCAGCGGTTTGAGGCTCGCTCCGGCACACGGCCCTGCGACACATTTCCCCGTTGCAGGCTCAAACATTGCTCCGTGGTTCCGACAGACGAGAAGCTGCATTTCTGCATCGAAGAACTCCCCATCCCCGTAATCGAGGGTCAGCGGTTGGTGGGGGCATTGATTGAGATAGGCGTAGAGCTGGCCACGGAAACGAATGACGAAACCTTCCCCCAACCATCCAGAAGAGCTCCGCCAACTAAATGTGCGGGCGTGGCCCTCGCCGATTTCGTGCTCAGGGCAGACGTAGAGCGAGTGCATTTAAAACTTCACCTTTTTAAGGCTTCTCACGATCTTCGGCTCGCCGTTTGGTTTTGCGTCGGTCGCGTCCGCCATAACGTTTGTTTTGGAAGATGAGCTCCACCTTTAGGCGCCGGTCGTGATGAGCTCGACGTCGGTCGCGACCGGAACGGCGATCCGGACCAACGTAAGTGGCGGTGACGATAAATTTTCGCTCGCCGGTGGCATTTGGGGATGGGCTGGCGGCGGGAGAAGATGGGCCGCTTGTTGGTGCTGGTGGTGGACTCATGCTCGAGGAGGGGGATACGGCGGATGAGGCCCGCTTAGCATTCGGATCACCAATTCCCGCCTCAGGCCGTTTGGGTAAGGCTTGAGAGCGCGTGTCTCCCATCAAACGCCGTAGCAACATCGCAGCTTTTGCGGCTTCCACTTCAGCCGGAGAGCGATGGGAGCGCACCATCTCCAGGAAAAACGCGACGCCGTATTGGAAAATGAACGCCTTAAGCGTTTCGTGTTGCGCACTAATGGAGCCTGAGGGAGGAAGCTGAAGACGCGCGAGGAGGGCAGAGATATCGCCACTCGTCGCGGCACAACGTCGCACTTCTTCGCAAACCTCGCGGCCGAATGGGGCATAGATCTCGTCAATGGATCGCATGATTTTCCTCCTCGAGATACCTGTACCCGCTGAAGTCGGCGCCGCGAACAACCTTCCAAATAGGCACTTGGCGTTTGAGTTCAGTGATGAGGGCAGCACACGCCTCAAAGGCCGCTTGGCGATGGAGCGCGCTTACCGCGATGTAGACCGCAGGTTCTCCCACCGCTACGAATCCCGTGCGATGCGCACATGCAGCTCGCAGGAGATTGTACCGAGAAGCCACGTCCCGCACCACTTTCTGAAGTTCGCGCTCGGCAAGGGTCGCATGCCATTCGTACTCCAAACCCTCGATAGGCTTGCCGTTTTCCAGCGGACGCACAATGCCAGCAAATGTTACGACGGCACCCTCACCAGCGCCACGGACAAAAGTGTCGAGCTCTTCTGGCTGAATTGCGACGCCCGGCCGCAGAAGCACAGCGAAGATTTGCGGCAAATCGTGGGCTCTATCCATTCACTTACCCTCCGCTGAAGGGTGGCATGAGATCCACCACATCACCGTCCGCAAGTTGAGCTGTAGGTTCACAATACTCGTCGTTGCGAGCATAAAGCAAGGAGTTCTTGTAGTGCACCAGCTCGGGGTAGCGCGCCACCAGACGACAGACCAAATCCTGCACCGTAGCGCCGGGGGTGTCCATCACATGCTCCTCGTGGGATCGGCCCGTGATTTCGCGAAGCTTCTGGTAATAGCGCACCACGATGTTCATGCAAGGAGTTCCTTCTCTGTGGTGGAGGGAGGAGGGGCCTCGCACACCTCTGTCTTGGACGTCGGGGATTGACATGGTGCCAGCCCGAGCTGTTTGCGAAACACAACAACCGCCTCGCGGAGTTCCTCGAGATCAATGAATGCGCCTTTGCACGGTCCGATCGGCCGCTTGTTCGCAATGCCAAGGACGGGCAGACGGTGTCCGACATCGCGAATTCCCGTCAGCAAATCACGTTCGCAAGCGATACCAATGATCGCAGCAGGCTTTGCTTGCACAATTTTCTGGCGGGCAAGCGCACCGTTGGGCGCCACGTAGAAGTCGCAATCGTACTCGCGCAGCAGGGCGCGAATCTCATCCACGTTGGCGCGCTCGAGGCAGCGCGGAGCCAAGCAAAGGATGCGCCCCTCCGCCGCGAGAGCTCGGCGCTTGCGCGAAAACTCATTGTGGATTTCCACAAGGGAGTAACCCAGCCGATCTTTTGAGATACCAAATAGCCGAGCAAATCTCTCTACCCAGCCAAAGTGCAAGAACCACTGATGGACGATTTGCTCAGCCCATGAAGAGGGCTGACGAAGCAAAAGCGCGATGGCGACTGCGCCGAGGTGCCCGAAGTAGAGCACGCTGCAGACTCCCCACAAGTACCATGCGGCGCTACCCAAGAATGGATGGAGGGAGTTAAGCCTTAGCTCCACGAGCCAAATGGCACCTGCGGCCAGCGCAGCAATCGAGGCTCCCAACCCAGCGGCCATCGCAAGGAATAGCCGCTTGGGTTCGCGGATGAAACCTTCATGCGTGTCGACATTGCCGTCCCATCCGTACCATTCATGGCCGAGTTTTCGGTCCGTAAGATTCTGCTCGTAATTTTGTGGTTCTGGCGTGATGGGCATGATATATGGTACTAAATTGCTCCCCAATTTCTCATTCACGCTTATTATGATACATAAGGCGCGCGCTCGACAATGAGAATCATTCGCCACCCAAGTCGCCCCAGTGGTTTTTCCACGGCATTTGAGGAGAATGGCTGGAAAAACGATTCAGGCTTTCTTGGATGTGTTTAGGGAAAGCGGGATATCAAGCGAAGCCAGAAGCTGGTGAGCAGGCGCGGGAGATGGCTCCGGAACATCGCTTATTACACAACGGAGGGAAATGAGCGACAGGCAATGACCTACGGACAGAGCTCCTAAAAATTGCCGCTGGCGCGGCCCGGTGCGAAGGCCGCGCCAGCGGGTGGGAGGGGTAAGGGGCCGCCTACTTGAGTTTTTCGGCGAGCTCTGTGGGGGAAAGTCTTTGGGCAATTTGCATCAGTGGCGTGCCTTTCGAGTCGTAGACATTCATGATCCCGGCCCGAAAGACACCCAACTGATACGCCAACTTGTTTTTCTCCATAAAGTTGAGCCGCACGAGCACATACTTCTCGCGCAGAACCTGGGTGACAACGGGGTCCGCAAACACTTGTTCGTAGTAATCACTCGACTTGCTGCCTGGCATATAGAAGAAGAGAAGAATTCGCTTTCCCGTCTGGGCGGCGCTTTGACGCGCCGCTTCAATGGTCGGGAACCACTGCAATCCACTTGCAACAGGAGCGGTGGTCGCGCGTGTTAAAGCGGGTGGCAGCGCCGAAGGAGCTGCGATGTTGCGGCCGAGGCGGAGCACGTTGTTTTTGCTTCCAAGGCCATTGTCGACTCGATCCATGTTGAGCGGGTCCAGCACCCACTCCGTACCCTCCTCGACGAACTTATACTCGTGGATGCCCTCCGGGAGGTTGATCGTTGTGTAGAACAGGTTGCCGTAACGTTGCATTTCGTCTTTGTTGGTGGCCCAATCGTTGAAGCTACCGGCGAGGAACACTCGGCTTGCCGCGGACTGGTATTTGAAAGTGACCTGATACGTCCCGTCGGGTTGCGGTTTTACATCAACCGAGGGAGGTGGTGTGTAAGCGGGAGCAGCGCTTTGCGCGAGCAGATGTACTGACAACGAGAGCGTAACGATAACAACAATCGCCGCGCGCCACGAGAATTTAGCATCACCGCACATTCTCATTTGGGTGCCACTCCCTCAGTGTGTTGGAACGATCTAAATAGGAGCTGCAGCGCTTTGGTCAACAACTTTTTTCAAAAAAATGCACAAAGCGCTGCTCGACACTCGCTCGGAAATACCTCCGTTTGTGCTCAAGTCTATACCGGGCTAAGCCCACCTCCTGACCCCGTACCTAACAAAAATATCAAGGTTGGACTCAGTTGCCTTGCAAACGCTTCGCGAGTTCCGAAGCGGGTAGATGCTCGGTGATTTGCCCAAGCGGGTTTCCTTGCGCATCATAGAGATTGATTGTTCCCGCGCGAAATACTTGAAGGCGAAACGCGAGCTCCCGCTGTTCAACGAAATTCAGCCTCACTGCCACAAATCGCTCCGCGAGAACCTTCCGCACGAGTGGATCTTCAAATGTTTTGTCGTAAAGCAGGGAACGCTCGTTAGTCGAAGCGTGGAAAAACAACAGAATTCCCTTACCGGTGCGTTGCGCTTCTGCACGCGCTTCCTCAATCGAGGACAACCAGTGGACCGAGGGTGCGGCAGAACTCGCAGGCGTTTCGGCGGCAACCTCTGAAGCTGGAGAAGGTGGAGCGAAATTACCTGCAAGGCTGCTTTGTCCCAAGGGATGGGTCGTCCAGCGAACAAGCACCCCCTGCAGCGCTTCTGGCCTGATTCCGCTTGCGACGCTCAGCGTGAGTCCCTGATCACCACCTAAACTGAAGTCGTAACTTCCTACCAGGTACCAGTCAAAACCATCCGCGGTTGTACGCGATGTCGTTGGGCTCAGCTCTCCTGCATCCTCTGCTCCACGGTGTCGAACCACATACTTTAGCGGTTGGGGCGAAACCGTGCGGCCAAATGCAACGTAGAGGTAATAACGCCCCTCTTGTGGTAGAAAAGGTGAGATCTGAATGGAGCGCACCTCACTGCCGCTTTCAGCAGCATTCAAGGGCGTACCGACCAGACACGAAACTGCAGACATGAGACCACTGAAGAAGGCGACTTTCCGATATCCCGCGCAAGGACTTTTCACACTTTTTCTCCTTCCAGCCCTCTATATTTTTCACTACAGAACATAATGCATGTGTTTTGTAAACAGAAAAATGTATTAGGAGTCATTTATCCAGGCAGGCGACGCAGTAGCTGGCTCTTACTGATAATGGTTGGGTGATGGATTGGGGTTGCGTTTTCCGTAGAATGAGGCAAACGATGGGCCCATGTATCTTGCGAAAGTCCTCGGAAAGGTGATTTCCACGGATAAGTATCCTGCCTACGAGCACAAGAAACTGCTCGTGGTGCAGCGACTTGGGCTCGATCGCAAACCTTCAGGTCTTCCCACAGTGGCGATTGACTATGTGGGTGCTGGCGAAGGTGACATCGTGCTGGTGGGGGCGGCGCCGGGGCTTGCTTCAACGGTTTTCAAGGTGCCAAAAGCACCTATCCGCGAGCTCATCATGGGAGTTGTCGATCGCGTGGACATTCCCGGCCAGGAGCCCTTTGGCCATAGCCTGCCTTCTTCATCGTTGAAGTCCTCTCCCTCGCAGTAGGCTGCTGCTACGGACGTCGCGGGCTTCACCGTGGTTCCGCAAGCCCCTCCGAAGTATGGCAGAATAAAACAAGAATGACCAGCGCGGTGCTCACAAACAATAAGCAACGAGAACATGCAGGCTCGTGTTTGTGGGCTGAAGCCGAACTCGCAATGAGAGTCTTTACCCACGGCCTTCCACAGGGCCCGCAAAACAAGCTTTCGGCAAAACCCCCGCACCTCGACTTGGCTGCGGCTACAAGTTACTGGAGACGTACTGCAAGCTGAGCAGCCGACAATTTATCGCTGATCTGCCCCAGCGGATTCCCCTGCGCATCGTAAAGGTTGATTGTACCAGCTTTGAAAACTCCTAAGCTGTAGCCCACCTGTGGCTGCTCGGCGAAGTTGATGCGCACAAGTACGTACTTGTCGCGCAAAATCGGCTGAATCGTTGGGTCTCCAAAAATTTCCTCGAAGTACTTGGAGCGTTCGCTGCCCGGACTGTAGAAGAAAAGCAGGATGCGCTTGTTTTCTTTTGCGGCCACCGCCTGTGCATCAGGAATGGACTCGTACCACTTTAGGCTTCCCCCGCCAGCGGGCGACACAACAATTGGCGGGGGCAGATTGGTGCCGGTTTTGCTTGGGGTCACGGTAGGTAGCGGAGCGGTGCCTGTCTCCTCGATCGGCTTGGCCGAAAAACGAACCGCATCAGCGTACACTTGTCCATTGTTTCGTGGGTCGACAGGCTTGACGTTTTCGTCGGTGCGCAATTCGACATACTGGTCTTCTCCCGGCGAAAAATCGTAGTCGCCTAAGGGGACCCAAATGTTGGCGTTACTGATGCCGCTGGCGCCCCAGCCGTCTTGGGACACCTCTTTCGTCTCAGTGCCTTTCGCGTGCTTGATGATATATTTCACGGGCGTTGCGTTCGCGGCGCGCGGCCATGTCGCGTAGACGTAGTAATGACCCGGCTTATCGAAGTTCGGAATGAAGCGGGCGACAGCCGGTTTGGCGTTGACGCTCGTGGTCGGCGCGGAGGGGGTACCTGCGGAGAACAGATACTTGCGGCTGCCACACACATTGCCGTCCGTACATCCGGGCGCCGAACTTTTAGCTGTTGCGGCCGGCGTGCGGCTATCCATCCACGCCCCCTCAATTTCCTTATACTTCTCGAAGTTCTTTCCTTCCTTCTGCGTTTCAATAATCAAGTCTTGCGCAAAAAGCACTGACCCAAGAGCAAAGACACAACTACAAGCAATACCCCTCCACAACGTACGCACCATGCAAGTACCCTCTCCTTCTGCAATCACACCCAGCTTTCCTTGTGCTCCCAGCTGCATGTTGAACTTGGATTTAGGGCGCTTTTGAATGCAAGTCATTTTTCACTTGTTTTTCAAGCGGACTTCGTTCGCTTGACATGCTCGCAAGAATGACTGCTGAGTGCCAAACTGACTTATGAAAATAATCGAAACGATCAATCTTTCGAAAGTATATACCCACGACTTCATTGACGTGGAGCATGGTCGCCTGAAGTTTAATTTTTTCCGCCGAACGGTGGCCTTGGAGAAGCTCAATCTCGAAGTGCGCGAGGGAGAGATCTTCGGGCTTCTGGGGCCAAATGGTGCTGGCAAATCCACGACCATCAAAATTCTCATGGGGCTCATTTTCCCCACGGGGGGAAGCGCCCGCATCATGGAAAAGCCGCTCGGCGATAAGACCGTCAAAGCTCAAATTGGCTTTTTGCCGGAAAACCCCTTCTTTTACGATTACTTGAAGGGTGAAGAGTTTCTGGACTACTACGGCCAGCTCTACGGCATGCCGAAGGCCTTGCGGCGCAAGCGAATCCCTGAGCTCTTCGAGCTCGTTGGCTTGCCGGATCATGCGCCGAACCTTCCGCTCAAAGGCTACTCCAAGGGGATGCTTCAGCGCATCGGCCTTGCTCAGGCGCTGCTGAACGATCCCAAACTTGTCGTGCTCGATGAGCCACAATCGGGGCTCGATCCTCTCGGCCGGAAAGAAATTCGCGACATCATCCTGCGGCTGAAAGAGACGGGCAAGACGGTGTTCTTCTCGTCGCACATCCTTTCGGACGCCGAGCTCATCTGTGACCGAGTTGCCATTGTCAACCGCGGGCGCTTGGTCGCAATGGGCGAGCTTAGCCACCTTCTGAGCCCGAAGATCAAAGAGTACGAAGTGGTGGTTTCTGGCCTTTCGCGAGAGAGCCTCAACCAGCTCGAGCAGCACGCGCGCAAGTATATCGATCGTGAACGCGACGTGCTCATGATCTTTGATAAAGAAGATGACGTGAAGGAGGTCCTGCGCCGCGTGGTCGCAGAAAATGCAACACTTGTGTCGTTGACGCCGCGCAAAGAAACACTCGAAGAGTACTTCATTCGGGAGGTCGCGCGTACGAATCCCTCACCGAGCAACCCTCAGGAGGTGAAACAATGAGCAAGGTGCTCGCGATCGCCCTCAATACCTTTAAGGAAGCCGTCCGCAATAAGATCCTCTACTTCCTACTGATTTTCGCCCTGCTCATCATGGGCTTTTCGGGGGTAATAAGCGACCTTTCCATCGCTGCCCCCGAGAAACTGATCAAGGACCTTGGTCTTGCTTCGATTGATTTCTTTGGCTTCCTCATCGCCGTATTTGTCGGCGTTTACCTCGTTTACAACGAGTTGGACAAGAAAACCATCTACACCATCGTCTCCAAGCCCATCGACCGCTATCAGTTCATTCTCGGCAAGTACTTTGGGCTGCTCATCACAATCTACGTCAACATGCTCATCATGAGCATCTTCTTCTTCGCGGTGCTTTATTTCCGCGATGCCACCGATTTCGACAAGGTGATGAAAGCCATTTACGTGGAGGTTTCGCCCGGCAAGTGGGAGCCTGTGGGAGGCGGGAACCCACAGGTGCTCTACTACATGTACCATCTGAAGCAGTTTGGCTTAGCAATACTCAAAGGGATTGCCACCGTCTTCGGCTACTGGGAGCCGCTCACGCATCATCTCATGCGGGTGATTGGGATGAGTGCGCTCGGGCTGGCCATCATTACGGCGTTCGCAATCCTCTACTCGACCTTCTCCACGCCTACGCTCAGCGCGGTCTTCACCTTCCTCACTTGGGTCATCGGTAGCCTGTGTGAAGACATTTTGCGCTATGCGGATCGCCTCGCCCAAAAAGTAGGGGGAGTGGAGAACCTCGTTGGGCCGGACCTCATGAAATATTACTTCGCTCAAGTCGCGATGCACATTGTGCCCAACCTTGCGCTTTTCGATAAACGAACGGAAGCGATCTATGGGCCGTGGGATGTGAGTACCCCAAACATCCACCATGTGCCAATAGACTGGGTCAGCATCGTCTACGGCTTGGTCTACATCGCAGGCGTTTTGACTCTCGCTTCCATGATTTTCAACCGGCGGAACTTTAAATAGCGATGCGACGTTCGATCATCCAAACGATTGTCCTATTTTTGCTGTTTGTCGGGTTCTTTTCCGCTGCAGTCACGCTTCAGCATCGCAACCTTGAGAAGGTGCGCCTCAACCCGCCCTTTGTTGAGACGTGGCTGCTCTCTGGCCGTAGTGGCGAGATGCTGCGGATTCTGGCCTTGCGGTATGACCTTGTTGCAGCCGATTTCTTGTGGTTGCGGGCGATTCAATCATTTGGTGGCCGCGGGATGACCAACCGCGATTGGCGTCCCATTTACAACATGTTCGACACGATCACGGAGCTCGACCCGTACTTCGAAAACGCCTACACCTTCGGCAACATGGTGGTCGGCGACGAGGGAGGGCATCAACGCGAAGCGCTTGAGCTCCTCAACAAAGGCATGTTCCGACTCATCCGCCAGTATAGGATCCCTTTCGAGGGTATGTACGTGGCGCACTGGCAGATGGGCGACCTCAAGCTTGCCCGTTGGTACGGCCGTATTGCGAGCAAGCGCCAAGATGCTCCCGACTGGGTGCCGCGCATCGCCGCGTACATCGAGGTGAAGGCGGGCTCGTTTTACATCGGCTATGACCGGTTCCTCGGCAATCTGCTCCAAGCCGTGGACGGCAACGACTTAGTCCTGCAGCGCATTGCCTTGGAGAAGCTCAAAGAAGCGATCCACAAGTGGAACACCAGCTTGCTCTTGCGAGCTATCGACGAATATACGAGTTCCACCGGCAGGAGTCCGCGCCGGGTGGAAGACCTTGCTCAGATGCCAGAGTTACAGAATTATGAGGTCGCGCGACTGAGCAAGATCATCGCGGCGGTTGAGCGGCGAGCCCGGGCAATCGGCCGCGACCAAGGAATCCATCCTGATCTCTTAAAAGAGGATGTGGCCTTGCCGTCGCCACAAGAACTCGCCCAGCCTCTGCCCCCAGACTCAGAGGCAAAGTCGGGGAAGACTCTCCAAGACCTGCGCAATGAAATTTTCCGTGAGGGGCTTGTCCGGAATAGTGGCATCCCCGAGGATCCCTACGGCTCGCGCTATGTCCTTAATCTCTCCTACCTGGGTTACCCGTGGGGCAAGCGCGAGGACGCCGTTTCCAATGAGAAGCGACGGGATGAATTCCTTCAAACGCTGCTCAATGACGTTCGAAAGCAAATCGAGCTGCGTCGCAAGATGCTGGGGCGACTCCCCGAATCGCTGCGTGAGGTCTTCCACACGGACTTTAACACAACCGAACCAGCGGGTGGAACGTGGTCGTACAACCCGGCAACGGGCGACTTCCGATCCTCGACGCGCCCGGATCTGTAGTATTCAGGGGGACGCATAGGGGATTCTCCCCTTGGAACGGCGCACTGAGAAGCAGAGGTGAACTGCGCCAGACGGGCATTGCCTTAGCGAGGGAACACGATCTTTTTCGCAAAGACCTGCCAATGTCCCTGAAGCAGGTGTATGGAAATTGCTGCCTTTAGCCAATTTAGCCAACAAATCTTCGCGCGCAGCGTAGGATGATTAGCGAGGTGAATCGAATGAACCTTTTCCGCAGCGTTTGTGTCCTCACCACTTTGCTTTATGTGTTTTTGTCCTTCATGCCCTGCCCTGCGATCGCTGCTCCCCCACGGAGTGGGAAGAAGGCAACGACCTCACGTGAGCCAAAGACGACGACTCCCGTTGCGGTCCGCGGGGGGACCCGCGAGTCCCGCACCACCGTAGCCAATTCCACCGCCCGAAGCGCTTCCACCACCATCGCCGAGGAAATCAAGCGTGCGGATACGCAGGCCGTGGTGACACTTTCGAAATTGGCGGTTGTGGTGAATCTCAGCGGAGAACTCAGCGAACGCGGCGACGGCATGCGTCTGCTGGTCCAGCGGCCGAAATCCCTAAAAGACCTTCTCGATCTGTTCCGACGGCTGCGCGAGGATCGAAACGTCAAAACGGTCGTTGTGCGCCTCAGCGCACTCGACGCAGGGCTCGGGACCGTCCAGGAACTGCGGCAGGCGATCTCCGAACTTCGGCAACGCGGCAAGCGCACGATTGCCTTGCTCGAGGATGAATCTCAGCCCGCGTACCTCGTTGCCTCCGCCTGCGAGGAGATCGTGATTCCCCCTTCAAGCATTGTCGCGCTCGTTGGGATCCGGGCCGATGCTTACTTCTTCCGGAGCCTACTCGCAAAGCTCGGAGTGCACGCCGACATCGTTCACATTGGCGAGTATAAGTCCTACGGCGAGATGTTTACTGAGGATGACTTCACCACTCCTGCCCGGGAGAATCTGACCGCGATTGTCGAGGACGCCTACGCACAGCTTTGTGAGATGATCGCCACCTCGCGAAAGCTCGACCGCAAAACCGTCGAAACCCTCATCGACCGCGGACCACTCACCGCCTACGAGGCTTTGCAGGCGAAACTCGTGGACCGAGTGGCCTACGCCAACGAAGTCCAGAGGCAACTTGAGGCGGCCGAGATGAGCGTTATCTCAGACTCAGACTACGCGCGCGACTCAAAGGACAAACCCGAGGATTTGAACCTTCTTGCGCTTCTTTCGATGCTTGCAAAACCCCAGCCCTCCGAACGCGAAAGCAAATATCCGCAAGTGGCCCTACTTTTTGCTGTGGGACCAATCGTGATGGAGAGTTCCGGCGGGCTCGATCTCAGCAGTCAGGAAGAAATTCCCGCCGAGGATTATCTAAACTTACTCGATGAGCTCGCTAAGGACCCAAAGATTAAGGGTGTCATTTTGCGCGTGAATAGTCCCGGCGGTTCCGCAATGGCTTCCGATCTTATCTTTCAGAAGCTGACGGAACTGGCGAAGCGGAAACCTCTCATTACTTCGATGGGGGATGTGGCGGCGTCGGGGGGCTACTATATTGCGATGGCAGGATCAAAAATCATCGCGAATCCGGCATCCGTCACCGGTTCGATCGGGGTTGTGGGCGGAAAGCTCAACCTCGCCGGAGCCTACGATAAGCTCGGAATCCGCAAGACAACGATTGCGCGTGGGCGGTTCAGCGCACTCTTCTCCGAGACGAGTGACTTTTCGCCCGAAGAGCGCGCTATCGTCGAGAAGCTCATGCGCCACACCTACGACGAGTTTGTGACGAAAGCAGCCCACCAACGCCGAATGAGTTGGGAACAGATCGAGAAAGTCGCTCGCGGCAAAGTTTGGACCGGGGCGCAGGCAAAAGAGGTGGGATTAGTGGACGAGCTCGGTGGCATGAGTCGGGCGATTGCGGAGATGAAAAGCCAGCTCGGACTGAAACCAGAAGACAAAATCTCACTAGTTGCATATCCCAAGGAACTTACGCTTTTTGATCTCCTCCAGAAGGCTGTTGGCGGAAGCGCCATTACTGCATCGTGGCTCCCCACGGACTTTTCCGCTGCTTGGATCGGGGCGTTTGGCATCCCCAAACCTGTGCTCACTCTCACACAAACATGTTTCCGCCTATTGACGCGGGAAAAGGTTGCGATGCTGCTGCCTTATGCTCTCGTTCTTGAGTAGGCCAGACACCTCTCCACTGTCATCGAGGTTATCTTTCGCTCTTCGATAGAGGCATGTCCGAAGACTCGTGGCTGTGTAGGCACTGGTATGTCACCCCAATCTCGCTTCTGGTTGGATCAGGTGTCTGACTGCTTCCTTGGTCTCTAAAGCATAAAAAAGAATGCTTGAAATAGAACCAAGATAGTATATGATTGACTGTTTCAAATAACGGGATCGGCGGATTCCCAACCAGAGCAGATAAGCCGTGGTGTGTCGGTCACCACGGTACATGGGAAACCGATCCTGCGAGCGTAAAATCTTTCAGGGATGGTCAGAAACCCAAAATGAACAGACGGTTTTCACCTGCGGGCACGGAATCCGCAGGTCCTCTCACAGCGGATGAACCCCAGCGGGCATCCGGCACTCCCCTCATCAATGACGTAGTCATTTCTGTGGCGACATCAAACGGTACGGGAAGCCAATCCGCAAACCTTGTGCTAACCCGTAGCATTTTCCAGATGGGGATACCCGTCGGCGCAAAGAATCTCTTTCCCTCAAATATCCAAGGGCTGCCGACGTGGTTTACAATTCGCGCGAATCAGCACGGATGGGTGGGGCGTCGAGCCGACGCGGATGTTTTCGTCGCAATGAATCGCGAATCCGTGAAGGAAGATCTGGCCTCTCTCAAGCCGGGCGCGATCCTTATCCTGAATGAAGAGCTGCGCGATGCGCTCGAACGAGACGATCTCATCACGTACATTGTTCCCTTTGCGAAGATCGTAGAGCCTGTGTGTCCGGAGGTCAAACTACGCCGCCTCGTCGTGAATATGGTCTACGTGGGCGTCGTCGCTCACCTCTTAGGAATTGAGCTGGAAGAGGTTGAAAAAGCGATCGCGAAGCAATTCCTTGCGAAACCCAAAGCAGCCGAACTTAACTGCGCGGCGGCACGCGCTGGGTTTGCGTTTGCTGCGGAAAACTTGCCCCCTCAGCATCTATATCGCCTCGAACGCATGAATGCCACCCAAGGCAAGATTCTCATCGAGGGCAATGCGGCATCAGCGATCGGCCTCATGTATGGCGGCATCCAAGTGTTTGCGTGGTACCCGATTACGCCGAGCAGCTCCTTAGCCGAAGCGCTCACCGAGATCATGGATGATTTCCGGTGCGACCCAGAAACCGGCAAGGCGACGTATGCGATCGTGCAAGCGGAGGATGAACTTGCGGCGATGGGCATGGTTGTTGGCGCGGGTTGGGTCGGCGCCCGCGCGGCTACTGCCACCAGCGGGCCGGGCATTTCCCTCATGGCGGAATTAGCCGGGCTCGCCTACTTTTGCGAGATCCCCTCGGTCATCATTGACGTGCAGCGCGTTGGGCCGAGCACAGGGCTGCCGACTCGCACCAGTCAGGGCGACGTCCTCAAAGCCTATTACCTCTCGCATGGTGACTGCAAACACGTCCTATTATTTCCGGGGAATCCAGCAGAGCTGTATGAGTTCTCTATGCGAGCGCTGGATCTGGCTCAGCGGCTTCAAACGCTCGTCTTCGTGATGAGCGACCTCGACCTTGGCATGAACTACTGGATGACCGATGAATTCACGCCTCCCTCGCAGCCGTTGGACCGGGGCAAAGTGCTGACGGCTGAAGATCTCGACCGTATCCAAGAGTTTGCACGCTATCGCGATGTGGATGGGGACGGAATTCCCTATCGGACGCTCCCCGGCACTCATCATCCCAAAGCACCGTTTTTTACTCAAGGCGCGGGGCATGATGATCGCGCTCGGCGCTCGGAAAAACCCCACGACTGGAGCTCGAACCTCGATCGGCTGGCTCACAAGCACGAGACCGCGCGGCAACTTGTGCCAGAGTCAGTTCTTCAGCGTGCCGCGAAACCCACTTCGCTTGGAATCGTAGCTTACGGTTCGAGCGATCTTCCCGTGCGCGAGGCCATTCAAAAGCTTACCCTGAACCACGGCATTGACGTCGACTATTTGCGCATCCGCGCATTACCGGCAACGCCCTCCACGCTCGAGTTCCTTCGGACCCATGAGCGCGTCTACGTCGTTGAACAAAATCGTGATGCGCAGCTGGCGACGATTCTTCGCGCCGAGCATCCGGAAGTGGCAACACGCCTGCGCAGCGTCCTTCATTACAACGGCCTGCCGCTCGATGCTGCGACTGTCGTCAACCAAATCTGCCAACAGGAAGGAGAGTAAGACCCCATGAGCTCGTCCCCACAAACCGGTTCTCCCCAGCCAAAACCTCCCGCAACAAACCGACTTGGCCATCCGATGAATGTTTACAAGGGCGCTGAGTCCACGCTGTGCGCGGGTTGTGGTCATGACTCCATTACGGCCCAGCTGATCCGTGCCCTCTGGGAATCCGACGTTGATCCCTACATGGTCGCGAAGATGAGCGGCATTGGCTGCTCGAGCAAGACAACCGCTTACTTTCTAAACCTCTCGCATGGCTTCAATGGAGTGCATGGCCGTGCTGCTGCTGTGGCTACCGGCTCGTACCTTGGGAATCACAAATTGTTGCACGTGGCGGTGAGCGGCGACGGCGACACGGCATCCATCGGCCTCGGCAACTTCCTTCACATGGTGCGGCGCAATGTGCCGATCGTGTACGTGATCGAAAACAATGGCGTGTACGGTCTTACGAAAGGGCAGTTTTCGGCGACCGCCGACAAAGGCTCCACGCTTAAGCGCGGCTGGGTGAATGAAATGGAACCCATCGATTGCTGCGCGCTGGCGATTGAGATGGGATGCGAGTATGTCGCACGTTCCTTTTCTGGGGACATTAAGCAACTTGTCCCGCTCCTCAAAGGCGCGATTGCCCACCACGGAACGGCGGTTGTGGATGTCGTCAGCCCATGCGTTACCTTCAACAATCACGAGGGTTCAACCAAGAGCCTCAAATACGCGCGCGATCATGAGGAACCCTTGCACGGCATTGATTTCGTGCCGTACTACGAGCAGATCAAAGTGGACTACGAACCAGGCACAGTCCAAGAGATTGAATTGCATGACGGCTCTCGCCTGCTGCTCAAGAAGCTTGCCCGCGATTACGATCCCACGAACAAAGCTGCGGCATTAGCGATGTTGGAGGAGGCGCGGCGCAATAAGCTTTTCCTGACGGGTCTAATTTACCACAACCCGCAGCGATCCCCAAATCTGGGCGAGCAAATGAATCTGACGGACGAGCCGCTCGCGCTTTTGCCGGACGAGCGATTGCGGCCTCCCGCGGAGGCGATGGAAAAGCTCATGGCCATGTATCGCTGAGCAGTTATCACACTGCCGTGCGAGCTCCGCGCCTTCAGGGCGAAGTGGGGGGAATCGCAAAGCGCTTTGTCTGACTCGCAAATTTCACGTTGCACCTTGCCACGGCTGAGCAAATACATGTTGTTCGATACGACATGCCTTGCACACCTTACGACACGCAAGCGTAGATCAAGTTTAGGTAACGAGGAGTGGTTATGACCTTTATTCGCGTCGACGGACGAGCTGCCGATGAGAAGCGCCCACTCAATCTCATCCCCGGCTATGCAAAATACGCTGATGGTAGTGTGCTTGTGGAGTTGGGGGATACGCGTGTTCTTTGCACTGCGACGATCGAGGACGGCAAGGTTCCGCCGCATCTACGCGACCAAGCTCAAGGGTGGGTGACGGCGGAATATGCCATGTTGCCACGCTCTTCCAAGCAGCGCATCCAGCGCGAAGTGACAAAAGGTCAAATTGGAGGCCGCACGTACGAAATCCAGCGCCTGATCGGTCGCTCGCTACGTGCCATCACCGATTTGCGGCGACTTGGTGAACGAACCATCATCATCGACTGCGATGTCATCCAAGCTGACGGTGGTACGCGCACCGCTGCGATCACCGGCGGATTTATCGCCCTTGCCCAAGCGGTTCGGCTCCTGCGCGAACAAGGAAAAGTTGGTACTGGGGTCTTGATGGATTTTGTGGCCGCGACAAGCGTTGGAATTGTCGAAGGGCACCCCGTGCTGGACCTGAGCTACGTGGAAGACGTCCAGGCTGACGTAGACATGAACGTGGTCGCGACAGCCTCCAATAAGTTTGTTGAGATTCAAGGCACCGCGGAGCACCAGTGTTTCGACGAGCAGCAACTTGCCGAGATGTTGCGATTGGCGCGAAAGGGCATTGCTGAACTTGTTGTGGCGCAGAAACAGGTTCTGGGCGAGTCGCTGGACTAATACGCGGGCAGTTTGGGACAGAGTAGGCCACACGACCACGAACGGGGGAATGGGTGAGCGATGAGGTCGGGTCCCTCAGCTGAACGACAGGGCGACCGCCGGCAACGAAGGGTGAGACTCACAAATTTTTGTGTTGGCCGGCTGTAGCAAGTGCTGGGCATGGACTCCGCGCCCTCGAACGTCCTCCAGCAAATCCGCAGAAGCGAGACCAGGGAAGATGAACTCAACGCTGAAAACGATTCCCGCGCCGAAAAAGGTTCTTATTGTCGACGACAACAAAATCTACCGGGATGCGTTTCGCCGAAACCTCATGCTCCGCAACTGCACGGTCGTGGAAGCGGAAAATGCTGAGGATGCCTTGCAGAAGATCCGGGAAGAACAACCCGATATTGTCATCACCGATCTTCAAATGCGCACGGAGAAGGAAGGGCTGGAGCTCATTCAACAGATCAAGTCCAACTACCCGCTGTTGCCCGTCATTATGATCAGCGCTGTCGGGACGTTTGAGGAAGGGGCTCAAGCTCAGCAGCTTGGGGCGCACACGGTCATCTCAAAAAGTGCGATCGAAAAAGAGATTGAGCACTTGTACTCGGCGCTTGAAAACGCATACCACGCGCTCCAGCGAGATCGTGAGCACGAGGCAATTCTGCAAGCGGCGCGCATGGCTGCAAGCGGCGGCACTGCACCCGATCCGGCCCTTGTTGAACAACTCCGCGGACTCCTGACGGCTCCTGCGGTTCATCCCTATATCCGTCAGGAAGCATTCAACATTTACTTGGAACTCGATGAACAAGCTCTAAAAAGCAAAGCCCAGCAGGCCGCGGTTGCCGCAGGCTTGGCCACGCCCGCCTCCATTGAGGAAATTGAGCAGTCGCTCAAGGAAGAGATGGAGTCCTATCTCACGTTTGACGCTGATACGCGTGACACTCTTCGCACCGCAGAGTTTTTGTTCCGGCACTCAAGTGAGCAGCTACCCGCACCCGTAGACTTCACACGTAATATCGGCTTTAGTTACTGCTTCGCGGTTGAGAACGAGGTGAAAAGCCGACTTCATAAGCGGCTCCAAAAACTTCTCGGTTCCGAAACAACTTATTCTCTCATCACCGAAATGCTCGAGCCGAACCGCCAGAGCGTCTCGGTGTACTATCAGCAATATATCCTCCGGCTTTTGCGCGGGTACGAGTGGGACATCACAATTGACAACCTCTGCCAGACGTTCCGGCGCATGCTCGAACATCAAGCCCGTTACAAACCTGATGGGCTAAAAGCGCTTGGAATTATTGTGCTGGTCTTTGGGCGAGATTACTCGTGGAGCAAAATCGATCCCAATAAGAAGAAGCGGGAAGTGCGAGTCGCAAACCCGCTAAACGTGCGAGGGCTGGCGGATGACGCGGAACTAATGCGATTCGTGGAGCTGCTCGTCAAGCTTCAGCACTTCCGCAATCCCTACATTCACCCGGAAATCAGTGAACTTGAGAAAATCAGCGTGATTCGCAAAAGCGCGTTTGAGTGTCTCATGCTCGCGAGCAAGATCAATTAGACAGCCTGCGTGCTCTGTCGGTCCGCCCTGCCGGGCCGACCGCAGGGCAATCCCCTCCACCCTTTCTCATCGTTTTTTGGCCAAACACTTTCCCCCTTGGCGCTCAGGACACGTCCCCTCCGCTCGTGCCTTCTTGCACGCAGCCGAACCTCGCTCGTAGTTTGCGGGACATTCAGTTTTCGCCGCTACCAGAGAGCTTGAAGTCGGCGAGTCCGATGCTGTCTGGGCAAAGCAAGCTGGAGTGCTACTCAACAGTGCGATCATGAGGGCCATCAAATACGCCAGCCACGTATGCGCTTTGCACTTTCTGTCGCTAAAGCATGGAGAGTCACTTTGTTGAATCCATCTGTTGCTCATCGTTGAGAAACTCCTTACGTGGGCGTGCGAAAGTGCTCACCTATCGAATTCTAATGCAGTTTTCACATTTGGCATCACACTTACCCAGCAAAGATAGTGCCAAGGCGGGTGCAAGGGACTTTTGTCCTCCCGTCCCCCAACGGCTGAGCAGCACCTCAGCAAAAAAATGAGGGGCGCCGCCCTCTGCAGGGCCGGATCGCCCCCCTTCAAGGCACATTCTTATTCATACAAGACCCATGAGGCGTCCACCGCCACTGTCTCGTTGCGTGCAGCGGGGGTCGGGCCATTGAGCGACCAGTCGTATTGGGTATCGGTGTCCGTGGAGTTCACATCACGCGACAAGGTGCGATTCGCAACCGGTGCATCGAAGCCAATCCCCCATCCCATGAAGGTTGTCCCTGCTGGCGGTTCGTCCGAGAAGGTTTGGTAGTCCAGCGACTGCCATCTTACGTAGTCCGTGGGAATCCCATACGGATCCAGAAGAGTTGCGGAGCCTGCCCGCTGCGGATACCACGGCAAATTCGTGCTGAGGACAAGTCCCGGCGATGGGGGAGACAGCGCCCCGTCACTCACGACCCGGTAATCGTTTGCCGGTAACGTTAGCCCGGTGAGTGGAACGTAGCCCGTTTGGCCATTGGCATCCCCCCACCGCAGCCACCATTGACTCAGATCGACGCTTGAGCTCGTGGGGTTGTAGAGTTCGACCCAGTCGGGCACACCATTATTCACCTCGTTAAGGAGCACGGCCGGTACCTGCGGGAATTGCGCAACAGCGTCGAGCACCTGTACGCTATCGAACGTGTTTTGTGCGTTTTCGGGCAGCGTGTTCGGCGAGGGGAAGCTTGTGTCAGAGGTGGTCACAACCACAAAGCGCATTGAACGTGGGTTCGGGTAGCCAAGCTGCGCCAAAGGAATTGCCACCTCGAATCCGCTCGGGCCGGCAATGGTGGTTCCCGAGGCACCCGGATAGCTACCTAAGCCGCGGCCAAACGCAACCGCACCCTGAAGCTCGGCGAGGGTGGTGGTCGTGCCCGACACGCCTCCCGAGCCAAAGCCGAAGATCTTGGCTTCAAAGGGATTTGTGCCGTCCACGATGACTGCTGCGTCAAACCCGATTCCTTGCGCGCGCAGTGCAGAATTCAGCGTAAAGCCCGAATTCGAGACGAGCTGGCGCATGTGGGTCGAGCTGTCCCCAAGATCTGTCGGGGGTGTCAGGGTTTTTGCCCCCGAACCGGTGCCCGCATCCACGTCAATATAGACAATGGTCGCGTTCAGGTTGGGGTCAACACCATTGAACATATCCCCCCGCACCGCGAGGTACAGGACGTCGTTCCAGACCCGGCCGTGGAGTTCGGTCAAGCTGCCATCTGCGCCAAAATCCGCCACAGCCGGCGAGTTGCCTGCCCCATCGGCCGCAGAAACAGCGAACGGAGCGCGGTCAAAAAACTCGGCGATGCTACCGTCAATGACCGGAGCCGGATTGGTTGGTGTGCTGCTCCCTCCCATACCCGTGATCGTGACGGAAGTCTCTGCTTCAGCCACAATGCCGCTCCCGTCGGGGCCGGTGGCTACAAGTGCGCGGATGGGGAACGTCCCATCGTGTAGGTTGAGTTGAGCGCTTGCATCGCCTGTTGCGTAATTTCCAGATGTCGCACTCAGTGTCACGGTTGTGGAAGTAAAGTCGTTCTTCACCTGAATGAGCTGCTGGACCCCATCCACAGAAATGTAGGCGAGCGCACTTCGCGCCGTCAGATCCGTGGACAGCACGACACTCAAAGCCGTGGGCGCGTTAAGCGTCGTCCCCGGTGTGGGGGAGACGATCGTGATTGGCGGCGCTGCCACCGAGTCGGGCACGGTCACAATCGCCGACATGCTGTTCTCGGGCGCCGTGCCTGAGGTCAGGCGCGCTCGCGCCACAAAATTGTGAATCCCACGCGAATAACCACTCCAGCGGAAGCGGAACTCATCCCACGTGTCGCTGAGGTTTTGATCATTCTGCACGAGGCGCCCCACAGGCGGCAGCAGACTTGAATCATACGGCACGGCATCGTAACGAACTCCGTCCACCTCAAGCGAGACAGTGTAGTCGGCCGGGAAGCTCAGCCCGACGTTTTTCACTCGCACCACGAAATCATAAGGATAGGTGCGCGAGGAGATAGTGGCTGGAACCGGCTGGAAATTGGTCGCAGTCGGATTGAAATCGAAGTCAATGCCGAATGCCATGTCCGGTTGAGGCAACGCGGCGTGGATCGGCTCAAACCGCGTCACACTCGAGTTGCCCGTTGGCTCGAACGCCACAATGGTGATCGAATGGTTGCCCGGGGTGATGCCGTTCCATGTGTAGCGGAACTCATTGCGATCCACGCGCGTCATTTGGTTCGAGGCGTTGACGTTGCCCAAGAAATCGTAGCTTGGCGGCAGGTCGAAGAAAATGTGCATCGAGTTTGCTGTGAAGTCCGGGCATTGCGCCACCACCGTATAGCTTTGCGACTGAATATCGCTTGTGCCCGTTGTGCTCGGATAAAGGAGCGTTACGGGCGGAGGGACTCGATCCAGATAAATGACAGAGCGCTTGGAGGAGTACGCGGCCGGAGTTCCAGAGGGACGCGGTCGGAACGCCACGGTGTCGAGGAAATGCATGCCTTCAGCTAGCCCATTGGTATTGATCGTCAGCTTGTATGTGCCGCTGCCACCCGAAGCCCGTGGGCTGTGAATCTCCGTAAACTCCTCGAACCCTGCGAACTCGCCCGATGTAATAAAGAGGCCAGGGTTTGCGTCAATGGGGACCCCACCATCCAAACGAATCAGGGCGTTATCCTCGGCCACCGACGCATCGGTTTGGACGGTCACAGAGAAGGTCGTGCCGGTCACTACATGCAGCGGCGTGTGGCGCCGAATCCCATTGGGCACAGCCGTAGTTTCTGGCGCAAGTACCTGCGTCACAGGCGCGATCGTCTGGGTCTGGTTGGGTGTCGCCAAACCGTACATAACGAAACCGCGATTGTGGGTCACGCTGTTGGTGCGATTGCGCGGGACTCGAATGGTTGCCATCCCGTCGTTGCCGATCGTAATGGTGGAGAAAATGTCTCCATTGGCATTCACGACTGGATCGGTCGCATTGCCCGTGAGCTCCACGAGGGTGACGTTGCGGAAGTTTGTGTATACCGTGCGCGTGTCGTATCCAGCGTCCCCTCGGTCGTTCAGTCCCACGAGCAAAGAGTTGTCGCGCTCGTAGACGAAAACGTTTTCGTCAATCCAGCGCGTGTAGTACGCGCCTTTGGCATAGCGCCGGGCGATATCCACGAGCCGCGGGATCAAATCCCCATAATCGCCTCCAAGGGCGTCGCCGCGCCCGTCCTTCGGGAAGCTCCGGCCCGTGCCAAACTCCTTCGCGTTGAAATAGACAATCGGGTAACCGGTACGCGTGAGGATGTAGGCGTAAGCCAAGTTGTCGAGTGCCGGGGCTGGCTCGTCGTGCGACGCGACAAAGGTCACCCCCACGGAGCCGTCGTTCGCATTGCCATCAATCCCGTCCACGCTTGCGTACTCGAGTTGCCGCATGTCCCCGAATCCACCGGCATTGAAAACACTTTGCATCGTGAAGAAGAGCGGGAAATCGAGGACGTCGCGATTGCCGAACCCGTCTTTGCGGATATACTGGCGCAGTTCGTTGAAGTCGCCCGTAAAGTCCTCGCTGAAAGAGTAGGGTGTACGGGGGCTGCCGTCGAGGTTTGGCCGACCACGCTGGTAGCATACATTATCGAAAAATGCCGAGAAATACCACGGCGGAATATGGCGCGCCGCATCAATCCGGAAGCCGTCGGCACCGATCACCTCAAGCATCCACTGCGTGTAACGGAGTAAGAGGCCCGTTGCGTTCTCTGGAACCGGATCGCCAGCCATGGGGTTGGTAAGGTTGAAGGGGTAAATTCCCAGCGAGTTCGGCGTAAGGTCGCGGTCTGGGTAAAAGCGCCGATTCTCAGGTCGTGGTGTTTGGCGAGGAATGTTCAGAGGGTCTGGCACTACTGGATGGCGGATAAAGACGTGGTTTTTCTCCTGTGCGATATCAATAAGTCCCGCCAGTCGCATCTCCCACAGCCCACTCGCGAACGCGCTGTGGAAATCGCCGTCGATGTCATTGGGCAGCGTCAGAACAAAGCCCGGATATCCGCCGGCAGCGTCGAAGCCCGGCGTACTCATGTCGCGGAAACCGTTGTGATTGACAACGTAGTCGAAGTAGACATCGAGACCGGCTGTGTGCGCGGTCCGAACAAACTGTTTCACCGCCGACTCTGTCCCATAAAGCGTCTGATCGAATGCCGACCCTAAGTTGAATCGGTCATAGACGTCGTAGCCCACCGAATATCCGCCGGTATCACCTTTACCGGGGGGAGGAACCCAGAATGCCGTATACCCCGAGACGAAGACATCGGGCATCTTCTTTTCAATGGTTTCCCATCGGCTCTCGAAGTACTGCAGCATCACCGGCCCCGCATACGCGGACGCGATGCAGGTCGTGAGTCCAATGAGAGCAAGGGATCGGCGGAAATCAGTCCAAAACTTCATGGTCCGAAACATCCTTTCGTGGGTGGCACCCAAGCCGCAGTGTAATGAAGTATAGACCAGAAGAAGCATAGGCGTTTGGGGAAGCGCAAGGAAAATTGGATCGATCCAATTGTTGTGTGGTTTGCCCTAAAGAAATTCCCTTGACGGGGGTCAACTATCGGTGGAAACATGACGGCGCGCGCAAGAAAAAAACTAATTTTATGTGCGTAAGAAAACACATGGAAAGGAGGAGTTCCAACAATGACTCGCAAAATTGGAGTACTCGCAGCATGCCTCTCCATCGTCGCGTGTGCTCTTTGGGCACAAAAAACCTACACAGTGCAATATACTTCGTCCGCCATCACGATCGACGGGCAGGCAACCGAGGCGGCGTGGACCGGTGTCTCCTCTGGCGGGGGTGATTTCGTTGGCCACGATACGGGCATTCCGGGGCTCGCGTCCACCGAGCAAACCACATTCAAGGCCCTTTGGGATGCAACCAACCTCTACATTTTCATCACGACTCAAGATGGCTCGCTGGCTTTTGACGTCAACCTCACGACAAACAACGCCACACTCACGTTTGCGAAGGACGACTTCGAACTGTTCCTTGATCCGATTTCGTCGCGCAACACTGAGCCAAACCCGACCCACAAGTACCAAATGGTTCTTTACCCGCAGACGGATGCTTCCGGCCAAGCCATCAATCCGCCCACAGCGTTCAAGTGGGTTGCTGCTGGCAACACCGACTTCCCGTTCCCACCAGCGTCGTGGCCCTCTGGCCTTCTGATTCAGGCTGGTTTCATTACCTTCAGTGGTGGCTACTCGGTTGAGCTCGCCATTCCGTGGACGGCGTTTGATAATACGCTCGTGAACACGCAGCCGATCAATCTGCCGCCCGCAAACGGCGACGTCTGGTCCGTGCAAGTGTGCCGTCTGCACTCGGGCGGAAATAACACGGCAGCCAGCAAGTGGAACCCCACTGCTACCGGCGGCTTCCGCACGAAACCGTGGGGACTCTGGACGTTTACAGGCGCACCGGCGTCGACCGCTGCGACCGATTGGCAATTACTCGAATAGGTTGATCCTATGAGCGCGCCTTGGTGAGGCGCTTTCACCCATCTTGAGCGCGTGGGGAGGCCCTTTGCGGGGAATCTCCCACGCGCCTTTTTTTGTGCGCCGCCGTTATTTCAGTACCGCACGTCGCGTTGGCGCCTCCCTCGAATGGCCTTGGTCCATCCCTGCGGACGGTGTGGCTTTGGGGTTGCTATGCCGCCCACTTCCATGGTGCACTTCTGCGCGTTCACCGGAAAAGAAGGAGTGAGACGTGGCCTACGAGAACTTGCGCGAGTTCATCGCAGCCTTAGAGAAAGCGGGAGAGTTGCGCCGCATCACCGTTGAGGTCGATCCCGAGCTCGAGATCACCGAAATCGCCGACCGCGTGATGAAGTCGCCGGGCGGTGGCAAAGCGCTCCTCTTCGAAAATGTACGTGGCTCGCGAATGCCGATTCTCGTCAACATGTTTGGCTCGCGGCGGCGCATGCAGATGGTGTGCGGCTCGGAGAAACTTTCGGAGATCACCGAGAACTTTCTCGCTCTTCTCGAGTCGCGGGGTCCGATGAGTTTTCTCGAGAAGCTCAAAATGCTGCCGCGCCTCAAGCAGGTCAGCGATATCTTTCCGCAGGAAGTGCGCCGCGCTCCATGCTTCGATGTGGTGATCGAAGACCCGAGTTTTGAGCTCCTTCCCGTGTGCAAGTGTTGGCCGAAGGACGGTGGCCGCTTTATCACGCTACCGATGGTGTTCTCGCGCGATCCCATGACGGGCGCGACGAACTGCGGCATGTATCGCCTGCAGATCTACGACGCCAAAACGTGCGGCATGCACTGGCATCTTCACAAAGGAGGGGCGGAGCACTTGCGCCGAATGAAGGAACGCGGCGAAGTGTTACCCGTGACGATCGTGCTGGGGGCAGGTCCTGCCGAAATCTTCTCGGCGACGGTGCCCCTACCGCCCGACGTCAACGAGATGATGTTCGCCGGCCTGCTGCGAGGCTCCCCCGTTAAGGTCGTCAAATGCCGCACCAACGATCTGCTCATTCCCGCCGAGGCGGAGATCGTGCTCGAAGGCTATGTGGATCCCGGCGAGCTGAGGCTCGAAGGCCCATTCGGCGACCACACCGGCTACTACTCGGTCGCCGACATGTACCCTGTCTTCCACCTGACGGCTATGAGCATGCGGCGCGATCCGATCTATCCGCACACGATCGTGGGGATCCCCCCAATGGAAGATGCCTACATCGGCGAGGCGATCGAAGAGCTGTTCACGCCCATCCTCCGCAAACAATTCCCAGAAATTGTGGACATGCATATGCCCGTATGGGGGTGCTTTCACAACGTCATGATTGTGGCGATTCGAAAGGCTTATCCGGGCCACGCGCGCAAAGTCATGCATGGCATCTGGGGCCTTGGTCAGGCCATGTTCACTAAACTGATTATTGTCGTGGACCACGACGTGAACATCCGCAATTACGGCGAGCTGGTCTGGCGGGCGTCGAACAGCGTGGATTACAGCCGCGACGTGGAAATCGTGAAGGGCCCCGTGGACGACCTGGACCACGCAAGCGTGTTGCCGCGCTACGGCGGCAAAATGGGCATTGATGCGACCACAAAGTGGCCAAGTGAAGGCTACACGCGCGAGTGGCCAGAGATCATCCGCATGAGCGACGAGGTGAAGAAGAGGATCGATTCCCTGTGGCCGAGTTTGGGGCTGGATTGAGCGAGAACTCCCCTCACAGGCTTTCGTCTTCGGTTTGGCTGGGACACCCTCGTAGCACAATTTTTGCGGTCAGATGGCTCGTCCACCGATTCGCAGGTCGGTGGAGGTGAGCTGGGATAGAGGCCCTTTCAAGCCACTTTGTGTTTACCTTATACCGAACACGATTCGCCAACCCACCATCACTGCCTGTAGCCGCGACAGCCATGGTGCGGCTTGTCGTCGAGTTGAAACGCCGGCACCTTTCAGCAGTGCAATCGGCGCAGCTTACGGTTCTTCCTTCGGTGTTGGCGAGGCTGGCCGCTCGAAGGCCCGCTCTTCGCGCTCTAAATCTTTGCGCGCCGCATCTGTGCGCTGCAGTGAATCCATGGCGCGGCGCCGCGCATTCATGAGTTCACCATGGTAGGTGCCGTCCGCAGCAGATTTTGGTTTCGTCTCTTCTCCAGTTGTCGGGGGCTCCGCCGGCTCGGACGAAGTTCCGCAGCCAACCAGCAGCCCGCAGAGGAAAAGTACAAGCGCCCACGCGATCGCGCCCCGAGTAGCATGGGCTTTACGTGGTGGGAAAAGTCTGGAGCTTTCAACGCGCCACTCTTGCCCACGTGTTGTTGGGCCGTTCGGCTTTGTAAGTTTCTGTCGCGTTTGGCTCATCATGATTTCTATCTCCTCATTGGTGTTGCGCCATCGACGGTGACTGCACACTTAGGTAGACCCCAATCCCAGTGCCTCACACGCTGAAAAGGAAATTGATGACATCGCCGTCCTGGACCACGTAATTTTTGCCTTCCAACCGGCAGAGTCCCAGCTTTTTCGCGTTGGCGAAAGAGCCATGCCGAATGAGTTCTTCGTAGGGAACGACCTCGGCTCGGATGAATCCGCGCTCGAAATCTGAGTGAATGGCCCCGGCTGCTTGCGGAGCCAGTGCCCCAGCAGGAATCGTCCACGCCCGCACCTCGTCGGGACCCACCGTGAGGAAAGAGATGTAGCCCAGTAGCTCGTAGCTCTTTGCGATAATGCGCTCGCTTGCAGGCTGGGCAATCCCGTAATCGCGCAAGAACGCCTCTCGGTCCTCGCCCTCGAGCTGAGCGATTTCCATTTCCACCTCTCCAGCGATCCAAGCGGTCATGGTACGTGGCTGATCGGTGATGCCCTTCGCTTCAAGTTGCCGAGCCAACTCCTCTCCGCGGCTCAAGTCTGTTTCGCCAACATTCAATAAGTACATGATCGGTTTGGCCGTGAGGAATTGGAATCCGCGAAGAAGCTTGACTTCCTCGGGGGTGAGTTCCGCTGCACGCACGGGCAGATTCTGCTCCAGCAGAGGTTTGATCTTCTGAAGCGCGTGGAGCTCGAGCTGATGCTGCTCCTTTTCCTTCCCGCTCAGCTTCGGTAAGGCCCGCTCGATCCGCGGAATGCGATTTTCCACCTTGGCGAGATCGCTGAAAATGAGCTCGAGGTGGAGCGTTTCGACGTCATGGGCGATGTGTGCCGGGCCGTGGAAGTCGTCCTCGAAACCCCGCACCACGGCAAGGAGCGCATCGGCTGTGGAGACGTATTGGAGAAGCGCTTCCGGCACGCCACGCTCCGGACTGTCCGTTTCGCGCCCAATCCCGGCAACGTCGATGTACTTGACGGTGGCGTGCGTGACTTTTTTCGGCTTGTAGATCTCAGCCAATTTTTCCACCCGTGGGTCGGGAACCTTCACGACCGCAATGTTGGGCTCGAGCTTGCCACCCGCAAAGGCCGAGGTCTGGGCGTGTCCACCGGTCAGCGCATTGAACACCGTCGTTTTGCCCGATTTTTGAAGTCCGATAAGTGCCAGTTCCATTTCACGCTATCCTTTAGACGTCAAACTATCCTTTTGCGAATCTGCCGTTTCCAACGTCGTAGGAAGCCGACTCCGTCCGTTCTCATGGTCGCCTACGAGGCGCAAAAAATGGCGGGTAAGCTCCCTTCGCGAACGTAGTAACACGCTTGCTGATTACCAACTGCATTCGCGCACCAGAGCATGTGCTGCCGCAATATGAAAGTGCGAGGGAGCAAATCTTTCCTTCACGATCGTCCTTAGGAGGCGGCGAGACAAAGTTCCGCCCGCTCGTAAACCGAAGCGTAGACTCTCTGGCGGCACACTAAAGTACGGGCACTCGGCCGAGGAGAGGCGGGTGATAGATTGGCCCCACCCATTGGGCACTCGCACGGCATCCAGATGGATCCAGTGAAGGTTTTCAGACTGAGTCGGTACAATTTTCAGATAGCTTTGTGATTTTTGGAACAAGGCCATATTTTCTCGTGGCAGCGAGCAAGGTCGGCTCACTATAAGGTGGGGCTATGAGTGACCATTCAACGATAGCGACACCCAGCGGCTTAGCCGCAGATAATGAGTTCAGAGCCCGCCCCACCTCTTCTGTTTCCATGACCGAACTCGCCGAGCCGGCCTATCGCCCTTGGTTAGCGCGCTTCACCAAGACGACGGCGGGAATGACGTTCCTCCTGATTGTCGTAGGAGCCCTTGTCACCGGCAATAAGGCGGCTCTTTCGGATCCGACATGGCCAGCTTTTGTGGGCCAGCCTCTCCCAACCGCACGAACGTTTGTGGGCGGTCTAATTTACGAGGATTCGCACCGTGTGCTTGCTGGTCTCACCGGCCTTCTCACGCTTATTCAGGCCATCATTCTTCAGCGCGTCGAGCCACGTCGGCGCGTCCGCACCTTGGGGTGGGCCGCATTCGGTACAGTTGTCGCGCAAGCTCTTCTGGGTGGGCTCATCATTCATTCGATGCGCAATCCCTGGGTCTCGGTTGTCCACGGCATCCTTGCCCAGTCGTTTCTGGTGTTGATGACCGCCATTGCCTTTATGGAAAGCCGGGCGTGGCTCGCAGGACATGCGCCCACGTTTGCAGCCGGGGCCTCTGGTCTCGCCAAGCAACTCCGCGCCGCCACTATCATTGCATTTTTGCAGCTCATCTTAGGTGCTGGAGTTCGCCACTCGCAGACCGGCTTTGTCTCGCACCTGACCTTTCACATCGCCGGAGGCGTGATTTTAGCAGGCCTTATTCTGTTTTTGACCATCCGCGCCTTTGGCCAGTTTGCCGAGCACCGCTTTTTGACTCGTGCCCTTGGAAGCCTTTCGGCGGCCGTGGTCATTCAAATGCTCCTCGGGGCAGCAGCGGTCTTTGCGAACCGGGCACGACCCGAGCCTGAAGTCGCGCAGCTTCACCACGTTGTCGTCTCCACCGGCCATGTCGCACTCGGTGCAGCCATCCTCGTTGGCCTTCTTCTCACTGCGATGGCGGTGCGGCGCCGACTTCATGAGGGCAATCAAGGGAGGGAGGGGGACAAGCCATCATGAGCACGTACGCACTCGATTCCCATGCCAAGGCAGAGGCTCCCCCAGTAGCTGCTGCTCCATCTTGGCTTGCGGATCTGACCGAACTCTTCAAGCTGCGTATCGTGGCTTTCACCGCCTTCACGGCGGCGACGGGTTTTGCCGTGGCATCCCCGGCAGAGGTTGATTATTCCGGGCTGTTCTGGGCGGTTCTGGCTTGCGTCCTTGCCGCTGGAGGTAGCAGTGCGCTGAATCAGTACCTTGAGCGCGACACAGACGCACTCATGGAGCGGACTCGACACCGCCCCCTACCTGCCGGCCGAATCGCCCCGCGCGGCGCACTTTTCTTAGGTTTCCAGCTCGTCGTTGCGGGGGTGACGCTTCTTGCCCTCACGACCAATCTTCTCGCTGCTGCGCTGCTTCTCGCTACCGTAGTATTGTACGTCTGGGTCTACACACCGCTCAAGCGTCGTACCGCACTTTGCACGATTGTTGGCGCCGTTCCCGGTGCGATGCCTCCTTTGGTTGGCTGGGCGGCAGCGACGGGAAAAATCGAGTTCGGCGGCATTGTCCTCTTTGCCATCATGTTTCTTTGGCAGCTTCCGCACTTCATTGCGATCGGTTGGGTTTACCGCGAGGATTATTTGCGTGGGGGCTTGCGGATGCTGACTCATCTGGATGCGGACGGGATTCTCGCGGCGCGCCAAGCTTTCCTCTATTCTGCCGCTTTGTTTGTGGTCGGCGCAATGCCGTGTGTCGCGCATCTAGCCGGAATGACGTATCTACTTGGGAGCTTCCTTTTGGGTGGTGCGTTCTTGGTGCTCAACCTGCGGTGGAATCTTCAGCCTTCGCGAAAGCATGCGTACGGAGTCTTCTTCGGTTCTCTAGCCTATCTCATCCTACTGTTTTCGTTGCTTTTGGCAGATCGGGTTGGAGCGTGACACTGAATTCTCACATTTCAGCGGGCTCGAGTAGAGAAGGGCAATCCGCCCGAGATTTTCCTGAGAAGCTGACCGATCAGCCACGGCCAACCTCCGGAGATTTCAGCGAATCGTCTCCCTCTTCTCATGCGTTGGAAGTCGAGCGGATCCGCTATGCCTACGGCAACTCGTTGGCGCTCGAAGAGGTGTCTCTGCACGTTGAGCAGGGCGAGATTTTTGCTCTTTTGGGGCCGAATGGCAGCGGGAAGACGACACTTTTTCGGATTCTCACCACCCTTTTGCCGCTTCAGTCAGGAGCGGCCCGCGTCGCTGGGCATGATCTTGCACACGAACCCGCTCAGGTGCGGCGCGCAATTGGCGTCGTCTTCCAAAGCCCAAGTCTCGACCGCAAGCTCACGGCACGCGAGAACTTGATCTTTCAAGGGCGGATGTACGGTCTGCACGGCGGCCTGCTGGCGCGACGGGTAGGTGACGTGCTGGACGTGGTGGGTTTGACCCAGCGTGCCCATGAACTCGTAGAACGTTTCTCCGGCGGCATGCAGCGGCGTCTTGAGATCGCAAAGGCATTGTTGCACGAACCGAAGGTTCTACTTCTCGACGAGCCCACCACAGGGCTCGACCCCACGGCCCGTCGCGAAGTGATGGAGCACTTGCAGAAATTGAAAGCCACACGCGGCGTCACGTCGGTGTTGACCACCCATTTAATGGAAGAAGCCGATGCGTGTGACCGGGTGGCAATCCTCGATCGCGGCCGGTTGGTCGTCGTCGGGCCGCCCGACGATCTCAAACGATTCGTAGGCCAAGAGGTGGTGCTCCTCATTTCCCCGCGTCCGGAAGAGCTCCGCTCGCTGATCGCAGAACGGTTTGGGATTCTGGCAACGGTCAGCCAAGAAGAATTGCGGATCGAGGTTCCCATAGATTTGGAAGGCGGAGCACCTCGCCTGTTGGTCCAGATAGTCGAGGCGTTTCGTGGGCTTGTGGAATCCGCGCGGCTCGGTCGGCCGACCCTCGAGGACGTGTTCTTTCACTTCACCGGCAAGCGACTGATCGAAACTCAGGAAGCGAGTAGTGACCCTCGCGAAAGGAGCGCTTCATGAGCACCGTGTCAGCATCTTGCTTCTTGGATGAAATGTTAGCCGCTTGGACACTGTGCGAGCGCGAGGTTGTGAGGTTTTTGCGCCAACGGGCACGCGTCCTTGCTGCGATCGGAACGCCACTACTTTTTTGGGCCGTCTTAGGGTCTGGCCTTGGGCGATCTTTCCGTGTGGACAACGGCGGAGCCTCGGATGGTTACTTGCGCTATTTCTTCCCCGGTGCCATCTTGATGACCGTCCTTTTCACCGCCATCTTCTCTGCGATTTCACTCATTGAAGATCGTCGCGAAGGATTCATGCAGGGCGTACTGGTGGCGCCTGTGTCGCGTTTTGCCATTGTGCTTGGTAAGGTGTTGGGCGGAACGCTGGTGGCAACCGCCCAAGGGGCACTCATGTTGGCTCTTGCTCCGTTTTGTGGGTTCCGTCCGTCGCTCGGGGGCGCCGCTCTTGCTGTTGGGGCGATTCTCCTTACCGCCTTCGCAATGACGTGCGTGGGCGTGGCCTTTGCGTGGCGGATTGCCTCCGTACAGGGCTTTCACGCTGTGATGAATCTCGTTTTGTTTCCAATGTGGCTGCTCTCGGGAGCCCTTTTCCCTGCCTCTGGCGCAAGTGGCTGGATACGATCTCTCATGGCGATTGATCCCGCGACCTACTATCTTGTGCTTCTTCGAGCTGGTTTAGGGGATTCCGCTCCGTTCGACCCCGCTCTTAGCGCCGGGATTGGCATCGTTTTCGCCGGAGCCGCTTATCTTACCGCATGGAGGATGGCATGTCGAACGAAACAAATTCCGCAGTAACGCCGCCCCGCTTGCCCATTGCGAATTGGCTCACATGGGTCGCTGTTGCCGTGGCTCTTCTCGGGCTTGGGGGACTCGCCGTTTATCAGAGAGTGGTGCGCCCCGCCCCTCAGCTGGAGATCTATGGGGAAGTGCCACCTTTTCAATTCCTGAACGAGCGTGGGGAGCCCATGACCCGAGACAACTTTTTAGGGACGCTCTGGGTCGCGGATTTCATTTTCACGCGCTGCGGCGGACAGTGCCCCCGCATGACGGCCTCAATGGTCGAACTGCAGAAATGGCTCAACCAAGAACGGATCGAGGATGTTCGGCTCTTTTCGCTGAGCGTGGATCCTGAGTATGACACCACGACCACACTTCAGGAGTATGCGTTGCGCTTCAATTACGATCCGTGGCGGTGGAGCTTTCTTACCGGCGACAAGCCAACGATTTATCGCTTTATTCGCGAGGGGTTCAAGCTTGGCTTAGAGGACGCGCCTCCGCCGGGCACGGCGCCGGAGAATGAGCCGATCATCCACAGCAGTCGGTTCGTGCTTGTGGACCGAAAAGGCCAAATTCGCGGGTATTTTGATGGACTCGACCCCGAAGAAATGAAAAAGTTGCGTGAGGCAATTCGTATTTTGCGGAGGGAAAAGAATTAAGCAGTCGTGACGCCTGAATCCTTAACCTTCTTACCAACTCTGAACGCCTGCTTCAACGCGAGCTCCGCCGCGCTGGTTTTGTTGGCGTGGTGGGCCATTCGACGTGGAAACAAACCGCTCCACATTTGGGGCATGTGCGCAGCTCTTGTCAGCTCGGCGCTCTTCCTCAGCGGGTATCTCATTTACCATGCTTATCATGGGACGACGCGGTTTGAGGGACCACCGGCAATACGGTTCATTTACTTAGCCATCCTACTTACCCATACGCTTCTTGCCATGGCGGTGGTGCCTCTGGTTCTTGGTACGGTGGTGTTGGCGATTCGGCAGCGCTTTGACCGACATAAGCGCTTGGCGCGCATCACTTTACCCATCTGGCTCTACGTTTCGGTGACAGGAGTGATCATCTACTGGATGCTCTATCACTTAGCTCCTGCACTGCGGGGCTGAGACGTTGCCGTTAATAGAGTTATGTTTGGATCTCCGTGGCTGGGCCCTTGCGTACGGGAAGGCTTTCGGGCCCCAGTCTCAAACCCGCACGGTGGTCAGCGGATCCATCGGTGAAGAAGAGAAAGGGGGGGAACCACAGCAGAACCTCTTGCGCCCCGCACCCTCCGTTTTACTTTGAATTGTCCGTTGGCACGATGTTAGCTTCCTCACGAAAGGCAGTGGTAAGCCGTTCAATTCACTTACAATGTGGGAGGTGCGGAAATGAATTCCGCTCGAGTCATTTCAATTCGGTCTCACCGCCTCGCCTTCACCCTCATCGAGTTGCTCATCGTCGTTGCAATCATCTCGGTTTTGGCGGGAATCGCCATCGTGAACTTTTTAGAAGCCCAGACGCGCTCGAAGGTTTCGCGTGCCCGCGCTGACATCAAGAGCATCGTCACAGCTCTCGAGGCCTATGCTGTGGACAACAACGCCTATCCAACCTATCATTACTCGAATGTTCCGCAGGCCGCGTTGGAATTCCACATTGGCGGGACTGTGCCGGGGTTCGGGATGCCAGATCCTAACTGGAATGGGGCCAACCCGCTAACCACCCCCATCGCGTATATCTCGAGCATGCCCACCGATCCATTCGCATCGCACAAGACTGGGCTGCCACCGGAAGTGCGCGAATACCTCTACGTCAATTGGGGTTATGCGGTTCAAGCGATGCCCTCCGATCCCCATACCCCGACGTTTATGTATGCCTATCAGCATTACGGGCCGTATCGCTTGCACAGCCGTGGTCCGGATGGCCAAGGGCCTGACTCTGGGATCCCCTACGACCCGACGAATGGCAGTGTGAGTAAGGGCGATATCACGTTTGGGCCAAATACAGGGTTCGATCGCTTCGTTCCGTTCCCATCGTCCTAAGTTTTGGAAGGTGGCATACTCGAACTGGTTTGCGTAGGGCGGCTCGCCAAGCGGTGAGGGCGGCCGCCCACTTTTATTTTGTTCACCCACGAGAAGATCACCTCTACTGTGGACCGGGCCAACAAGTGGAGCAGAGCGGGGGCTTGCATCAACGTTGCCTATGATCGCGCTGCATGCTGAGTTGCTCAAACTCACTCGGTAGCAGACCGCCCCCCTGTCCGGTGTTTTTTTCGTGACTCGTGGCGTCGGCTTTTGACACGCATGTATCTCAGCTGGTCGGAGTGCCTAAGCATTTACGGCCCGAACGTTGAATGTTGCCAAACGTCGGGAAAACGGCACTTGAAAATTCAGAGACGTGGGACGGTCGCATGGCTGGGCCGTTGGCCTCTCGCCGTGACGGCTGAATCGGACAACTTTTCAAACGACTGTTAGGAACCCTATGCGACAAGTGGATCTGAGTATTCTCATACCGATGCCGTCCAATGCTGTGCAAACCTGTGAGCTCCTCGAGCGGCTTCCAATTGCATGTGCGCGCTTGCCGGAGGGCGTGACTTGGGAAGTCGTGGTCGCCCTCCCCACTCATGGCGCGCCATCTGTAGAATCGACTCTCGCCAAGTTACCGGGAGGGCAAGGCTATCGCGCGAATGGTGGCTACGGCGCTTCCCTACGTCAAGCCCTCGAGCTCGCCCGCGGCGAGTGGATCCTTACCATGGAGAGCGGGCTTGCCCACAGCCCCTTCATTATTCCAGAGCTATTTGCTCGGCGCGAAGACAACGATTTAGTCGTTGCATCGCGTTATACAAAGACCGGTTATGACAACGCCGGATGGTTCCGCAGCTTCGTTGCCCGGTGCTCCAACCGCTTGGTCGCCACTCTTCTCGATTTACCTGTGCACGATCTCTCGAGCAGTTTTCGACTTTACCGGCGCCGAGTGTTCGATGAGGCGATGCCGGAGCATGAGGGATTTGGAGCGCTGCTTGAAGTACTGGTGCGATCGTTTGCGGCGGGATTTCGTGTGGCGGAAGTACCATTTCATTATTTCCCGATCCACCGGGGTACAGATTCGACGTTTTGGCAGGTAGCGCGAGAGTACTTGGCGGCGCTCAGGCCTCTGTGGCGACTGCGCAATTCGATCGATTGTGCGGACTACGACGAGCGGGCTTTCCGAAGCCGGATCTGGTTCCAGCGCTCGTGGCAGCGGTGGCGTTATCATGCGCTTGTCGGAATGGTGCGCGAATGCCCGCGCATACTGGATATTGGTTGTGGCTCCAGCCAAGTGCTGGAAGGGCTGCCCCAAGCCGACGGCTGCGACATCCGCTTGAACAAACTCCGCTACAAGCGAGGACGCAGTGGGGCTCTCGTCCGAGCGAGTGTCTTCGATTTGCCTTTCAAAAGCGAGGCCTACGACGCAGCAATCTTCTCGCAGGTCATCGAGCACTTGCCCCGGAATCCTAAGATTTTGCAAGAAGTTGTGCGGGTCGTGCGGCCTGGCGGGATTGTTGTTGTCGGAACGCCAGATTATGCCACGTGGTGGACAACCATCGAGAAGATCTACGGGTTTGTGCATCCCACCGGCTATGCGGACGAACACATCACCCACTACACCTTCGAGACGCTCAAGGCAGAGGTGGAAGGGCTCGGGTGTGAGTACATGGATCACGCCTATGTTTATGGCGCCGAGCTCATCATGAGATTCCGCAAGAATGGGTAAGCGGCGTATGGGTTAGCGAAAATGCCCGCCAACCGCGTGCCCATGCGTCGCCTGCGATGAGCGGCCGGTTCAGAATTTCAAAATTGCTGCAAGTGGCTCGTTGTCGCCGACGCTCGCCAGCTCCACTTGCGCGAGCGATTGAATCTGTTCCAAATTGATAAGACCGCTCAGGTCGAGAATGCGCCCGCGGAAGAGTAAGAACAAGTCCGGGAATTCGCGTCCCGCATCGCCGTAGGTGGTGTGCTTTTCAATAAACTCGCGCAAATGGCTGAGCACACTTTGCTTTGTGCCTGTCATCGTGTCGCCTCGACGAAGCTGTAAGCGAATGATCCCCTCGCGGTCAATGACACGCACTTGGTTGGTGCGGCGTTTGACAAGTCCGGCGAGCATGGGTTGGACAGTCTTCACATGGTAAACCAGCAAGCCGCCGACGCTTGCTACCTGCTCCACGTGCTCAATCTCTCCACGTACACTCTTGCGCACGCGCTGCTCCAACTCCTCCTCGCCGAGAGCGGCTTTAGCCAAGTCACGGGTGCGAAGCTCCGTAGTCCCTGTGGCGGACGCACGCAGAATGTTTTTCTGCGCATCAATTTCAATCTCCACCTCGACCGATTGAGGATCGGCCCCCATGCGCACCACCGCTTCCTCAGCTTCGCGGCGGATTTGAAGGATGTCCTTTTCCGTCGGATTGATGACTGTCTTTTCAATCGAGTCGCGAACCAGTGCGAGCGCCACACCGATCGCGGAGATCACGGCGGAGTTTGGCGCAATCTCAAAGGGAAGCCCCATGCGCTTCGCGGTGAAGGGTACGATAGCGGAGGCTCCACCCCCGCCGCCACTGAGGGTGAGCAACTGTGGGTCGAGCTCATAGTCCTCGATCATCTCCTCGACCACCCGACGCACTTTCACCGTAGCTTTTTCCAAGAGTTCTTCAGCAAGCCCCTGAGCATCCCGGCGGACGAAGCGGCACAGTGCCGCCATTGCCGCAGTGATCGGCTCACGGTTGCCGTGGGCTGCATCCCCTTCCGGCACCAATCCGAGGAAGTTCGAAGCACAGGTGGGCGTAACCGAAACAAGCCGTCCATCCTCCGTCCGAATGCGCAGATAATCGTCGGGATCTCCCGGCAGCGGCTGGAAGCGCTCCACCTTCAGCTCCCCACTGAGGTCCTTTTGGAATGCGCTATATTCGACGCCGGCAATGTGGGCGCTTCGTGGTCCCACATCTTCGATATGGTGATCGCTCGCCCGGGGCAAGCTTCCACCGGCGACTCCCACCGTTCGCACGTCCAGCGTGCGGAGGTACAGACGGTGTCCCCCCACGACCGCGCTCTTGACGAGCGACTTTCCGTTGCGAATGGCGCTGATGTCCGTGGACGTACCGCCAACTTCCAGAAAGATGCCATCGGTGATGCGTGCATACATGAGCGCGGCCGCCACGCCTGCCGCTGGACCACTCAGCATCGTCAGAATGGGGCGCCGTCGCATCTCGGCGATGTCCATGATTCCGCCATCCGAGCGCATGATCATCAGAGGGGCCTTGATTCCCGCTTCGCGCACACTCGCTTCGGTCATGTCGGCCGTCTCGAGCATCTTCGGAAGCATCGAAGCGTTGATCACGGCCGTACGTGTGCGCGCCTTCAGCCCGTACAGCTGTGAGATGTGGCATGCTGCCGTCACCAGAATGCCCCGCTCGTTGCAATGGCGCACCACCATTTCCTCGTATTGGGGATCCTCGACGCTGAAGGCCGCGCTTGCCACGATCACTTTGGCGCCCTGCGCGAGAAGTTCATCGACCGCCTGCCGAATCTGCTCCTCGCGGAGGCCATCGGTGACGTCAATGAACGTGTGGAAAGTGTGCAAGAACCGGTTGGGTGCCAACTCGATATCGCCAATGCGAGTTTGGGAGCGCGCGCGCCGTTTGCCCATTCCCCCCGCCATGCCTACGATCCCCACGGGGGCCACGTCGCCTTCCAGCAGCGCGTTCGTGGCTTGGGTGGTTGAGTGCGCAATCAGCACGATTTCGTCGGATTGAATTTTGCCTTCTTCCAGCAACTTGAAGAGCGACTCCACAATGCCGGCGGCAACACCACGCGGATGTCGGTGGGTGGTGGGGACTTTGACCGTCGCCACAATCTCCAATGTGGCGGCGTCAATGGCGACCGCGTGGGTGAAGGTTCCTCCAACGTCAATTCCAATCCGAATTCGGCGCGTGCTACTCGCTTGAGTCATGAATTACTTCCCAAGAATCCTTTGATAAGCAATTAAAGTTTCTCTTGCAGCTTTCTTCCACGAAAATGCTTTTGCGCGCGCAAGTCCTTTTTCGCGTAAAAGCGCACGGAGCGAGGGGTCTCCCAACACGCGAGCGATCGCTTGCGCGAGGGCGTCCACGTCGGTTGGGTCCACCTGCAGTGCCGCATCCGCCACCACTTCCGGGATCGAGCTGGTGTTTGAGGTGACCACCGGCGCACCGCACGCCATGGCTTCCAATGGCGGAAGGCCAAAACCTTCATACAACGACGGAAATACGAAAACGTCGCAGAAGTTCAGAAGCTCGACGACTCCGTCATCGGACACATGTCCCAGAAAACGGATCCGAGAAGAGGCACGAGCGCGCTTGGCCGCCTCAAAAATCCCTTCATAAAGCCATCCCCGATCACCCGCGATGTAAAGCTCGTGCTCGGGAAACTCGTGTGCGATCCTGTCGAACGCTTCGATGAGCCGGGCCACGTTTTTCCCCGGTTCCAGCGTCCCCACAAATAAGACATACGGTGCGTTGAGTCCACGTTTGGGCAAGTTGGACGCTTCTCGCGGAGTACCCAACGGGCGAAATCGTGCGTGAACGCCGTTGTGCACGACCACCACCCGGTCGGCCGCCTCCGGAAAAAAGCGGATAATCTCGCGCTTGGAATGCTCGCTAACTGTCAGGATCAAGTCCGCCAGCTCAACCGTCCGGCGCGTCATGGCGTACCAATACTGACGTCGCAACCACGGGCAGCGCTCCGGATGAACGTGGTAGGATAAGTCGTGGATCGTGACCACGTAGGGGCAGACCTTGCGTGGCGGCAGAAAGTTCGAAAACCCATGGAAAAGATCGTATCGCTGCCGACGCAGCTCCGACGGGAGAAATGTGTACTCGTAGAGCAGGCGAGCGGTCCTTGCCTGCTCAGCCAGCCCCCAAACCTTTACGCGGTAGTTGGGGGCGTCAAACTGGTAATTGCGTACGTTCTGGGGTGAGCAGTAAAGTGTGAACGTGTCCGAAGCGTTCTCCTGAAGGATGGCTTCTACCAGCCCATGGATATACTGCCCCACGCCGCTCTTTGCGGCCCGCACTTGCATGGCATTCCACGCGACGTTCATGCCGAGAACTGTGTGGGCGATGCGCTAAGAGGGCAAATACAAAAAAGCGGACGAACTCGAGCGTTACTTTCCTCGGGCTCGCCCGCTTGCCAATCTCGTGATGCCAGCACGCTTCCACGCGCGCGTGGAAGGACGTTCACAGCTTCGTCAGTTATTGTTTTTGCTCCGAGGACGCCTGCTTGGGGGGCCACTTGCCCAGCTTGCGATTGATTTCCTGTCGCCGCTTGAGGGCCTGCAGCCGTGCGTGGTTCTTGTTGCGGATCTTCATCCACGGATCGCGCGTGACGTCCGTGTTGTCGGAGTGCCGACGATAGCGGTACAGGACTTCATGGACCCGGTCCACGTCGTACTTCTCGCCCACCTTCAGCACCATGTCGTAATCTTCACCGAAGTTGCCGTAGTTCTCCTCGTCGTAGAGCCCCATTTCTTCCAAGACGACCTTGGGGAAAACACGGAGGGCGCCCGCGCCGTCGCGCCGCAGGATCTGGTTGCGAGTGTAGCCCTTATGGGTGACGGGCTCGATCCCCGGGATCGGATTGCGGTTTTCGTCCATTAGCGTGTAGTACGAGATCGCCAGTCCGCATTTCGGATGGCTCTCCAGATGCGCGATCATTTTTTCGAGCGTCGTCGGGACGTACTCGTCGTCCGAATCCAACTGGCAGATGTACTTGCCGCGTGCCGCCCGAATGCCATCGTTGAGGGCCGAAGCGATGCAATTGCCGGTGCCCCGAATCAGACGCACCCGTGGATCTTTCTTTGCGTATTCTTGAACGATCTCGAGCGTGCCGTCCGTCGAGCCATTGTCTACCACAATCACCTCGAAGTCTTTGAACGTTTGCTCGAGGCAGCGTTCGATCGCGTTGCCAATGTACTTCGCGCGATTTAGCACGGGGATGACCACACTTGCCATCACCGGATAGGGCTCTTTCGGATATGGCACATACTCGGTTTCGTGGTCAATGTATGCCCCGCGCCGCTTGAGCATCTCCTCGAAAACCGACGTGACCTCTTGCTCGAGATCCGGCGGATAGAAGACGTAGGAGAAGCCCCCGAACTTGCCCTTGCCCGGGGAGTGAAGCGCCCCCGGCGCACTCTCGGCTTGCTCAGGCACGACCACCGAGTACAGCACCTCGTCCACAAGCTCCAAAGTGTAATTGTCGCCAAGTTTGAGCTCGACGTCATACTCGGCGGCGTGGACCAGATCCTCGCGGAAACCACCGATCTCGCGGAGTTTGTCGGCGCGGTAGACTTTGATGTAGCCGAAGTCAAAGCGCTCGTGAATGCACCCCTCGTGCGGATAGAGTTGAACCTTTTCCTCTTTGCCGTCGGGCTTGACCTCAGCATAGCACGAGTACGCTACGGCCGCTTGTGGGTGTTGATCCAGATAGGAGGCGAAGCGTTCGAGCGCTTGTGGCTTCAAAAGTACCCCCTCGGGAAGCGGCATAATGTAGGTCGCCCCGCTTTCGCGCATTGCCCAGTTCATCATTTTCGCCAGTGTGGTGAGACCCGTCGGGCCTACCACAAAGCGATCATCTGCCAGCTCGGCAGCAAGTGTTTTCGCGGCTCCAGCGTCGCTTGCTCCCTCAAGCAGGTAGCACTTCCAGTCGCGCTCGGTTTGGGGTTTGAGTGCTTCGAGCGTCCTGCGGGTTAGATCAGTGACCTTTCCCACCGGAAACAGCACAGCAAATTTGCTCATGTTTTTACCCTCCACACGTTTGCTAATCTCTTAGAAAGAGTTTCGGGGCGGTTGGTTGCCGAATCTCCTCTCGTTGTGCGCAACCCAAAAGTCAACGCACGGCGCTTGCAAGCAAGATCGGCATGGCCAAGTCTGGCGTCAAAAGCTATCCCATTCAGTGATGCTCGAAACGGGGAGCCGATCCGCCCGAAAGTTCTCAGCGTAGGTGCCCGCGATGTTGGCATTGTTGGCGAAGTACTCGTGGTAGCCGATCCCAAATTGTCCTCGGGAGTGGGTCGCATCGCTTGTCAGGAGCAGGAGCTCGCCATCCATGCGAAACGCAATGGAGTTGCCGCTGACCTCAATGCGAAACAGTCGCCAGCCGCTTGAGGCGCGATACTGCGGGGTGGGAAGCAAGTCAGTCGCGGCTCCGTTCACTGTACGCAAACACCGCACCCTTCCGTCGTGAGAGTCCCACGTCAGCGCATAGTTGTTGCCCTTGATGCCACTCCCGGAAATTCCCTCGAACATGCCGTTGCCATCATCGCGCGCAAAAATCCCCACGCGCTCAAAGCCGTTCGTAGCGAGTTCCGGGCGGTACTGACAGTAAATGTAGGACTCCACGAAGTAGTCCTCGTGGTAGCTGTAGCCCGTGCGCGTGGAGTCAATCCCACCGCTGGGATCTCGCACGCGCAAAGCGTAGCCGTCTCCTCCCGGCGCGATCGGCGCGAATGCTAAAACCGTGGGAGAGGTGAACCGATCGCTCCAGCAACTCAGCTCCCGTCCTGCGCTTGTGAAACGATCCGAAAACGGGAAAAGCGCGGGAGGCGGCGGCGCCGGGTAACGGTTTCCTGAGCTGAACGCTCCCTCGTCACTCACCAGCCCAGCCAACGTACTGTGGGCGAGCACCGCCTGCAACGTCGTCACTTGGCCATCTACTACGACTTCGTTTTTCACAAGCCGGATGCCGTGGCTGTAGTCCGCGTACGTCGCCTCGTGAACCAGCGAAAGCGGTTGGATCGGCGTGCCGTTTTGATAGTGCCAACCGTAAATGGCCACACGCGGCGGCGGTGGGCGCGTCGGCAGTTGCGGCGTAATCACCACGTCCTTTTTGTGACCCGACAAAAGCGCGCCAAGGGCGGCCCCCATGCTTTGGCGCTGACTCTCAACCATCTGGTGGTGGGTGTAAAAAACTGGCACCGTGACCATCTCGGGCGAGGGAGCAATCGGTTGTGGGGCAAATTTCCACGCGGATTGAGCCCAGATATCGTTCACCATCTTGCGGGTGGGAAGCGAGCAGCCGAGGCGATCGCAGAGCCACTGAGCCAAGTGGGGAGTCATGGGCATCCGGAAAAAGTCCGTGTCCGATCCGACAGCAAGGTAGTCTGGCGTCACTCCATACTGGATGGTGTGAGTTTGGCCGCCGAGCGTCGCGGTCACGGTAATGGTGGCGAATCCCCGCAGAAAATTCGGGACGTTCCCTGAGACGATCTGATCGAAGATGTAGGCCTCGCGGACTTCGCGGCTCATGCTGCTCGTGATGTCCCGAATCTGGGTGCCAGTGGGAGCGTCCGCACGCCGCGGGGGCAGCGGCAACGTGCTCCATGGCACTTGAGCATGACCCAGTGGCGTAAGGGTGAGCCACAGGAGCACTAAGGCGATCCTGGGGTGCATCTTCAGGGAGCGCGCTGGGTGAATTCTCATTCCGCTGCCCGTGTTTGCCTCGCCGAACGCGCGCTTATTCGGCTGAAACTTTCCGATTGCTTTCAGAACCCCTTCCCACATTCAGCCGCACCTTTCTGAGGCGAGCCCCTGCCTGCTCAGCCGAGTTCGCCCCGGTTTCTTACGCCACTACGATCCTCCACCGTCCGAGCTTCTAAAGAAGAGGTCAAGAGTGATCGAGCAGGGTAGGGGAGCATCCTGTGTGCGGCATGACGTGAGGGAAGGCTAATCTGGCCATCTCTCGGGGCACATGCATCATGCGCGTCCGTGTTCCTTTTTTCTGTATTCACTTCTTGCTGACTCTTCTTGTCCTTCCCCAAAAAATGAGCGGATACGTCGGAGGCATGGCGCAAGAAAGCGAGCAGGTCGGTTGTTATTCCGCAGAGGTCGTGGGCGTGGTTTTGGGCGATTTCATGACGAGTTTATGGATCCAAATATAGACAGCCAGGAAGACCGCGCAGCCCAAAAGAATCCAGACAAGGTTATGGCGTACCATCTGTTCCCCTTGGTGGACAAGATCGCTGTAGCTCATGTGGGCTGTGCTCATTCCAAGGACATATCCCACGGCGGTGAGGATCGCGACCCAGATGCCAGCCCCAAGGCCAGTGCAGAAAGTAAAAATGCCAAGCGGCATCCCTGCAATCCCCGCTGGAATGGAGATCACTTGGCGGATTGCAGGCACCATCCGACACGCAAACGTGATGCCGGCCCCATACTCACGGAAAAGCTCTTCCGCACGTTGCAAAGTGTGTGGCGAAAGGAAAAAGTACTTGCCGTAGCGGTAAAGGAAAGGGCGGCCGAGCCAGCGCGCAAGATAGTAGTTGATGTACGCGCCCGCGAGCGAGCCTGCCACCCCCACCAGAACGGCTGCGATGGCATCCGCCACAGGGGAGCCGAAGGTGAGTTCTCCGCGAGCCGCAAGGAAACCCGCTGGGATCATCACCACTTCACTTGGGAAAGGAATGAACGAGCTCTCGATCGTCATAAAGATGAAAATCATGACAAAGCCCCACACGGGGGCGAGGCGTGCTGCGGTCTCAAGATGCTGAATCAGCATTTCAGTCATAGCTTTTGTGGGACATCCTTTCCGCCGAACTTGGTCGAGCCACGCGCTTGAGAGAACGCCACCCAGCCACAGCTTGTCAACGCAAATTGGGATGGGGCACACCATGTCGCAAAGAGTGAGGGGTCTCGAGCTTCGTTAGCTGCGTTGCCCGTGGCAGGGACGACTCTTCACGTTTCGATAGGAAGCGATCCAAGTGCACCAGCCCACTACACACGCGGATCTGATCCCCAAGTTGCCAGTCCTCAAAGTCGCTCATACCAGACTGCCGCCTTCCCGTGTGTGGCATGAACCAAGCCCCGCTTTCCACCTTAGCCGGCGCCGCTCCTACCGAGCGCAAGTGTTCACAAAGGTGCGATTTTTGCACCAAATGGTACACCGCGTGTTTCCCAGGGCAAGGCTCGGATTTGCCAAGTCATTCACTATCAATTATTCGCAGTTAGATGTCGCAGCACTCTCGCTCGACAAGCCGGTTGGCATGCGCTTTGTTCCTTCCTTCGTCAGCGAGGCACAGACCCTGTGACTAAAGGAGGTCACAACGCGATGCGAACAACCCGAGCAATGCTTCTTCTCTGCACGATTGCACTGGCAAGTAGCATGTTGGTAGCAGGTCCGCGGCACAGAGCGAATTGGGCTGGCTCTCAGGCCGCCCAACCTAACGTCGGCTCCGACAAGCCTGCCAAAGGATGGGTTGCGGCTTGTGACGACGCCACCACTGCGGCAAAGCAACGCCGCAAAGCCCGCAAGCAGCAGCGCTTACAGCAGCAAACTCAGGCTCAGCAGCAGACGCAAAACCAGCAGCAGTCGAGCCAATCCCCATCAAACCCCTAACTCACTATCTTTGAGAAAGAAAGGAGAATTGCCATGAAAACATTACTCACCACAGTAGCCTTCGTGGGGCTCACCAGTCTCGTCCTTGCTCAACCACCCTCAGGAGGCGGGCCGGGCAGTGGGCCGGAAGGGCCAGCCGGACGCCCAGGCTGGCGACAGGCAGCAGAGGGTCGGCAGGGTGCCGGCCGTTGGCTCGCGAACCGCGAAATGGCCACTACACGGATCGTTGAGATGATGAAGCGTCGCCTCGAGCTCACAGCCGAGCAGGAGAAGAAGGTCGCTGCGATCCTCGAGCGCTCAAAAGCCGAACTTGGCGAAAAATTCCGCGGATTGCGCGATCTTGGCGAAAAAGCACGCGACGAACTCCGTGCGGTGCTCACCGACGAACAAAAGAAAAAGCTCGATGCCATGCGCGAGAACGTCGGAAAAGCTGTCCAAGACATGGGGCAGACCTACGGCCCCGCCATTCGTGAGCGCATGCAAGCTGGCGGCGAGGAGCTACGCTTACGTATGGCGCTGAACTCACTGGATCTGTCCGCAGAGCAAAAGGAAAAGCTCCAGAAAGTCCAAGATGATTTCCGCCAGAAGCATCAGGCGATCATGGAAGAAGTGAAGCCCAAGATCGAATCGCTGCGCACCGAGACCCGCAAAAAGATCGAAGAGATTCTGACCCCTGAGCAGCGAGAGCAGCTCGAGAAACGTCTCAAGGAGATGCCTGCGGGCGGAAAAGGACGCGGTCCAGAGCAGCCCGGACCCGCTGGTCGGCCGAGGCCGCACGGGCCGGCTGGCCAGCCCCAAGGTCAAGGGCCTGGAGCCATGGGACCATGGCCGCCTGCCCCAATGATGGCGCAAGCTCCTCAGCAGCCCTTTGCGCCGTGGGCGCCGCAAGGGTTTGCACCGCCGCCGGCGCCACCATTTGCCGCACAATGGCAGGGACCTGCACCAAATCCTCCGCAGGAGCCAATGATGGCCCCGCCGGCAGCTCCCGCCCCCGAACCGTTTGGTGGGGTGCCTCCCGCGCCGCAACCTGATCCGCTCCTTGAGCTCTTGGGATAGAACGGTTCTTGTTCTCCGCCGGGGACGCCCCTTCCGCCGGCGGGGAATCTCTGACCAGACCTCTGCATCGTGGGTGGACGCCCGTCAGCCCCTCCCTGACGGGCGTCAACTTTTTCAGGCGCTTCTCCCTCTAACTCGGTGATGGTCGTCGCCGCAAAGCGAAAACCGCACTCTATTAAGGAGAAGAAGCCCCGTGGCGCGTCAGTCAGTGTCAAAAATAGCAGTTTTTCGCCCCCCCCATCCGCCGAAAGTCCCGGACTACGTTGGTGGCCAGAGGAAGTCGAGCTGCTGGCAGTGGATCCCCATAACGTTGGTACTGGTTTTGGGGGCGCAAATGGCCATGGCTCTGCCCGAGGTCAAACCCCTTCTTGGCGAGCCTGCGCCGCCCTTGCAGGGGCTGCTTTGGATCAAAGGCACGCCGGTGGACCTTGCCGCAAACCGCGGGACAACCGTCACGGTGGTGGAATTCTGGGCCACATGGTGCGGTCCATGCGTAGAGAGTATCCCACACCTGACGGAGCTCCAAAAGCGCTTCGGCCCGCGCGGGCTCGCCATCGTAGGAATCTCGGACGAGGGGCCCTCCACCGTCCGTGAGTTTGTAGAGAAGATGGGGCAGAAAATGGACTATTCGGTGGCCGTTGATCCCACGGGAGACACCAAATCCGCATATATGGATACCTACGGACAACGCGGAATTCCCTGCGCGTTTGTTGTGGACCGTCAAGGCCGCATCGTATGGATTGGTCATCCCCAAAGTGAGCTGGAAAAAACGCTGGAGGAAATCCTCTCCGGGCGCTACGATCTTGCAGTTGCCAACGAGCAATACGTCCACGAACGGCTATCGATGTATTTTAGAAATCAGTTGTCGCGGCGCGACCTGGATTCACAGAGCATGGTTGAACTCGAACGCGAAACAGAAGAATTCCTCGCCCGTATTTGTGAAACGACTCCTACGAAAAAGCGCGATGGCCGTCTTTGGCTCTTTGCCTACGCGATCAACGAGTCTCGCGTAAAAAATCCGAAAATCCGCGCCCTTGCTGTGCGAGCAATGGACCAAAGAGAAAGTCACGACTACCGCAACGTTATGATTACCCACGTTTACGTCAAGGCACTCCAGCGGGCTGGGCAAACCACCCAAGCCTTGGAAGTTGCGGCAAGGGGGTATCGCGAAAATCCGGGCCACTCCGGTTTTGGGTTGTTGTACGCAGATATGCTCGAGGTAACGGGTCAACTTGCAGCCGCGAACGACGTTCGCGCAAAGTTGCCCCCACCGGAAGAAGAAACGGATGCTCCGCCACGTAAGCCAAGCGAAACGGCCACCACTTCTACCCTGAGCTCGGAGCGAGGCACCTCAACGCCGCGTTGAGTTCACATCCTTATGGAGTAGGCTGAGGGGCCTAAGGTGATTCCTGTTGCTTTCGGAGGTGGTGGGGGACTAATGTCTCGCGGACTGGAGCGCTCAAGAGCGCTGGTTCCGAACGCGAGAAGTGCCGGCGCGGGTTTGGGCGAACGGTGGCTGCAAGTTGCGGCTGCATCTCCTGTCCATGAACGCTGTCGGCCACCGAGGATCCAATTCGACCCTGAAACACGGAAAGCGAATACCCGAATTCATGAACAGCTTGGCGAGGAACACCATTTTTCGAATCTGGCCCCGCGTGATCCCAACGGTCTGTCTTCTTATGTTGGTCGCGATGGTGAATTTCCATGAGCTGGTGTGGGGATTACCGGCGATCGAGCCCAACTTAGGCGCGCCTGCACCGGAGCTCACGGACCTCCACTGGGTGAAGGGCCAACCGGTGAGCCTTGCAGCAAATCGTGGCACCACGGTCACTGTCGTCGAGTTCTGGGCCACGTGGTGTCCACCGTGTCGCACGAGCATTCCTCACCTGACGAACCTTCAACGGCGTTTTGGTCCGCAAGGGCTCGTCGTTGTGGGGATTTCTGACGAAGACACGTCAACTGTGGAGAGTTTCGTGGCCTCTATGGGCGAGCAGATGGACTATGCGGTTGCCACGTGTCTCTCCCCAACCACCAAACGCGCCTACATGGGGCGATATCGCGTCAGCACCATTCCCCATGCATTTGTGGTGGACCAACAGGGCCGCATCGTGTGGATAGGCAATCCCCTCAGTGGGCTGGAGAGAGCTCTCGAGCAATTGTTTGCAGGAACGTACGATCTCGAGGCCGCGAAGCGTGCCTATACAGCTGCTCGCACCATCGAAGTCTTCCGCGCGTTGCTGAATGCAGCGCAGCCTGACAGCGAGCAGATGCGCGCGGCCGAAAAGCTCGCGCATGAGATTCGAGACGCTCTTATGACCTCCGAGACTTCGTCTCAACGGTCTCTAATGCTGCTTGCTGGGTCGATTCTTACCACGCCGAAAGCCTCGCCGTCGCTGCGCGAGCTCGCAGCGCAGATCATTGACCAGCTTAAGGCGCAGAATCCTTCGGATCCCCAGATCCAGCAACTGGTACGTTTCGCCTCCGCACGCGACAGCCGGTCCACGGTAACCCGTCCCTCAGGGCCGCGCCCGCCGTCCCCAGTGTCTCGGATCTCGAAAGCTGTTTCCCCGGCTTCGCATCTGCGCAAAACCACGACACCGACGCTTGTTCACGGTTCGCACGGTGCTCGGCCGTCGCCTCCCCCTGTTGAACTGAAATAGGAGGAAGCTTCGGGTTCCGCTTTTTTCCTTGCCTTCTTGAGGGGGCGGCGCACAATCAGCTTCGGTTCGGTCCGAAAAACCTTTTTGGAGGAATGCTGGGATGAGGCGTTCATTGTGGTTTTGCGGCGTCGTAGCAATGGCGGCAGGGGTGGCGTTCGCTCAGGAAACTCTCGTGCCAAGGATGCCCGCAGCGACCTGTGGGGGCTATAACTTCTGGGCCTATGATGGTCGCGCGCGGGTGGAGCTCGACAAGTATTGCCGCGAGCGGATCCCGCTTTCCGAAACTCAGCGCCTCCTCTGCGATCTCGTCGAATCCCAAATCCTCAGCAAGAAGGTCGCGGAATGGACGGATCTTGCCGGAGCCTCTTGCGCCCCGCTCAACCAAGAAGATGTAGCGGTGACGTGGCTCGAGATTTGCCGTGAGAGCGGCGGCCCGCCGCATTTTGGTCATTTCGCAGGCAATGAACCCATGTATGCCTCGTCTCTCGCCCAGCTCTTCTATGCGGTCGCTGCCTATAAGAAGCTGGCAGACCAAGGAATCTCCCAAAGCAAAATCGAATCGGACATCGAAGCAATGTTGGCCGAAAACGATTACGAGGCAGCAAACCGAGTGGTGGATTTTGTCACCGGGACGGAATCCGGCGACGAGCTCACGGGTGGCGATTTCAAGGCATTCAAACGTCAGCGCAATGTCGTGAACCGCTATTTCCGAGATCTTGGGTTCGAGAACTTCAACGTGAACCAGAAGTTCTGGACGGATACACCTTCGCCGCGAGATCTCCAGTTGCTGGGCAAGCCGTTGTCCCAAAACTATGAGCATAGCAATCGTGTGACGGCCAACCAAGTGGCCGCGCTCGCCTATCTCATCGACCGCGAGGCGATCGTCTCGCCTCAGGCATGCCAAAAAATCAAATCCTACTGCTCGCGTCATGTGGATCAGGCAAAGATCGGTGCATTGGCCGGCATTGCAGCAGGGCTTCCCCGCGGAGCTAAGATGTGGGGTGTCAAAGGATTTACTCGCCAGAATTACAACGAGGTGGCAGTTGTGGATCTGCCAAACGGCAGCCGCTACGTGCTCGCAGTGCTGAGCCGCTATCAGCAACGCCCGAACAACTTTGCCACACAGGTGAGCCGAATCGCTGCGCATCGTGCGATGATGAAAACGGGCGACGACGAGCGCACCGAATATGTGCCCCAGACAGCGCTGAGCGGAGCCTCACAATAATTTCGCAAATTCGAACGATTGCCGAACGCCGACGAGGGGAAGGATAAAACCCCCATGTTCTTATCCCTCTTACTTGCGACCCTGCTTACCGCCACTGTAGTGTCAGCCATCGCAGCGTTTAGTTTCAATAAGCCCGTCAAGCAGATTCTGGCACGCCTCATTGCCGATCCAATCAGCGAAGCGTGGCGGCGCTACCTCCACTTTGCGCTCTTCGTTGTAGGCATTTCCACCGGGGTCCGCATTCATGATCTAGAGCGCTACATCTCTCCGCCCCCGTGGGCAAAGGACGCACAAATCCTCGAACTCACCTCCGAGCGGTGGGTGCTTGAGATTTATCGCACCATCATCGGAAGCCTTCAGGGAATCGCATGGATGATGCTCTTTTTCTTCATTGTGGCACTGATTGCCTACGTCATCGTCCGAATCGCAAGCATGTGGCAGGCCGCCAAACTCTCTAAGACTCCGAGCGCCGAAAGTTCGTCGAGCGCAACCTCCCCTCCCCTCCAGTAAGGATAGGCCTTCTGCCGGGATTCTGAGCGCGCGTAGTCTTCGCGACTAAAGCAGACAGCGAAAAGATGGGACTCTGGTGCGCTACCACCGGGCCGGCGCGGTCGCGGGCAGCAACCTCCTGTTCCCACTCAACGCTACTATGCGCGAGCCTTTTTCCAGATGGTTTGGCAGGACCGGCATTGCAGAAGTCGACGCAACCGCCTTAGGGCAAGCCATAACCTAAGCCTTCTACGCTTAAAAACCGGGTAAGGGTAAAGTTCCGTGCGCAGCTCGAGTCCCTTATGGGAATAAGCCCAACTGTTTTCAAATAGTTGAGCTTAATAACACGCAGGCCGAGCTCATGAGTCCAGACTCCGTGCCGTCAAACGACACAACGGAACAACAACGCAAGCATCACCCTCGTGCCGCATTTCAGTCGCGGGACTTTCGGCTTTTTCAAGCAGCGCGTTTCTTGTTTGTGGTGGGCTGGCAAATGCAAAGCGTCGCGATTGCGTGGCAGGTGGCCGAGGCGACCGGCCGCCCCCTCGACGTCGGTTTTGTCGGCCTGATTCAGTTCCTGCCTGCCATTGGGTTTTTTCTCGTCACTGGTCACGTGGCCGACCGCTACGATCGCCGCCGGATCGTTATGGCGTGTATGGCTGGGTTGGGACTTGCCTCGCTCTTGCTTGCAGTGCTCACCGTGAGCGGTCAGGTGCGGCTCTCATATATATTGGCGCTGACCTTCCTCATCGGTGTATGCCATGCTTTCGCAACGCCGGCGAGTCAGGCCCTTATGCCGCAGCTCGTTCCACCCGAGCATTTCCCAAATGCAGTCGCGTGGAACTCTTCCATTTGGCAAGTCGCGGCAATCACCGGCCCCGCCCTTGGCGGCTTGCTCATTCATTTCGGTGGTGGGCCACAAGTGGTTTACTTCACGGATGCTTTGATTTGCACCGTGGCGGCCCTGTTGGTTGCTCGCATCCACGCACGTTCGGTCGCGGCTAAGCAGAATTCCGCACCGACTTTGGAGACGTTGTTCGCTGGGATTCGCTACGTGTGGGAGAAGAAGGTCATTCTGGGCGCGATTACCCTCGACCTTTTTGCTGTCCTGTTGGGGGGTGCGGTGGCCCTGCTTCCTTTCTACGCGAAGGACATCTTGCACGTGGGCTCGCTTGGTTATGGTTTGCTGCGTGCCGCGCCGTCGATCGGGGCCGCCGCGATGGCGGTCATTGTGGCTCATTTACCACCGTTTCAGCGTGCCGGCCGACTGATGTTGATTGCGGTCGCGCTCTTTGGCGTCCTGACAATCGTCTTCGGACTTTCCCGAAGCTTTGGGCTGTCACTCGCTGCACTGGTGGCGCTCGGCGCGGCGGATATGATCAGCGTCGTCATCCGGCACACGCTCGTGCAGATTGTGACGCCCCACGAGATGCGAGGGCGCGTCAGCGCCGTGAACTCTGTGTTTATTGGCGCGTCGAACCAGCTCGGCGAATTTGAATCCGGTGTCACCGCTCAGTGGTTCGGGCTTGTGCCGTCGGTTGTGATCGGAGGGGTGGGCACGCTCCTCGTCGTCGCCGTTATCGCTGTGCTTTTTCCGGAGCTCCGAAGGTTTGGGCGCCTCGACCGAATGAAGACGTAAGTGGGGCGGGCACATTTCCAAGCAGATGCCAAGGATTCGTTGCGCCCTTTCAGTGCGCTCGTAGAGCAACATCCGAAAGTTCAGTTCTTCAGCCACTTTTCCACAGGCCGGGTGGTGGGACAATCGAGGGCCGGGAATCAGTAAATCAAGCCGTCAACAAAGTCGTGTTGGCGACAAGTGATTATAAATCAGTATTTTGCACCAAAATCGCTGGCCCGTGCAAGCCTCTCTCGCCCGCAAAGGTCTCATTTTCTTCACACCCATCCACCATTTTTCCACAGGGGGGTTTTGTGTCTGTGGAAAAATCGTTGACTTCAGCGTCAAGATTTCACGTCAAGTACAGTATCTTGGACTAAGGACTCGGTGAAACTCGAAGATGTTGTGCCCATTCTGCGGTCATACGGAAAGTAAGGTCGTCAACTCCCGACAAAGTACACGCGGGGACTCCATCCGGCGTCGGCGCGAGTGTCTGCAATGCGGCCATCGCTTTACCACCTTCGAGGTCATCGAGAAAGTTCCCATTATTGTGATCAAACGCGACGGCAAGCGGGAAGCCTTTGACCGGCAGAAAGTCGCCGCAGGAATTTGGCGCGCATGCGAGAAGCGTCCCGTCACCCTCGAGCAAGTGGAACGCATTGTCCAGTTTGTGGAGAAGTCTCTCTACAACAGCATGGAAAAAGAAGTGAGCTCGCTTAAGATTGGCGAGATGGTCCTGCGCAAGCTGCGTGAAGTTGATGAAGTTGCGTATGTCCGCTTTGCCAGCGTCTATCGCCAATTCCGAGATGTGAGCGAGTTCAACCACGAAGTTCGGGTGCTGATGCAAAACGACTCGAACGGATCCTGAATCGGTAAGAGGACTGTACGTTTTTCGCCTGTGCCTGCCACCACCGCTTCCCGGAATTTCCGTCGAAGTTGAGCATTGTCACACCTTTTTTGGGGCGACTGCGGCAAAGCTCATAGTGGAGGTGAGCACTCCAAATCAGTGGGCTTGGACCCGCGTCACAAGTTAGCTTTGCGCGCAAGCCTCAGAACGGATTGAATTCCCCGCTTGGGCCGACTTTGATATCCCCAGCAATCCCCGGATAGATCATGTAGATTCGTGGAATGGTGCCTTTTTCCACGTAAACGGTGACGGGTACTGTGTCGCGCGATGTGGCTGTGTCGCGCAAAAAGTAGTAGGTATGTGTGTCCCCGAGAATATCTCGCCGGTCCTCACCGATGAATTTCAGCGTACGGTTCAGTTGCTTCTTGCGCAGCAAGACGCGGTAGTTGGCACGGAGCTCATAGTTCACGCTCCCATCTTTCTGGGTCACGGTGTGAATGCTCACTTCCCCTTCGCCGATGGGAATCCCCCGCCACGACCAACGCGAGTTCTGCTCGTATTCAATCTGGGGCCCACCTTGCGAGGCGGCTTTCAGTTTGCTGGACGACGCCGGTTTCTCCTCTTCTTCCACCGGCGGGAGAACGCCGAGGCGCTCGCCGACGATTTCCTCGTCGGTGACGATGTTTGCCGTTTCGTTAAGTTTCTTTAGCACCTGCGAGGCGATCTCGCGAAGCGTCTCGCGCACACCGATGCCCTCGGTCGCGATCGCCTCAAACTGCACGAAGCGTCTATCCGGATTAAGGCGTGCCTCAAGTTCTGCGACGGGCAGAGCATTGGGCAAATCGCGCTTGTTGTACTGGATCACACAGGGAATAGAATCCAGATCCAAGCCGTACTCGCGCAGGTTCTCGCGGAGGTTTTTCATACTATCCAGATTGTCCTGCAAGCGGTTCGACTGCGAATCCGCCACGAAGACGATGCCATCTACCCCTCGCAGGACCAGCTTGCGTGTGGCATTGTAGAAGACCTGTCCGGGGACGGTGTAGAGCTGAAACTTCGTCTTGAAGCCTTTCACCTCCCCAATGTCCAAGGGGAGAAAATCGAAGAAGAGGGTCTGGTCTTGTTCGGTCGCAAGTGACACCAGTTGTCCGCGATGTTTTTCAGGCACGTTTCCATACACGAACTGCAGGTTTGTCGTTTTACCCCCAAATCCAGGTCCGTAGTAGACAATCTTGCATGCAATTTCACGAAAAGCGTAGTTTATATTTGGCATATCGTGTGCCCGGTTTCTAAATAGGTTCGTTCTCTGTTTGGTCACTAAAAAGCAAGCTGACGATATCTTATGCAAGAAGTGAAATCAAGTACCGACGGCGGGGCGTGGTGTATCAAGCACGAAATTTCTCTCGCAATCCCATGGGGCCTTCCGGATCCGCTCGGGGAACAGCGCTTTGTCCGCGATTGGCTGGCGGGGGAGTCAGCTGCACGAGAGTTCTACCCACGGTTGCGTTGGGAAGAGCTTGCAGGAAGTGCGGTTGATTCACCTCCTGACAAGTCGTCCGCGACGCCGGCGAGGGCGTCCGATGTTGGTGACGAGGCGGTTGTCACATCCACCGATCGAGGTCCGGACGGAACTGCGCCGCACCAGTGCTTATCCCCCGAGCTTCTCTCTCTGTTTCGCAACTCACGTCAGGGGCTGGATGAGGAAGCGATCCGGGAGATTCGCGAGTTCAATCTCTCTGTCGGGAACTGGGCGGGGGCGGAGCTTGCGGAATGGCTCGGCAACCCGGCAACGCGTGCAGTTGTGACCGGTCAACAACCGTATCTTCTGCTTGCTCCCCTGTACAATCTTTGGAAAGCGGTTGGAGCAGCGGTTCTTGCGGAGAAGCTCACCGCCCTCACCGGACAGCGGGTCGTGCCCATTTTCTGGGTCGCATCTGATGACCATGATTTTGCGGAGCTACGCGATTCCTATATTGTGGATCGCGACGGGCAGCTTCGAAATCTCGGAGTGTTGCTGTCGCGTGGGGGGAAAATTCCGATTGGCTCCCCCGCCTATGAGTGGCACCTTGAGGACGTAGCGCCCTCCCTCGTTGCAGCGTTCGAGCATCAGCTACCCGAGGGCCCAGCCCGGCGCCTTACCGTGGAGACGGTCGCGGCAAGCCTCCAGCCGCCCGCGACACTGGAGACGGTTTTCTGCCGGCTGCTGGCCACCTATCTGGCGTCGCTGCCGATGATTTTTGTGACGCCACACATGCGCTTCCTCCGCCGAGGTCAGATAGCCCTCCTCCGGCAGGAAATCGAGCGGGGCGGCGAGCTGAATCAGTTGGTGACCGAACGTGGTCGGGCTATGGCCGCGGCCAAGTATCAACCACCCCTGCGCCGCCGCTCGTCCGACGTGAACTTCTTCTACATTTTGGATCGCGTCCGTGCGCGTGTCGTGCGCCGAGGGAAGAACTTCTCATTACTCCACCCTGAGACGGGGGCAAGGATCACAGAGATCGCGGCGCGGGACCTGCTCGAGCATTTGGAGCGGCATCCGGAGAACTTTTCACCCAACGTTGTCTTGCGACCCATTGTGCAGGACTTTGTCCTTCCGACGGTGGCGTACGTGGCGGGGCCAACGGAATTCACGTATCTGGCGCAGCTGGCGGAGGTCTATCAGGCCTTAGGCGTGACGCGGAGTTTGCCTGTCTTGCGCCCGTGTGGTGTCCTCATGAGTGAGTTCGCCCAAACAGTCTTTCGTTCGCTTGGTGTGGATCAGGCGCTTCGCCAAAACGGGCTACAAGGGGTCATCGAAACGCTGGTGGGTCAGGATCCCACCATCGGCCGTGTGCTTATGGAGTTGCGCAGTTTGGAGAACCATCTCCAAACGTCACTCTGCTGTCTTGATGCGAGTGCGTCGGCTCGATATCCGCACCTTGCCGTCGGCTTTGAAAAAACGCGCCGGAGTATCGTGCAAGCTTTTGAGCGGTTGCGGGAACGCATTTTCAACCAAATGGGACACGACTCGGCCCGAAAGTGTCGGAAGTTATGCCATGCTCTCACGGAGCTGACGCCAGCTGGGCAACCTCAGGAGCGGATTCTTGGCCCTTTAAGTTTTGGTTATGAAATCACGCCGACAGATCTTGTGGCAGCCATGGCAGACGCTGTTCGAACGAACTGGCCCCGTGAGTGGCTGATGCTTGTAGAGTTGGCATCAACGACGCGTAGTGGAGTCGGGGCGGGAACGTTCGCTACCCCCTCCGCCGCCGTCCGAGACGTTTAAAAGAGTCGAAAATTCTTGGAATAAAGGTTTTGTGGTCGCGTATAGTGGCTTTTGCTGTGCCTTTTCCAGTCCGTAGGAGACGTGTACGTTATTATCGCTCGTGCATTGTCATCAATCAATTTATTTCGCTGCACAACCGCGACTCGATTTACCATCCCCATGCTCCGCATGACGCATATTTATGGAATGGAGTGCCCAGGAGGGAATTTGCCTAATGAGTAAAACAGCCTCTCGCAAGCCCACGACAGGGAATGGTCGGATTTCATTTGCCAGCCTCCCCGAGGTCATGGAGCTACCCTATCTCCTTGAAACTCAAAAGAAGAGCTACGAGGAATTCTTGCAAATGCACGTTCCCCCCGATGAACGGGAGGACATTGGGCTTCAAGAAGCCTTCAAGAGCATTTTCCCGATCAAGAGCTCCAATTCTGAGACGACCCTCGAGTTTGTTGAGTATTCGTTTGGCCCGCCAAAGTACACGGAGCAAGAATGTTTAGAGCGCGGCATGACCTACGGCGTCCCCCTGAAGGTCAAGCTCCAACTGATTGTTCGTGAGCAGAACCCCACGACCGGCGAGATCGAAATCAAAGACATCAAGGAACAGCCGGTCTACTTGGGCGACATTCCACTCATGACGGATCGCGGGACGTTCATTGTCAACGGCGCCGAACGCGTGATCGTTTCCCAGCTTCACCGCTCCCCCGGCGTGACGTTTGGCTCCTCAGTGCACACCAATGGAAAGACGCTTTACAACGCACGGATTATCCCGAATCGCGGTGCGTGGGTCGAGTTCGAGGTCGACATCAACAACGTCATGTATGTGATGGTGGATCGGAAGCGAAAGCTCCCCGCAACCACCTTCCTGAAATGTTTCGGGCTTTGCGACAACGAGGAAATCGCCAAGCAGTTCTTCCGTCGGGAACGCGTGAAGCTCGACGATTTCTCCAAGGGCGCCACCTTCGTGGACGAGCTCGAGGAACGGTACCTCGGCAAGCAATTCATTGAGGACATTATTGACCCCGAAACGGGCAAAATCCTTGTGCTTCGTGGAGCGAAGGTTACGAAGAAAGCCATTCATTTGCTGCGCTCACATGGTATTGAGCGCGTGCATCTTGATGTGGCTGAAGGTTACGAGCACCTGATCGGAAAGGTGCTGGGTGCCGACGTGGTGGATCCCGCAACCGGCGAGATTCTGGCCGAATGTTTCGAAACCATTACTACGACTCACCTTCGCCGGTTCGGCCTCGCCAAGATTAAGGAAGTTTGCATCATTCCCGTTGAGGAAAACCAGTCGTTCGTTATTCTGCAAACAATCGCGAAAGATAAGACGCGTTCGCGACAGGAGGCGTTGGCAGAGCTGTACAAGCGAATGAGGCCGGGCAACCCCGTAACGCCAGCCAATGCCGAGACTCTGTTTGAGGAAATGTTCCTGTCGGATCGTCGTTACGATCTGGGAAAAGTAGGTCGCCACAAGCTCAATCGCCGCTGCCAGCTCAACGTCGATCCCAACGTTCGCACGCTGACGCGCGAGGATGTGATTGGCATTATGCGCGAGCTTGTGAAGCTCGCAGAATCCGAGGGTGAGGTGGACGATATTGACCACCTTGGCAATCGCCGTGTGCGCAGTGTTGGCGAGCTCGTACAGAATCAAATTCGGCTCAGCTTAGCCGAGCTTGAACGGCATGCGCGCGAACGCATGGGTGTGGCGGAGCTTGAGAATCTCACCCCGCAGCAACTCATCAATGCCAAGCCCATCATGAATGCGGTGAAGGAGTTCTTCAGTCGCTCCCAGTTGAGTCAGTTCATGGATCAGGTCAATCCCCTGAGCGAGCTGACGCACAAGCGACGCCTCAGCGCGCTTGGCCCCGGCGGATTGCAGCGTGACCGAGCGGGTTTTGAGGTGCGCGACGTGCACCACACGCACTACGGGCGCATTTGTCCGATCGAAACCCCTGAAGGTCCCAACATTGGTCTGATTTCGTCGCTCTCCACGTATGCACGCATCAACGAGCACGGCTTCATCGAGACGCCGTATCGCCGCGTCAAAAACGGCGTTGTGACCAACGAAATTCGCTACATGGCGGCGGACGAAGAAGATCAGTACGTCGTTGCCCAGGCGAATGCTCCAATAGATGAAAAAGGCCGGCTCGTAGGGGATCGCGTCCTGGCGCGCAAAGCCGGTGACTTCGTGGAAGTCACACCTGAAGAAGTGGACTACATGGACGTGTCGCCCAAGCAGTTAGTTTCCGTCAGTGCGGCGCTTATCCCCTTCCTCGAGCACGACGACGCAAACCGCGCGCTCATGGGTTCAAATATGCAGCGCCAAGCGGTGCCGCTCCTGCATACCGAAGCACCCATCGTGGGTACTGGCCTTGAGGTGCGTACTGCGCGCGACAGTGGCGCGTGCGTGGTCGCTCTCAATGATGGGGTAGTGGAGCGGGTGACCGCCGACGAGATCGTCATTCGCAACGAGCTTGGGCAACTGGATGTCTATCGCCTGCTCAAGTACCGTCGCTCGAACCAGGACACCTGCATCAATCAGAAGCCGATTGTGAGCGAGGGCGATAAGGTCGAGGCCGGCCAGGTCATTGCCGACGGTCCGGCAATGAAAGATGGAGAGCTTGCCCTTGGCCGAAACCTGTTGGTAGCCTTTATGCCTTTCGGCGGCTACAACTTCGAGGACGCTATCCTGATCAGTGAACGTGTGGTCAAGGATGACGTCTTCACCTCGATCCACATCGAAGAATTCTCCTACGAGGCGCGCGAAACGAAGGCCGGTAAGGAAGAAATTACACGCGAGATTCCGAACGTGGGCGAGGAGGCGCTTCGCAATCTGGACGAAGATGGCCTGATTATTGTGGGGTCCGAGGTCCAACCCGGCGACATTTTGGTCGGAAAAGTGACGCCACGGCCTGAGTCCGATCGAAGCGCGGAGGATAAGCTGCTTGCGGCGATCTTCGGCGATAAGAGTCAGGATGTGCGGGATGCCTCGTTGAAAGCGGGACCGGGCGTCTACGGGACGGTGGTAGACGTCAAGGTGTTCTCGCGTAAAGATCGCTCAAGCCGCACCGACCGTGAAGAAAAGAAGCTCATCGAGGAAATTGACCGTCAAAAGGAGCTCGAGCTCGAGAATGAGCGGGCTCGCTTCTTCGAAGAGCTCAAAACGCTTTTGGGCAAAATCGAAAAGCCGATCGTGAATTACGAAACCGGCGAAATCGTGCTCAAGCCCGGCCAAAAAGTGTCCTCCTCGGCTGTCGAATATGTCGAGCGCAGCATGAACATGGGCATGTTGCCGGTCGAGGGAGCCGTTGGACGCGAGATCAAGCGCCTCTACCAAGAGTACGCGAAGCAGAAGGCTTTCATTGAAGAAGAGGCAGAGAACAAAAAGAACCGCATCAAGAGCGGTGACGAGTTGCCGCCCGGCGTTCTAAAGAGCGTCAAAGTGTACGTTGCCTGCAAGCGTAAGCTTCAGGTGGGTGACAAGATGGCGGGACGCCACGGGAACAAGGGTGTGGTCGCGAAGATTCTCCCGGAAGAGGACATGCCGTTCCTTGCCGATGGGACTCGGGTGGACATTGTCCTCAACCCGCTGGGTGTGCCGTCGCGCATGAACGTGGGTCAATTGCTCGAAACACACCTTGGTTGGGCTGCGAAGATCCTTGGCTTAAAGATCGCCTCGCCCGTTTTCGATGGCGCGAAAGAAGATAAGATCCGAGAATTGCTAATCGAAGCGCGGAACAAAAAACTGCGCGAGGCGGGCGACCCCCGTACCTTCGACCAACTCTCCGACTACGAGAAAATGCTCGATGTGAACCCGACGGGGCAAGTCATCCTCTTCGATGGCGCAACCGGTGAGCCCTTCGATACCCCAGTCACGGTGGGCTACATGTACATGCTGAAACTGGCGCACTTGGTGGATGACAAGATGCATGCCCGCGCGACTGGACCGTACTCGCTTGTGACGCAGCAGCCGTTGGGTGGTAAGGCTCAGTTCGGTGGTCAGCGCTTCGGAGAAATGGAGGTGTGGGCGCTCGAGGCCTACGGAGCGGCCTATACACTCCAAGAAATGCTCACTGTGAAGAGTGACGACGTTGTGGGTCGTACGAAGATGTACGAGTCCATCGTCAAAGGCATGAACTATCTGAAGCCCGGCATCCCCGAGAGCTTCAACGTGCTGGTGAAGGAGCTCCAAGGCTTGGCTCTGAATCTCGAACTCCTCACCGAGGAACCGGAGGTCCCAATCGTGCAGGATACCGGTGGAGAGATTTTCAGCGAATCCGATCTCGTTGAGAGTGAGGGCCTCGGTATTGATGAGCACGAGGAGTCAGAAACTGGATTTGATACAGAGGATGAGATCTAAGCTCAAACCTGGTGAGAACTGGAGCCGGAACGCTCGGCAACGTCGAGCGATGCCGGAGCCACCCCGAACCACAGTGGCACAAAAACGAATCGGTTAGCCCGAGGAGATGGCAGGAAATATGGATAAGAAGCCAAAAGAGAAAACAACTCGTTCGGCGAAAGCTACACGCGTGGGGCGCCGCGTGGCGCAACAGCCAATGGAGAAGCTCGCCTTTGAAGGCGTGCGCGAGGTCCAGGCAATCGACTTGTCGAAGTATCGCCCAATTCCCCTGAGTGTGGAAACGGGTGAAGAACTGCCAGACCTGAATGCGATCACTTGTGTGGCTCGAATTTCGTTGGCTTCGCCTGAGCAAATCCTGGCATGGTCGCGTCGCCAGTCACGCGCGGCGGAACGACGCATTGCCGCTCAGTCCACCCGCTTGTCCGAAGAGCTCGACCTTGCCAGCTTCGGCGAAGTAAAAAAGCCCGAAACGATCAATTACCGAACCTTCAAACCCGAGCGCGACGGATTGTTCTGCGAGCGTATCTTTGGCCCGACGAAGGACTGGGAATGCTCATGCGGCAAGTACAAGCGCATCAAATACAAGGGAATCGTATGCGATCGCTGTGGCGTGGAGGTGATCGAAAGCAAAGTCCGCCGCACGCGAATGGGGCACATCAAGCTTGCCTCTCCGGTGTGCCACATCTGGTTTTATCGAGGATCGGGAAGCCGTATTGCCGCCCTCCTCGATATGAGCTCAAAAGACGTTTCGAAAGTCATCTATCTGCAGAATTATGTCGTCATTGATCCGGGGGATACCCCTCTTCAGGAGAAGCAGATTCTCACGGACGAAGAAGCTCGCAAGTACCGTGAGATGTACGGCGACAAAGTGAAAATCGGTATTGGCGCCGAAGCCATCAAAGAGCTTCTCAGCCGGATCGACATTGAGGAGCTGGCGACGACGTTAGCTATCGAGATGCGCAAAGCTACCAGCGCTCAGCGCCGCACAAAGATCATCAAGCGGCTTAAGGTCGTCGAAGCCTTCCGCGGTTCTGGCAACCGGCCGGAGTGGATGGTTCTCGATGTGCTGCCGGTGATTCCCCCCGATTTGCGGCTGCTCGTGCATCTCGATGGCGGGCGATTTGCTACAAGTGATTTGAATGACCTGTATCGGCGCGTCATCAACCGCAATAACCGTCTGAAGAAGCTCATGGAGCTCAAGGCTCCAGAGGTCATCCTGCGCAACGAGAAACGTATGCTGCAGGAGGCGGTGGACGCACTCTTTGATAATTCCAAGCGCACCCGACCCACGAAGGGGCACAACGGCCGGCCGCTCAAATCCCTGAGTGATATGCTCAAGGGTAAGCAAGGGCGTTTCCGTCAGAACTTACTGGGTAAGCGTGTTGACTACTCCGGCCGCTCCGTGATCGTGGTGGGTCCCGAGTTGCGGTTCAACGAGTGCGGATTACCGAAGAAAATGGCGCTCGAGCTCTTTGATCCGTTCATCATTCGCGAGCTTGAGCGTCGTGGCATCACGAATAGCATCAAGACCGCCAAAAAGATGATGGAGCGCGAAACTCCAGAGGTTTACGACATTCTGGATGACATCATCAAAGATCATCCGGTGCTCCTGAACCGCGCTCCCACACTTCACCGGCTTGGCATCCAAGCGTTCATGCCCAAGCTCATTGAGGGCAAGGCCATTCAGCTTCATCCGCTCGCCTGCACGGCATTCAACGCTGACTTTGACGGCGACCAGATGGCCGTGCACGTCCCACTGTCGGTTGAGGCAAAACTGGAAGCCAAGAACATCATGCTGGCGGAGAATAACATCCTTTCGCCTGCCAGCGGGAAACCGATCGCCACGCCCTCGCAGGACGTCGTCCTCGGGATTTTCTATCTCACGAAGATGGTCCCGAACGAGGAGCGGTACGCGGGTGTGAAGAGTGAAGAAGAAAAGATGGCCCGGATGCCGCGTTTTGCTTCCCCCGAAGAGTGCATCATGGCTTTCAACCACAAGGTGGTGAAAGTGCACGAGGAAGTAATTGTGCGTCTGCCCTCGGGGCGCAAGGTTCGCACGACTCCTGGCAGGGTCATCTTCTCGCAGATCATGCCCCCAGAAATCGATTACTTCGACACAGAGTCTTATCCATCGTTTGCGAACCAGGTACTTTCAAAGGGCCAGCTGTCTCAGATTGTGGCAGTTGCGCATCGGCGCGTAGGCAAGACGCGTTGTGCGGAGCTCTTGGACCGCATGAAAGATCTTGGGTTCTATTGGGCAAAGCGCGGGGGCATCTCCATGTGCATTGACGATTTGATCATTCCCCCGTCGAAAAATACGATTATCGAAGAGACCCGCAAGCGCGTGGAAGCCATTAAGGATCAGTGGCGCCAAGGTCACATCTCCTATGGCGAGCGCTATCAGCGTGTGGTCCACGAGTGGAACCTTGCCGGCGACCGCATCGCTGAGGAGTTGCTCAAAGTCCTCGAAAAGGACCAGAACGGCCTGAACCCGGTCTTCATGATGGCCCACTCCGGTGCGCGCGGTAATGAGTCGCAGATCCGCCAGCTTGCGGGTATGCGCGGCCTGATGCAGAAGCCGACAAAGAAAATCACGGGTGAGATCGGCGAGATCATTGAAAGCCCCATCACCTCGAACTTCCGCGAAGGTCTCACCGTGCTCGAGTACTTCATCTCGACCCACGGTGCCCGCAAGGGATTGGCCGACACCGCGCTCAAGACGTCAGACGCTGGATATCTGACTCGCCGTTTGGTGGACGTGGCTCAAGACCTGATCATCACCGAAGAGGATTGCGGCACGCACGACGGCATTTATGTGTCCGCATTGAAGGAAATCACGACGACCGGTGAGCGGGAGCTCGAGCCGTTGGCCGACCGTATTATCGGTCGTGTTGCCGCCCGCGATGTGATTCACCCAAAGACGGGTGAAGTGATCGTACGGCGCAACGAAGAAATCACCGAAGATGCCGCGAAGGTGATCGAGCGCGCGGGCATTGAGCAGGTGATGATCCGCAGCGTCCTGACCTGCGCCACCTCGCGCGGGATTTGTGTGAAATGCTACGGCCGCAACCTTGCGACTGGCCGAATGGTTGAGCAAGGCGAGGCGGTGGGCGTGATTGCTGCTCAATCCATCGGTGAGCCCGGAACGCAGCTCACACTCCGAACCTTCCACATTGGCGGTATGGCGTCCCTGACGGTGGAAGGATGGTACCAAGCATCGCAAAGCGGTATCGTTCGCTTCCGTGACTTGAATTTTGTCGAGACGAAAGGCGGACGCCGCATTGTGATCAACCGCGGCGGAATGATTATCATTGAGTCGCCCGACGGAGTGCCACTCCAGCGCCTCCCCAACGTGCCCTATGGCGCCCGTTTGCGCGTCGTAGATGGCCAAGAAGTCAAGCGTGGCGAGCGGTTGGCCGAGTGGGATCCTCACTTCACCCCGATCCTCACTGAGGTCAGCGGTAGAGTGCGGTTAGTGGATATTCTCCTCGGTTCAACCATGCGTGAGGAGATTGACCCCACGACTGGTGCGGTCAGCCGTGTGATTAGCGAGCACCGCGAGGAGCGCCACCCATCCATCCAGATCTTGGACGACAAGGACAATGTGGTTGCTCAGTATGCTCTGAGCGCCGGGACGATCCTTGAGCGCGACCTCGCAGATGGCAAGAAAGTGGTCGCGGGCGAAATGCTCGCGCGTATCCCGCGGGCACACGCCAAGTCCAAGGACATCACCGGTGGTCTGCCACGCGTCGAAGAACTCTTCGAGGCGCGCAAGCCCAAGGATGCTGCCGTGCTTGCTGACATCAGCGGCGTGCTCCATATCCGTGGCAGCGGCCGCGGCGGCCGTAAGGTGACGATCACCGGCGATAACGGTGAGGAGCGGCTCTACACGATTCCAATCTCTCGCCACCTCATTGTGACGGATGGTCAGCGCGTGGAAGCCGGTGACATGATCACCGACGGCACACCGGCCCCGCATGATATCCTTGCGATCAAAGGCGAAAAGGCCGTGATGGAGTTCCTGCTGAGCGAAGTTCAGGAAGTCTACCGGCTCCAGAAAGTCTCCATCAACGACAAGCACATTGAATGCATCATCCGTCAGATGCTCAAGAAAGTCGTGGTGGAAGAGGTCGGTAACACCCGCTTCCTCTACGGTCAACAGGTGGACCGCGCCGAGTTTGAGGAAGAGAACCGCATCACGGTCGAGATGGGTGGAACACCGGCAAAAGCCCGACCCAAGCTGCTCGGCATCACCAAGGCCTCGCTCGAGACCGAGTCCTTCATTTCGGCTGCGAGCTTCCAAGAAACCGCACGGGTGTTGGCCGATGCAGCCGTCCGTGGGCGCATTGACCATCTGCGTGGGCTCAAAGAAAATGTGATCATGGGGCTTCTCATCCCAGCAGGAACGGGCTTAGTGAAGTACCGCAATATCGAAGTTCGCCCAGTCGCACAGGCACAACTTGAAGTCGCTGGCGAATCTTCTCAGGAGTCCGCTGGAGCCTAAGGACAGCGTTCGAATGACGTAGGAGAAACCTCGGCTGGTGGGAGGAAAACAGGTTCCTTCCACCAGCCTCATTCTTTTGAGTAGAAGCAAATCCAGCGCGGGCCGATCCGTCCCTTACTCGTATAAGGTCCAGTCGCGCACAGAGGTGGGTTCCGGGCCGAATTCGGGGTAATCCGTAATCGCGACGACTACAGTCCCACGCCAGTCGGTGGTGGAGATGTTATAGCTGCCGCCTGTGACCGTGGAAATGTGGAGAGTCGCGTCACTGAGCGAGTCATACGCATTCGTGATGTCTTCCGTAATTCCGTAGAGCAAATCGTAGTCTATTTCTTTCACATTTGTCTGCAGGGTGAGCTCCGTCTCGCCGGGAAGAATGAGATCATCAAACCACACCGCGTTCAGGGTGCTGGTTGTTTGGGGTGGCAAGCGGTAGAATGGGAAATTTGTATCGTCGTACCGGTATTCGTGGATCGGCGCCGAGATGCCATAGCGCTCTTGTGCTTTGGGTGAGTAAACACTAACGCCGAACACAAACTCGCCATTGCCGAGGCCCGACCGTTCCTTGGGATTGACCACATAGACATCCTTCAGGGTCACAGTGACCCGTCGGCGCCCAAAGAGGTCGGCTGCGATTCCAGCCCGCAATCCCAAATGATCTTTGCTGCTTTCATGTGTGGCGTGCACGCAACTGCGTGTTGGGGGCAACCCCAAGTACTTGGACTGGCTACTGAGGGCGTGAAAAAACGTATCCCGTAGCAACTGAACACCATCATTGGGCTTCTGGGAAGCCAACGTCAGGGCGTAGCTATGGTAGTTATCGTCGGAAGGTATCCAAATATGGATGGGGACAAGTCCCAGCAGCGGATTGTCTGCCTCCGTGGAAGGGTTGTGCAGATGGGTCTCAATCCACGAGTAACTCATGTGCTGAAGGTCAATTGGATCGAGATCCAGTAAATCGCGCATGGCATCGCGGAGGCTGCTTCCCCCCTCGCTACAGATCCAGTTTCCCCCGACAACACCCTCCACGATGATCCAGCGTGCCACTCGTCCTTCGCTCACGAGGTGTTCCACGTCCTTCTCTACAATCCAGCGCGAGACGAGGCCGCCCATGCTAACTCCAAACAGAGTGATCTGCTGAGCCCCCGAGCGCCGCATGACCTCCTTCGCATATTTTGCGGTGATAAGGGCGTACCGGGGAACACCGCCGCCATAGGTGGCGGTCACAGCGGCGACGTCTGCAATATCTTGAGCTGTGTAGTAAGGTGGGGGCGTATCGCCATAGTAGTTTGCGTAGGCGACCTGATTGGGAGCGTAAGGAGCGACATCGCTCGTCGGCAGCCCCACAGTTGCCGCCAGTTGTCGGACCGTGTCCTCGGCGGTATCCGCGCCATAAACCCCATGGTGGCTTGCGCCTTCCTTATCAAATCCCCGCACCACAATGGTTGCCGTCTGGCTTGGTGGAGCCACCGCACCTGCCACCATTGCCCATGCAAGCAATCCCACCCCCACCACTCCCCGCACCGTCCGCGCGCGCGACGCGTCGCGCGCACTTCCCAAGTATTGGGCCATGATTAGCCTCCGCCAGAAATTATAGTCCATACGGAGTGGCATTCAACCCTGCTTTTGTCCCCTTGCCCCGCTTTCGTTCAAATTCACTCGGATTTCTGCGCGTCCCAGCGAATTTTGCCTCACCTTTCTGGTAATCGGGAACCGGCCGAGACTATTAGAGTGTAAGAGACGGAAAAAGACAATGAAGCGCACATTCCAACCGAGTCTTCGTAAACGCTGGAACAAGCACGGTTTTCGTGAGAGGATGAAAACGAAGAGTGGGCGTGCGGTGCTTGCCCGCCGTCGGGCGAAGGGCCGTCATAAGCTCACACCTTCGGACTCGCGCTCCGCACGCTGAGTGGGCGTCCCGGCCATCGCCAATCAGAGATGATTCATGTGGGGGAAAGAGTCCGCTACTTCTTTCGGAAGGAAAACCGGGTCAAGCGCCGAGCGGATTTTTTAGATGCCTACGCCCACGGCAAAAGCTACCGGCGCCGCGGAGTCCACGTGTTTATTCGTGAGCGCGAATCCCCCGATTTGCCTACACGCCTTGGAATTACCGTAACGCGTAAGGTCGGGCGCGCTGTGGTCCGCAATCGGCTGAAGCGGGTTGTCCGCGAGGTGTTCCGATTGGCGTTGCCGCGACTCAAATCGGGCTTTACAGTGATTGTAAATGTTGGGCCGGCTGCAACCCAGATGACATTTCATGAGCTGCAGGCCGAGCTGCATTCTGTGTGGACTCAGGCGCGTATTTGGAAAGATGACGACAGCGCAGAAAATTGAATATCCGTTTAAATGGGTGCTGATGTGGGGAATCCGTCTCTATCAGCGTCTCATATCTCCTGTGCTCCCCCCGTCGTGTCGCTTCTATCCAACGTGTTCGAACTATGCTCTGGAAGCACTGCAAACCCACGGGCTCTTTCGCGCGCTCGGCTTGATCGTTTGGCGGCTCGCGCGCTGTCAGCCACTTTGCAAAGGTGGGTATGATCCCGTCCCAGAGCCGCATCGTTGCAGTTTGATTTCTTGTTCGCAGAAGGACCATTGATGGAGCGCCGCTGGCTACTGTTTTTCTTACTGTCTTTCATTGTTATCCAGATTTTCACGATTTACATGGAGCGGAATAAGCCCCGGCCGACCCGCCGCGAGCTTGCACAGGAAACGACCGGAACACTTGTCGCGGACGCACTCACCACTGGGCCGCGCGTGTCTGTCGAGGTTCTTGCTGAAGGTGCCGAAACTTCCGACACTCAGGCCCAGCGCTCAGCATTAGCTCAGGCGCGTGAGGCAAGGTCGGTGGCAGGAACCTCGCTGACGATTGCCTCTCATCCCGGACGTATCACCACGGCGACCACGGAAAAGTACGCGATCGGCATCGATGAAGTGGGGGCAGTCGTGAATAGCTGGCTTCTGCTGGATCCCGGCAGCCAGTCCTTTGTGCGCCGCTTTGGCGTCGAGGAAGGAATCGAAATGGTACGGCGGATTCCACGTCCCGTCGGATCCGACGAGCCCCTCCCCCAGAATTGGCCTCTCCAAATCAGTTTTCAGGAGCGTGGAGCTTACAGCTACGAAGACTTCAACGACATTGTGTGGGAAGTTCGAACCCCGGCCTCCGACGGTGAGAAGCGCGAAGTTCTCTTGCAATTCGTCTCCCCACCCATTCGAGGAATTCGCGTCGTAAAAACGTTCCTGATCCCCAGAAACGAGTATTTCTCCACCCTTCGGGTGACTTTGCGCAACGAAACCGACACGACCGTTCCGGTGACCGATGACAACGGGCGGGGATTACTCGTCCGGTGGGGGCCCGGACTTGTCGAGCGCTCTCTCGAAGCCGATCACGTGCTGGCGCCTTATGACCGGGCAGTGTACCGCACGGAAAAAGGAATCTTTTCCGCACACCCCGTGGCGGATAAAGAACCGATCGAAGGAGAAGGTCGCATCGAGTGGGCGGGTGTCGAGAGCAAATTCTTCGCTGCGTTGCTGGTGCCCGAGCAGCCCGATGATGCAGCACGCAAGCGCATTTACTATTTCCGCTCGCTTGTTCCTGCTGCGCATAATCCGCGCATCAAGGGTTTCTCGCCCCCCCTGACCATGGAGCTGGCCAGCCAACGGTTTGATCTCCCTCCTCGGAGCGAAGTCACCCTCGACTATGGCCTCTATGTCGGCCCGAAGAAATACAGTGTTCTAAAGAAATATGGCCATCATCTCCAGGCGCTGATGTTCCACGATTCGTGGCCGTTCATGCGTGCGATCTACCTTTTCCTGACCGACCTACTGAATTGGATTTACCGGTTCGTTCACAACTATGGTGTGGCGATCATCATTCTCACGATTATTGTTCGCTTAGCGGTCTTCCCCCTCACGCAGCACAGCATTCGCATTCAGGCCAAGACCATGGCCGAGCAGGCGAAAATTAAACCCTACTTGGATGAGATCAACGAGAAGTACAAGAACGACCCACAGGAGAAAAACCGCCAAATCTGGAAAGTCTATCAGGAGCACGGTATCTCACCATTTGGGGCCCTGCGTGGCTGTGTGCCCATGCTGCTGCAGTTGCCAGTCTTTTATGGGCTTTACCGTGTGTCGAACGACACAATTGATTTGCAGGGGGCGCATTTCCTTTGGATTCGCGACCTATCGCAGCCTGATCAGTTGTTTTCTTTCGGCATGGCTTTGCCCCTGATTGGCACACACTTCAATCTTTTGCCCATCCTCATGGGCTTGACCCAGATGCTTGCCACCAAGGTTTCCATGGCACGCGTGAAAGTCATGGATCCTACTCAGAAACAGATGATGTACATGATGCCGATCATCATGATCGTGGTCCTTTACCACATGCCGGCGGGATTGATGGTCTACTGGAACGCCTCGAATATCTGGCAGATTTTCCAAACGATTCTCACCAACCGCCAAATGGCCCGTGAGGAGGCAAAACATGCGGCTTTGGCAGGGAATCCCCCCGCACCCCCTGCTCCACCTCCTCGGCCAAAATCCAAGAAAAAATAAGCACAATTCTTCGCCTTACGCCTGAAGGGTCGTGCTTGTCCCCACGCCGCCCGATGCTTCACCGTTTTTTCACTTGCGAAGTCGAAGAGGATTTGGTTACATTCTCGCCCGAGCTGAGTAGCCTCAGCGCATTTGCAATCGATACAGAAGAAAGGGTTGGCAAGATGAGAAGGCGTTTTCTCTTTAGTTCCGTGGCGTTTGTCCTCCTTGCGATTTCGGCTTCAAGCTTCGCTGCGGCGTATCTGCGGGTGGTGAGTTGGAACCTCCGCCGCGAGGGGTATTCGGGCGAAACGAACTATACAGGCGACGCGCAGCAAATCTGGAACCAGTTTGGCTCATCGTCCACTTCCCCCAACGGCTGCGATGTCGTCTTTTGTCAGGAAGTGATGTATGAGAGTGCGGCTCAAGGCATTGCTTCGGCGCTCACAAGCATCAGCGGCGTCACTTGGACGTATGCTGTGACTCCCGCTCTCGGCCGCACGACCTACAAAGAGATGTATGCCGTTATTTATCGAACGGACAATGTGCAGCTCCTCTTGAACACAGTGTGGAACGACGTGGGTGATAAGTTTGAGCGTGAGCCCCAAATCGTAAAACTGCGTGATAAGCGCACGAATGCCGACTTCACCTTCATCAACTGGCATACCATTTGGGGAACCACCACAGAACGACAGGCGGAGATCGCTGAAATTGCCAACGTCTTCAAGTCGGTGCAGAATTCTGATTCCTCAGATCAGGATGTGATTCTGCTTGGCGACCACAACTGCGAGGCAACCTCGACGTGGTGGGCGAATCTTACGAACACGTCGGTGATCTCCCCGCAGGTTTCGTACAAGGTAAATGATCTGACAACGATCAACTCCTCCGGAGCATATGTGAGTCCCTACGACCACTTCTGGTTCCAGGCTTCGTACGTGACCGAGTACAGCAGCTCGGGGCGTGATTACATCGCCGACACGGTAAATTTCTACACCAATCTCTCCGACCACGCGCCGATCTGGCTGAGACTTTACTCCTCCAGCGACACGGATTAGTGGCTGGTAGATTTTAGGCGGCAAACCGAGCTGCCCCATGTCTGACCCGCGGCCGAAAGGAGTGTCCGGCCGCGGCTTCTTTGTGCTGAGCACATGAGGTGTGCGTCAGAGCGCGTTCCGGGCTTGAAGTGAATGCCGGACAACGCTTAGCTGCCGAACGAAGAGTAAAACAGTGATGAACACGGTTTTCCGAACTCTAATCATCCTCGTTGCCGCTGGGCTTCTCGCTTATGTGTTTGCGCGAGTGTTGTGGCGCTCGCCCCGCTCTCAAGTGCGAGAAACGGTTCGCGTTAGCGAACAGGTCTCATCCTCTGAAGTTTCCTTGCCGAAACCGACCCCATCGCGGGCGAAGGATCCGCGTGCCGTCCCGAGTCCACAACGCGTCACGGCATCTTCTGCCCAAGCGATGAGAAAAGCAGAAGAAGTCACGAGCCCGCCCACTCTTGCAGGTCAGCGCTTACTCAAAGTCCGGCTTCAGGTACCACACCAAGCGACGCTGGGGGCGTTCGAAGCTCGGATTGGCATCGCAGAAGTTGAGGCCGAAGCTGCTTTTGACGATGTGCCCCAAGCTATCGAAACGCTTACCAATATTCGAGCTTGGTTGCCAGCAAATGTGAGTTCCACTGACGGCCGGGTAGCGATCGTTGGGCCGGTTGAGGTGCCCGCGGCCGAGGCTTACGACGTCCTTGCGTGGAACCATGAAGCACGGCTCTATTACTACCGGCGCTATCATCCGCCGGCTGAAGAAAACACAACCACCGTTCTCGACGTCGGAGAGCTTCCCCCGCAACCTTACACGGGGGTGCGCATGTACGTCGCCGGTGAAGCGGAATTCACGACGGTGCGCGCAATTGCGGAACGGATTCTTCCGCCTGATCCCGAGCCTGCGTCAGCTATTCTTGGCTTGGTGCGCGTGATGGCGCCGGAATTGGGGGAGAGTCTTTACAACGGCGAGCCCATCCAACTCCCAATTGGCATGGAAACGGTCCTTGCTCCCCTCGCCCCAGACGCTGGTCTTCGCCTCACCTTTCTCTCGCCCGCGGACGTCGAGAGCACGCCGGTAGAGATCGCTCTCAAAGAAGGGGAGATCGTGAACGTTTCACTCACGCTCGATGAACTCTTTCCCGCTGGAGCGAATGCGACTCTAACTTTGCACGGGCGTCTGATTGCATCCGACACCCGCGAACCTCTTGCCGGAACCACTGTCCGACGCCCGCACGGGCTGGGTTTCGACGAATGGATGACGGACGCCGAAGGGACGTTTGTCATTGCGGATTTGCCCATGAATAGCCCTGTGGCTTTGGAGGTGGTCACGACCTCCGGTGTTAGCGCTCAACCGAGGTTTCCGCAACTCTGGCGATTCGAGTTTTCGCCACCTGTTGCGACCACCGGCACCGTGGTGCAACGGACGTGGGAAGTGCCCACGCTTTCGTGGCTTGTGCTGGATTTAGGGGAATGGTCCACGGGCGGCTTGCGCAACTTGGCCTCTTCGCCTTATCCCATCTATTTCTTGGAGCGACGACATGAAGAGTCTGGGCGGTGGAGGTCGGTCCGCTCCGACCATTATCTCGAATCCGAAAAAGAAGTGAGCATTGCCATCGAGGAGCCCGGAACATACCGCGCCGGCGTCGCCCTCTCGCCGACAGCGTTGTGGTACAGTGAGCCTGTCCAGGTTGGTAAGGCTGCGACGCGCGCATTCCGCAGCCGCATCCAAGGTGAATTCCCTCGTTCGCAATCCTTTTTGGTCGAGGTTCAGGACGCTGTCACCGCACGGCCAATTTCAGACGCACTTGTCGTCGTGTCTGGCCCGCACGCCTCGCTACCTCCGCAACGCTTACGGACGAACCATCGCGGAATAGTGGAAATTCAAGTTGCAAACACGACTGAATGTGCGCTGGTTGCCGTGGCTCAAGGCTATGAGGAAAGGGAAGTTACGCAACATTTCGGGGACCCATCCAACGCACTGGTCATTAAACTTCTCCGCAAAAGCGAGTGAGAGGCTCACTCCCTAATTTAAGCTTGCGGTCTCGCGAAATAAATCCTCTCAGTCAAGGTGAGCTGATGCCCCAGTCCCGGCGCTAAGTCAGGCAAAAACGTAATGGGTACGCGACATGGAAAAAAAATACGGGGGCCACGCACCGCTCGTGGCCCCCTTTTGTGGGAGGGGAGGGGTAAGGATTAGCAGAGGGAGCGACAGTCTATCTTAACTTTCTCTCTCATCGCTCGATCTCAGCCGCAGTTGACGGAGGCTGGTACCCCTGCAGCGATGGGAATGGGGCGGTGCAGGGCCCCCGACCGGGCCCTGCACCTGCACCCGCGAATTAATATAGCGACCACTCGTTTACGCTGGCTGCCGGCAGCGCCATGAGGTTATCGAATTTCAGATTATAAACCCCGGCATTGCCGCTGGCATTCGATACGCCAAGTCGCCAATACACGATCTGGCTAAGGTTCAAGCCCGGCACCGATCCCGCGGCCTGCAGGTACCAAGTGGTGGGGTCACCGAAGTTCACAGTTGTCCACGCGGCGGTTGCGGGGACGTCCTGATCCGTCGTGGCCATTCTTGTGCCGTCTGCGTCGCCAAGCTCCATCCAGATCTTCTCTCCGGCAGCAGCTGGATCACCGTAGACATCGCAGGTGACACCGCTCGTACCCGAAATGTTACGACCGGTTGCAAGGCGCCGGGATACGGCGGCAAGTTGCCACGCCGTATTCGGGTTTTGGAGCTGCACGGTCAGGGAGTAGTCGCCCGAGCCACCGTTCTTGCCAGTATCCCACCCGCGGGAGTTCACTTGCCCACCCGAGGAATCCTCTTTCGTGCGTTTGGTCGGGTCTCCACCGACTACATCGAAGTCGTCGATCACCTGCGTCTTCGGAAGCGTACCGGGATCGTTCTCTAACGTGTATGTGACCGGCCCAAGGGTGTCCCATGCCCCTGAGTTGCCGTCGCCATAGACGACCGCAATAGTTGAACCCAATCCGCCGGGGAAGGACTGAGAAATGTCACCCGGGATGGTCATATTGAGCGGAATCGCTAACTCAATATCGGTGCTCGGTGTCCAAGGGCTGAATAAGATTGAACCCGGGGTGGCAGCTCCGCTATTAAACTGGGTTGTTGTTTCGCCAAACGCAGACGCTCCGGCGATCAACGTGTCGCTACCGATTCCTACCCCAAAAAGGTTGAAACCGGTAGTGCTGGTGGTATCCCCGTCGATGCCCGTGAATTCGTTGCCGTTGTAAGCTACGGAGTTGTAGCTTTGGATGCGGACGTAAAGGTTCTGGCCGTCATTCGCGAGGTACAGGGCCTGACAATCGCGGCCGGTTCCTCCATCGCCGGGGACGTCAATAGCAACAAACGGGACTTGACCGTCCCAGTCATCCACACTGCCATCCACGCTGATGCCTGGAGCCCATGTCCCAGCCCATGAAGCCAGTGTGCAGGCTGCCAAGGCTGCGACAAGGGTCGAGGGTGTGAGTTGTACGAACATTGCTGTTTACCTCCTTTTGCGTATCGAAAATCTGTGTCTTCTCGTTGGGTGTTCGTGTCGGCTTCGGACGAGCTCAGCCGGCTAAGTGAATCCATGATATTGAGTCCGATCCATACGCTTTCACCTCCTTTTGGAAGTTGGCAAATCATGAAAACCGAGTAAGCTGGGGATCTCCCATTTCTCACAGTAAGCGGGGGGCGCGTTGCTGGTGATGAGCGCGACCGTAAATTCAGCCCCAATCTTCTCAAAGTACTCGCGATTGCCGTTGCGATCCAAATTCGGCTTTGGCGGAACAATAGCTTCCCCGGCCATCTCCACAATACCCACCCCTTCACTCTTGATCACTTTTAACTCGTCGGCGGTCACGTAAGCGGGATTTCGGAAGAAGAAGGTGAGCGTCAAAACGCCGGAAACTAAGCGCATGAGGTAATTGCCAGTGTTTCGGCCCGGATCAATCGCCTTCCATGTTTCAATGAGATCGGAAGCCCACAAGAGCACGTCTTCAGGTGGCCCGACCAGACGTGCGACGGGAGCTGGCCAGTTGACCCATTGCACGCGAGTAGCACCATCCCTTCGCGAGGCCAGCCAAGGTGCATGTTCTACTGGCAGCTGAAGCCCACGGAAAACCTGAAAATGGTGGTGGCCAAGCACCGAAGCTCCAGCCCATTCCACGTCACTATTTGAAGCGAGAAGCCATCCAGGCGCTTGTTGCAGAAATGCATAAGCCTCATCAAGCGATTGTCGGTTCACCCGCATGGGGGCGTGCTCGCGAACGTTCAAAACAAAATGCCCATCGTGGAGGGGGTAGGGGGTGGGATGGGCAAAATACCATGTGCCAGCTAACTCGAATTCGTAAACCCGAAGGAGTTCTTTTCCCTCGCTGCCGATGTTTTCGATGCATAGCGGGCAGTGCTGAGGCTGCCTTGCACTTGGAGCGCGATAACCGAGCCTTGAGTAATTAACCTGCAACCAGAGCTCCACGGAATCTGTCCACCAGCCTGGAAATCTAAGGAAAAGGTTTGGCTCCTTTAGGTGTGAAAAGTATCCGACGGAACGTAGCCATTCTTCAAGGACGGTAAGAATTTCGCCGGTGAGATACCCTTGCGATGCCAACCCGTGAAGACGCTCTTGCACCTCGCTCTGTGGCAACAGGGTTTCCTCGGGCAGCGCGTTCAATCTTTCTTTGCTATCGATAACGGTCATCGTGCCTCTACCTCCGCCAACCACAAAATGCCTTTACGAGCTGCAGGGCCATCCCCCGGTTCTTGGTAAACTCGCAGTTTTGTGATAGTGACCGGACCGAAAGTGACAACCGACTTAGCGGTCGGCTGCTCGTTCTTCACTGTCGCAAGGGACTTCCATGTTCCGTTAGCATCGGGGACCTGTACGTGGACCTTGCGAGAGGTCCAGTACTTACCGTCGTCGAAAGCCCAATATAGCACGATTTCGCTCACAGGTGTGGGTTTATCAAAGTTGAACTCTACCCAGTGGGGAACAAGCCCCTCATCGCTCGCCCACGCGGCGTTCTGCCATTCCACTCCGCGCGTATCTACCACCCCATCCGTCAGGGGGTCTGGCGAATACCCGAGGTAACAGGAATCCACACGGACACGCACGTGCGAAGACCTTAAAATACTCGACTTGCGTGCGAGGATCGTTAAGGGGATTTCAACCAGCGTGCTGGCGCGTGAGCTCTGCCACCGAATCTTCAAGACGCTGGTGACATCCGCCTCGTCAGGTTGGCGTACTACCCGGAGCGGAAGTTGAACTTGTGTCGGTCTCCAAGGGGCTAGTTCAATTTCTTGAGGAGCAGGTTTCGCAATGCCATCCGGAACTTCGACGAGAAGTTGACCTCTTAAAGGTTCGGACAGATTATTTGTCAGATCGAAGGTCAGCTCATATTCGTCTCGGATCAGCAATTCTCTGTTCATTCCGCCGACCGTCAGAGCTGGGAGCACCGGCAAAGTTGTTTCGTAATATGGTGTCGGCTGACGCGGGTCCGCATTTCGTATGACAATTGCAATGGGTTGGCCAACCGGCAGGTTCGCTGGAACCCGGAATGAGGCTGCGCCGTTTTGGAAAGTTACTTCTCGCTGCTGTTTTTGCGCAATGTATACGAGAGCAAGATGCGCTGCAGCGTATTCCTCGTTCACGCGCACACAGACAAGTTCATTTGGAACAACCGCGGGTGGCAGAGTTGGACGAAAACGCTTTTGCGAGGTAACCTCGCCATAAACGCCGGACCAAACCCGCCACTCCCGAATGGCTCGCTGAAGCTCAAGTTGGTAAAGTGGGGGCAAGTTGGGGAACGACTGCGAGAGGAAATCTGCGAGACGGCTCGGTTGACTCGGGCTCGACGCCATCTCTTCTGCTTGGTGCATGGTCGGCTCGGGCACAAGACCATAACTTGTGTATTTGGCGAGCTGGGAAAGAATCTCGTTCGTGGCGTGACGATACGCGTTTTCGACGGCAGCCCGTTCGCGCGCCACGAAGTACAGGCCAGCAGATTCATGGGCTCCCAAGCTCATCGCCAACGGCTCGGCAACGGACATGCTCGCAACCTTCCCCTCTAAGAGGTCAAATGCCACGTAGTCCTGGTCGCCCCGCAGGGTGCTCGGGATTTGCAGCGTGAGCGTTCGTGTGGTGTTAGTGGGATTATGGATTGTGAGGTAGAACGTCCGAGGTGAAAGAGGCTTCCCTAAGTAAGGTCCGCCCCCCCACCGTTCGACGATTAGCTGGGGAGTGTTTACAGTAGCCAGTGTGACCGGCTCCCATCCGGCTGCTGTAACGCGCTGCTGCGGGCGCATGTATTTCACGAATAACGGCCGATCTTCCTCATAGTAGCCGCTTTCCCAATAAGGGGCGTTTGCGGCATCGTGGCTAAAGAAGCCTGGCCAGAAGCCGTACGCGAAACACCGGGCGAAGTACTCTGCAACTTTCTCGCCGCGGAAGGTTTCAAAGCGCACGTTTAGCAGGAAGCAGTACGGCTTGTGGTAAGCCATCGTGCGCAAGTAATCTAATCGCTCTGAGGTCGCCCATTGTCCCCACGGCATCTCGATTCCCAGAACGTCCACAAAATGGGCCGACCACGGCCATTGATAGAGCACCGTGTTTGCCATGAGTATATGTCCGCGAGCACGAAGTCGTCGTACGGCTTCAGCTGCGAATTCGTAGTTGTGGAACATGATGACCTGTGCCGTGCGTCCCGTCAGGGCGTCGAAGGTCAACGGATAGTCCGACAAACGCAGATGGTCTTGCCTGAAATTAAGCTCGTGGGAATCCCAGCCTTCAAAGCTGTCCATGTAGAGTCCCGCGACCGCTTCCGAATCGCGCTCTCCGCGCTCGAATTCGCCGTTTTCCACCCTTGCTCCCTCCATGCGCAAGCCATCAACCCATACCTCGTCCTCGCGAGCACTTAGAGTTAGAGCAGGGCCCCAGCGTGGGAATTGAGCTCGGTACTCTGCCATGGTGGGAGTAAGGGTGAACTCCTGCGTTGCATCGTCAGCCACCCGCACCACGAGCTTGCCTTTTGCTCGTGTTTTCGCGCGGAAAGAAATCGTTATTCCATTGCCTTGCTCTTGGCTCCCTAGCCGCTGCAACTCTTGCTTCGCTTCTTGACCCTGCGGAAGATAGAGGGCCCGGCCGACCGCACCGATTACTCCATCAACGACCCTGCCACCCCCCTGCCAAGCTAGCGGTGAGTCATCGCTATGTCTGCGATAAAGTTCTTGGTATGGCGCCCAATTCTGGTCGAAACTATTTACCGGGTTCTTGTCGGTGCGGGGAATTTCTGGGTCGCCATTCGTGGGGACCCGCGCTCCTTTTGCCCACGGTGTATCCACCCATGTCGCACGCAAATGACCGTCTGCAGTAAAGGTGCCACTGGAACGCACTTGGCTCGCCTGTTTCGTGTCCAATGTTGCCAGGTAGTCTTCGAGAGCTGAGGCTTGCTTGGGGAACGAATCATCGAGGTTGATGTATTGAACGGGCGGTTCACAATAAACCAAAGGCAATACGCCGTGTTTCCAGTCCCACGCAACCGAGATGTCCGGATGATATTCGTGAAATTTGAAACAGAAATCCTGAGCGCGGGTGACCTTATCAATTTGCGTAAAAGGCATCCACTGGCCTTGTTCAGGCAGGCGCTTTGCGTATGACGTAGGGTTCAATGCGTAATAGGTTTGCGCTGCCCCCCGGAAGCCGAACTCGCGTGGAAAATCAAATAGCCAGAACGTGAAACTTGCTCGATTCGGAAACTTCTCCGGGACAGAGGAAAGCGCGACATCAATTTCCGCAATCAGGCAACCATGTTTTCCATCCCACCGGACTCGATGGATTCTGGGGCTATCGAGCGGCAGGCCCACGGCAAGGCATTTAGTTTTCCCTCTCACAGCAGCGAACGGATAACGGGACATCGCGGCCCGACTTCCGGCTGTCGTCGGTACCGCAGAGATCTTTTCCTCATTACCTCGAATCGAATCAGTACGGCGCAAATCGGCCAACCACTCGAGGCTTGCTTCATCTACTGGGATTGCGAGAATGAGAGAGATCGGAATTTCCTCCCGACCGGCCGAGGGGGTTTCATTCATCACCTCGCCTGTTACGCGAATCGCATCCCCAACTTGTTCCCAGAGCGCGCTGACAGTGATCCCGTTGGCAAATCGCCATCGCTGAACGTAGCGATCACCTTCGCGCTGAGTCGCGAGCTCGTAAGGGGCGCTCCAGCCGTCGCCCAACGGACGGAGTTGAGCTTTTATGTCAGGCATGTCTACGATGGAGCCAACGCGCGCCTTCGATGCCGCGTTCTTTGAAGTCGCCGATTTCGTGGCTACTCCCTGCCATTCCTGCACAACAAAACGCGGCTGCTCGTCTGCCACTGGTGTGCCATTTTGCTCGAGACGTAGCTCTCCGCGTTCGGCCGGACGCAGGCGCAACGCCGCGTGCCCGTCCAGCTGCGGGGTGAATAGCATCGCCGCTACCGCTGCGTTAATCGCTGTTTTCCACCATTTGCCAGACATCGCTTGCATGCTCAGCCGTCGCACCTTTTACTTTTGTGGATAAGTCCACCCACCGCTGTCAGGTGCCGTATCCGCTGTGTTCCACGTTGCGTCCGTAGTGGCGAACCAAACAGAAATGGTAGAACCCTTCGTTAAACCAACTCGCGAGCAGGGGATTGTGTAGGTGACCGTATTGCCTTGTTGTACGGGTGGTGGTGTAAGAGCGCCACTTGCATCCCATCCCCACCCTGTTCCGGCATCTGCTTTATGCTTGTAAAACGTGGTACCCTCGATCATGAACTCTGCGCCCGGATGAGCTCCATCCGAGTAGCCGGTGTTGTCCTGTTTGTCTGCGTTGATAAAGATGTGCAGGCTGTTGAGAGGCGCCTTCCCGCCGAGGACGAATTGAATCAAAAGCTTATCGCCGTCCAATGCAGCATTTACGGTCTGAATGTCAAATAGAGCGGGAGCGTCACCCTTGGGGTCTTCGAGAGTGGCTTTCGCTTCCCCTTTCAACTCAGGAGCAGAGCTGGCCGCCGAAGCTGGCGAGGATTGTGATGAGGCACCGCTTGCAGCTGAGGCGTTGCTTGCCCTAGCGGCACTTGATGCTGCCGCGCCTCCCATGCCTGGTAGTGCTAATGGTCCTGTTTGTGGCGCCCAATCAGCCGGTTTGAAATCGGGAGTTTGACTTCCCACCCACACCCGAGGCGTTCCCGCTAGCCCTAAGGCGTTTGTGGGAACAGACACCACAAGCGTCTTGCCACGGACTTCGAGGTTAGCAGCGCCGACTTTATCCCATTTCCACTCGGCGGGGGTTGAACCAGAGAACTTGTAAACAAACGCGCCTTGGATGAGACGGTCAGCCCCCGATCCACCTCCCGTCTGAGCCCCTGTGTCCTCATTCCCGTCAGCATTCACAAATATGTTGTAGTTCGCCGCTGTCCTGAGTTCCGGGGCTGCAGCGCACGTAATCTGAATTTGGAGGTTATCGCCAACCAACCCAGCACAGAGCTGAGTGATATCCAGGTTCCCGCTTGCGTTGTCACCCGAGGGGTCGATCTCGCATGTCAGATCTACACCAGTGGAAGCCGCCGCTCCCCCTCCCATGGCATTTCCTCCTGTCTGCGCGATAACTTTGCCTTGGAGAAAACCAAGGATTTGCTGCCGGTCGCTTTCTCGTTCCAAGCGGCGAAGCTGTTTTTGGCCGTCCCACAGAATGAGCGTTGGAACCCATGGGACTTCAAACTTGGTGAAAAGAGCATCACTGCCCTTCGCATGAGCCTCGATTTGGGTCGCGTGAAACTTTTTCATTGCGTCGAGGATGCGCGTGTCGGTCCACACATCTTCGTCCAACTCCCGACACAAGACGCTCGAGCGGTCAGTGAAGCAAAGGAGAGCGGGGGAATCGCTGGATGCGCGCAACTCCAGTGGGGGGTGCCAAATGGGCTTCGCCCACCCAGTTGTGGCACAGAGCATACCAATTAAAGCCGGAATTATCTTCATACAGCGACCTCCAATTTTGTAGATCGGACTTCGACCCCTGACGTTGGACGAACAATCCACGCGCGGTAGTTCTGTTTGAAGAAATGGTTGTGAACAATAATCCCACGTCCCGGTGCATGGAGGAAGAATGAGCCACCGCAGCCCGAGCCGTTGATCTTGCCCCCTGATGCGCCGGCCAAGCGGCCTTCTTCCAACAAAGCGTCAATTCTGGGGTGAGAGACGCTCAAGTTGGAAGAAAGATGCACGTGATGTTGCGTAAATAACCGGCCCAGCCGCTCATCATTAACTCCATGGGTAAGGAGTTCTCGCGCGGCAACTGTCAGCAGGGCGTTCGCAATTGTTCCCTCAAGAAGCTTGCGGCTCTCGCCTTCGCGCTTAGCCAACTCGTTATCAAGGGGTGGGTAACCGCTTGCCTTCCAGGCGGCGAAGTCAATCCCCAGATTCTCGAGAGCACGACGTTTCGCTGCTAAGACCCCTGTCGTGTCCTTCGGAATTCCTGAATCCACGAGTACAAACTCGCCGATCGACGTCGGAAGCTGAACGACTTCGTAAGGGGGACGAGTATCCAACCACATCACGCCCCCAAAGGATGTTGCGAAGTGATCCATCACGCCCCCCGGCGCATGGAATTCAACAACTTCCGAGCGATGTGCCAAAAGAGCGATTTCGCGCCGGTCGTAGACGCGAGGATCCCCCGCGGCAGCTAACAAGAAAGCGCACCACGCAACTTGAAGAGCTGTCGAGCTTGAGGCGCCACTATTGATGGGAATGGAGCTACGAACAGTCACTTCGTAGCCGCACGGCCATCGAACACCTTCACGTCGCAGCACGTTAATCGCTGCCGGCAGATAATCATGCTCGTTGGCATAGCGATTCTCTGCATCAAGGTTGAACACTCGGTCCTGACCAATATCGGGCAAGTGAGCGACGCAGAGGTGATCCGCGCGCGGCATTGCCGTCAGGCGTATCCGTAAATTGATGGCAGCAGCGATGACCGGTAATCCAAGATAGTCCTGGTGCTCTCCGAAGAGGCAAATTCGCCCCGGAGCAGAGACATAGATCGGCTGGCCTCTCAAATCTTCTCCTCTTTGGTCGTCCACAGTTACCGTAACTCCTCGATTTTGATAGGTCTCTGTTCTTGAATCGAGCGCTCGGCGGCCAATGCGATGATGAGCGAGCGGCGGCCCACTTCACCGTCTGCGAAGGGCCGTCTTCCCGTCTCCAAGCACTCGAGAAACTCGCGGCGTTGCCGTTGGCATCCGATGTGGCCGAGCCCCTCGCTGTCCGAAACGGGATCAATTTCCTCGATCTGCCACGGTTCCCCTGCTCCACCGTGGCCCAGGCGACTGTCTGCATAGGCACAAATCTGCTTGCCGTTCATGCAAATGGCTCCGATTTCCAGGCCTTCAGGCATCACGTTACGCGGTTGCAGGTAGATGCACAGTAACAGGCAGGCTCGCGCCCCATTGGCATATTCCACGATGACCATTGCGTGGTCGACTGTATCGATGTGTTCGATTTCGCGAGGGGGATCAGGGCAGTAATCGCATCGGATCACAGATCCCGACTTCCATACATGCTGACCGCCGCTGGCAACAACGCAAACAGGCTCACTTTGGATAAGCCAGTTAAAGATGTCGAAGTGATGGCAATCCTTCTCGACGATCGTGCCCCCTGTGGCTTGCTGTGAATAGAACCACGGCTTTTGCGGAAATGGCTGGCGTAGTTCTTTACACCACATGAAGGAGACGGGGGCACCCGCAGATTGTGCAATTTCCGCCATGCGCCGATAGAGCGTTGCGTAGCGATAAACAAGACCAATTTGCAGGATCTTCCCCGCCCCCTCGGCGGCTGCGAGGATCGCATCGCAGTCCTCAAGCGTTGTGGCAATGGGTTTTTCCAAAAACACGTGGCACCCAGCAGCCAGAACCTGTTCGGTCACTGGCCGGTGAAGAATGTCAGGCACTGCCACAACGCAGGCGTCCGGTTGCACTGCCCGCAGCATTTCGCCGGTGTCCGTAAAATGCGGGGGTACGGTTGTCCCCTCCCAGGTCACTCCGTAACGGCTGAGCGCCGTAGGATCCGGGTCAACCGTCGCCACAACTTCACAATTGGGAAGTCGTGCGAACCCACGAACATGGGCGCTTCCCATGTCGCCACATCCGATGACTGCGATGCGATGCCTCTTCATTCGCCAAGAGTCCTTACGTTAATCAGTCCTGTTTGAAGAACGTGATCCCGCCACCCGCTCGGAGTATGTCGCCATTCGACACTGTCCCGTTCGTTGGGTCGTACTTGCCGTTTTCCGGAACTGCCGAGTCGTTGTCCGACGGGCAGCCACACAGATCAAAGTCCAGATCCGGCCCCATACAGCGCAGTGTCCAGCCTGTCTGCCCGTTTAGCAGAAAAGTGTTCGTGCTGTAGACAAAGTAGCGTGGGATCATGCCGTAGTAGTCGTCGTAGTTCTTGTACGGGCAGGTCGTGGACAGCTTCGGTTTACCAGCCTGAAAGACGTCGTTGGGTATGGAACTGATGTACGCCACAGGGGTGGTAAGCAGATGAATTTGAAGTTCCCCCAAGAGGCCCCGAACCGGCACCACAAACGGCATGTACTTGTTGTTGTCGACCACGTAAGACTCAACCGCAGTGGCAAGCGACCGAAGGTCAGCTTTGGCTCGACTAACCTTTGAACGAGTCTGCGCCTCAAGGAAGTTCGGCACAGCAATCGCCGCGAGGATCGCGATAATTGCGACGACGATCAGAAGTTCGATAAGGGTAAAGCCCCGACGTTGCTTCATAGCTAGAGCACCTCACTCTCTTTCAAATCTGCACGAGTAACTTATTGAATTTACTCATGCTTTATTTTCGCTGGTACAAAAAATCAGGTATTTTATTGTTGGTCAAACAAAAAGAGGCTTCAGGTATCACTTTTTTTTGGGTGAGGGAGAACGCTTTTGGGCTTGTGAATGCAGGCAGCTTCAGCTGTGCCTTCGAATGCCACAGAGAAAGCTAACCGTGATTAATTTCGTGTGAGAACAAAGTGCCCCTCACGCGAGTCGTGGCTCGAAAAACGACTTCAATTCGTGTTGCCACTGTCTCATCCGCGCTTAAGGGTGCGATAAAATTGTGTGCGCTGTTGCCCCGGTGTGTTGCTCCACCAAAATAGCCCTCCTACAAGTTATTGCGCCACATTTGTCAATTTCTCAATGTTTTAGCAAAATGGCTTGCATACTTACTGTCGGGCTTTCCGCTTTTTGAAGTGGGGGGCCGCACGAGTTAGCTCCCCCAGTGTTGTCAGAGCAGGTAGTAACGCGGGGATAGAAGTCATGGGAACCCAGTTGAACTGCGCTTGCTCGCTGTCAGATGCGCATCTCGGGAAAATAGCGCTGCCTGCCAAGGGGGCAGAAGGACTCATATCATTGCTCGCTCGGCTACGTCTAAGGTTGGCTTTGCACAACGCCCAGACACTCGATCCAACAGAATGGGCATCCCATTAAGGTACGTTGGCTTTGGGTTAACCTTTTAGCCCCGTTGTGGCGATGCCTTGGATGAAAACGCGTTGAGCCATCAAAAAGATCAGGAGAACAGGTAAAATCGAAATGACGGCGCCAGCCATCATCATGGGCCAGTTGCTGCTATACTGTGTTTGAAGAAAACTCAGTCCTGCAGTCAGGGGCATTTTTTCGAGGGTATCCAAGTAGATAAGTGGACCTAAGAGGTCGTTCCAGCTTGCGATGAACGTAAACACGCCTAACGTCGTAAGGGCAGGCTTTGAGAGTGGGACGAAGATACGAAAAAGGATTCCTGGGGGCGTAAGGCCATCAACAAGGGCCGCCTCGTAGAGATCGCGGGGGATACCAAGAAAAAACTGCCGCAAAAAGAAGACCGCAAACGCGTTGCCAAAGAACGCCGGCACCCAAAGCGGGTATTGAGTGTCCTTCCAGCCCAATTTTTGAAACAAGATAAACACGGGGATCAGGGTGGTTTGCCAAGGCACCATCAGGGTGACGAGCATCGCTCCAAAGAGCAGACTCCGACCCGGAAAAGCCAGCCGAGCCAATGCAAAGGCGCCCATGGAACACGACAAAAGCACTCCCAAAACGGTTAGCCCAGTGATCTTGACGCTATTGTAAAGAAACTGTAGCATTGGAACAGCGTCGAAAAGGCGACGATAGTTTTCGATATGAAGATACCGCGGTAAGAATTGCGGGGGATACACAAAAGCTTCCTCGAGGGTTTTCACGGAGGTGCTCACCATCCACACGAACGGGAAGATCATCACGAGCGCAATGGCGATCAGCAATACGTAGCGCGAGCCGACAGACGAGTATGCATGAAGTTTGGTCTTCATACGTGCACCCACCGTTTTTGCGTGAACATCTGAAACGAGGTGATTACCCCAAGGATCGTGAACAAAGCCATTCCGATGGTGCAGGCGTAACCCATGTCGAGATGCCGGAACGCATTTTGGTAGAGGTAGTAGACGAGGGTAAGTGTACTGTTGGCTGGCCTGCCATCGCGTGCCATGATGTAGACTTGATCAAACACTTGGAACGAACCGATGAGTGACGTCACCACGACAAAGAAGAGAACGGGGGAGATACCCGGAAGGGTGACGTGCCAGAATTGGCGGATTCGATTGGCGCCGTCAATCGAGGCTGCCTCATAGAGCTCGCGCGGAACGTTTTGCAGAGCTGCGAGGAAGATCACCATATTATAGCCCAGCCCCTTCCACACGCTCATCGCCATGATCGCCGGCATTGCCGTTCGCGGGTCGTTGAGCCACGCAATCCCTTTTGGCGCAGGAAGACCGACGAGCTGGCAGGCGCGTTCGATAAGGAAATTAAACACCCCATAATTGCTGTCGTAAAACCACGTCCAAACAAGGGCCACCGCCACCGTAGACGTTACCACTGGCGTGAAATAGAGAGTGCGGAACACTCCTATGCCTCGAAGTGGTACGTTGACCAGTAAGGCCAGAACAAGCGACAATACCACGCCGGTCGGAACGGTGCCTACCACGAAGTAAAGCGTATTGCCGAGAGCTTTCCAAAACAGGGCATCAGCAAACAGCCGTCTCCAATTTGCCAGTCCCACGAACGCCGGCGGAGTGAGATTATCCCACCGATAAAATGCTAACCCAAGGGCAACGAGGATGGGACCGAGGAAGAAGAAGACAAGCCCGGCAATGAACGGTCCACTCAGCAACAGACCCCACTGTCGCTCCAGTCGCGCAAGCGGTGAGCCCCTCCTCAGATGAGGTCGCTTATTTGTTGGTCCCATGCTTTTGTTCCTGCGCTAAAATTCCATCCACCTTTTTCGCCGCATCACGAGCTGCGGCCGCTACGTCCTTCTTGCCAAGCCACACGAGTTCGAGCTCGCTGCGGATCGCGTCTTCCCACTTCCCAAAACCCCGCGTAAAATCCAGGGGGCGGGCGTATTTCAGCTGCTCAAGGAAGTATTCTTTGCCTTCAACCTTGTGATCGAGGTAGACCTCGGACTCGGCGACCGCACGCATCGCAGGGATGGACGTGCCCGAGCGGGCCAAGAGTTCTTGGTATGGACGTGACGCGAAGAACTTTATCAGGCGCCACGCTGCTGGCTTGTTCTTCGACTTTGCATACATTGCATTGGCAAGGCCATTAACGGGTGCAGCTTTCTTCTTGCCTTGCGGGAGAGGAACAATCGCCCATTTGAAATGCTGAGCTTCGGAGAAAGCTTTGAGCATCCAAGAACCTTCTGCTGACATTGCCACGCGATTGGTAAGGAAGATATTGCTCCCGAAGGTGGAGCTTTGAGCGGTGTCAGGTGCAACTTTTTCTTTCGTCACAAGCCCAGCATAGAACTCTAAGGCCTCAATCGCCGCTGGCTCGTTCAGCAAGCATTTGGTGCGTTCGATGTTCAGGATTTGCCCGCCATTTTGCCACACCCAATATCCCCAGTGTACTTCCATAGAGTCGTAGCCGGCATTAAAGCCAAAAATATCGTTGCGCCCATCGCCATTCTCATCCTTCGTCAGTTTGCGAGCTTTCTCCAGAAAATCCTGCCACGTCCAATCGGGCTTGGGTAACTCCACCCCGAATTTCTCAAATAACGATTTATTGATGTACATTGCGACGGTGTTGCAGTCCCGAGGCATGCCCCATAATCCGTTGTCGAACTGAAAGATGTCGACCGTTTGCGGGTAAAACGCCGAGAGCGATACGCTTGTGTCTTTCTCCAGCCACGGACGAAGATTCTCCAGCTGTCCGCGCGCAGCATAGTCGTTCGCGTAACCCCCATTGAGTAAGAAAACGTCCGGCGCACTTCCCGCAGCCATCTGGGCCTGCAGCTTGTTCCAGTACTCACCCCACGAGCAGTACTCGATCTTCACCTGTATGTCGGGGTTCTCTTTCTCGAAAACTTTTAGCAACCCCTCTTCGGCCCGAATTTCTTCGGGTAACCCCCAGCGTGCGTAGCGGACAAGTGTTTTCCCAGGGGACGGCGAATCGGATTTTTGCTCACACCCCGCCAGCAGCGCCGCTGTTGCCAATAGGCTGCATAGCTTAGCCAAGGACCTTGACCGTAGTTTCATGAGAGTTTCCCTCCCATTGCAAAATCGTCTCTCATCCATTCAATGGTTTTGGCCAAGCCGTCCGCAAGAGGCACCGCAGGCGACCAGCCCAGCGAGCGGAGGCGCTGGGAATTCGCGCAAGAATGTCTGACATCCCCCGGACGCGGCGGCGCGTACTCGATTGGCGAGGTAGAACCTGTGAGGTCTCGGATGATTTCCGCCAAGTGATACACACTCAGACGCTCTCCGCGCCCCACATTGTAAACTCCTTCTCCTTTTTCCGCTGCAAGAAGATTGGCCGCCACAATGTCCTCCACAAAGATAAAATCTCGCGATTGGAGGCCGTCGCCGTAAATGACTAACGGTTCACCTCGCAACGCACGGAGTGTAAAAATGGAAACAGCCGCCGCATAAGGCGATTTGGGATCTTGTCGTGGGCCAAAGACGTTGAAGTAGCGAAGGCTAACGGTCCTCATCCCATTGCGGCCATCGGCAAGCATGACGTAATACTCCGCTGCCAATTTGCTAATCGCGTAGGGGCTTGCCGGAGCCGGTAGATCGGTCTCAGAGTGCTTCTCGCGCTCTACGTTGCCATAGACCGCCGATGTGGACGAAAATACAAACCGCTGAACTCCCGCCTTGGCCGCCGCTTCGAGTAGGCAGATTGTCCCTACCACGTTAATGTGTTCCGTTTCGGTCGGTTTCTCCATGCTCTCTGGGACGCTGACGAGGGCGGCAAGGTGATGGACAACGTCGACCCCTTGCACAGCGTCGCGAACGGCGGAGCCATCGGTCACAGACGCTTCGATGATTTCTACTTCCAGCCCCTCAAGATTCTCCCGTCTGCCCGTTCGAAAATTGTCCAAAACTCGTACCCTGGCACCTCGACTTTGCCAAGCTGCGGCGAGATGGCTACCGATGAACCCCGCTCCACCTGTGATTAGAATGTAAGGTGTTTTAGCCAAAGCTTGACCTTTCTTTCGGGAGAATCCAGCGCAAGCCGCACTTTTCTACATACAAGAAAAGAGTAATTATGTTTTTTTTGGTAGACAAAAAGATCGTGACTCGTTGTACCCTGTCAGTGTCAACACAAAACACGTGTGCGCAAACAACAGGAGGACAGGTAACAATGGCAGCGTTTGGAAAACATGCTCTCGTGTCGGCTCTCGTGGGCGCAGCCGCGCTTTCTTGGGCTGGAACGTGGGCGCCGGGTATCGCAATCGATGGAAACTTTGACGATTGGGACGGGATTCTCCCTGCCATGGTCACGGATCCGAGCGGAGATGGTGGCTCCGGCCGTGACGTCAAGGCTGTCTATCTGGCGAATGACAGCCAGGCGCTTTACATCCGCATCGAAAGTTATAACAGCAATGTTTTCGACGGCAATGAGTTCATTGGGATAGACGGCGACAATAATACTGCGACGGGCTTTAATCTTTTCGGCGCTGGCATAGGGTCGGATCTGCTGGTGGCTGGCGCTTCGATGTATGGTGAGACGACTGCTAACTTCAATAACGGCCCAGCGACACCCAGTAGTGTGAGTGCGTGGGGCCCCTCAGGAGCCACCACGAATGTCGAACTTGCAATTCCTCTCTCTACCACGATGCCGGGGAATATCACTCAGGCCTTCCCGGGTGGATTAGGATCCACCATTAAGGTGCTCTACGGCGATGGGAATAGTGGAGCATGGGACATTGCCGTGGGACTTTATACGCTCGCCACACCCACTCCCTCGCCGGCAACCATTACCATTGATGATTGTTCGCTCTACGATGATCATGCGAACGCGGCTTTTCGCACGCGTGACGTGAGTAATGTTGGATGTAGTGCAGGGCGATCACGCTTTTCTGCCGGGGGCCCCGGTGGTCCAACCGACCACGCCCTCGCGACTACCCACTCGCTAAGTACAACGGCGTGGGCAGCGAGCGTGGTTGCAAAGCGCTTCGGTATCCCCAAAAACATCCTGGGACATCAAAAGATCACGCTTGACGTCTATGGTGATCCTGCCGCGACGAATAAGAATCTGTGGGTTGGGCTTATCGATGCCGACGGCACTTATTTTGCGGTAACCGTGGCTTTTCCTACGAGCACGGGGTGGACCACCGTGGATCTTGGTCCCACTAGTACATGGCTTGAGCAATCGGCTGGGTCCGAAGCAGGACTCGACCGCAGCAATATCGTAGAATGGCGCATTGGCATGCAAAATCAGGGCGCGAATACCGGTGGAAGTTTTGCCGTGGCCTACGACAATCTCCGGGCCATAGGCTCCTTCCAGAATGTAACTTACACCGAAAGCGCTAGCGACGTACCCAATCCCGAGCGAGGAGTTTTCCGTTGGGGAGGAGACATCACCGATCTGAACATTGACTATCAGTCGTTTGCCAGCGGAGGAGCCCGTCTCGTTTACAACGACATCCGACTGGACAACTATACTTCGTCCACAATTCCGCAAGCGGTACTGGATAACATCACGTCGGGGTTTGCCCTCATTCGACAGGCTGGCCTCAAATCGATTGTGCGCATCAAGTACAACGACACCGACCCCTCCCAAAACCCGTCTGTTCCGCCCAAGGAGGCCTCGCCGACTTACTTAGTTCAGCATCTTGCCCAACTCCAGCCAGTGCTTGAGGCGAATAAAGATGTGATCGCGTATTTCTATGCAGGAATCATCGGGGCTTGGGGCGAGTGGCATAGCACCTACTACTACCGCGAGCCAAACACCTCCTACGCAGTCTATAACTTGCCATCAGCGTATTGGCGTCGCTGGGTGATCGATCAGCTCTTGACCTATCTGCCCTCGGATCGTTTTATCCTTATTCGTCGGCCGTGGTTCAAGGATCCTGCCTTTGGGAGTGATGCTCTCTGGCCGGGCGAACGAGTCACCGAGGAAACCGCCTTCACGACGGCTGGCGTCGCACGCGTTGGCCACCACAACGATGCGTTCTTGGCTTCTGAAGATGATTGGGGGACGTATGCAAGTGGAAACGTCGAAGCTCAGAAGGATTTCTTGAGCACCGATACACTTTACGTTCCGATCGGTGGAGAGACTGCGAATCCGGGAAGCTATGCCACTTGCTCCAACGCAATCGCAGAGATGCAGAGATTACACTGGACGTTCCTTCATCAAGACTATCACCCGACTGTGATCCAAAACTTCCAAACCAATGGATGTTGGCCAGAGATTACCAAGCGCCTTGGCTATCGTCTTGTACTCACTTCAGCGACTTTACCTCAAAAGATAGTCTCTGGGCAACCCTTCACTGCATTCGTGACGATAGAGAATAGGGGGTGGGCTCCACCTTATTATTACCGCCCCGTGTACTTAGTGGTGACAGATGGTGGCAATACGGCACTCGATACGATCCCCGTCCCAGTGGTGGATATTCGCCGAATCAAACCCGGCGAGAGCCACACATGGGGGATCACCGCAACGGCAACTCTCCCTCCGACGCCTCCCTCAACGGTGAGTTTAGCGTTGTGGCTCCCTGATCCATCCCCCAGTCTCCAGTCGAATCCTGCCTACAGCTTACGGTTCGCAAACGATGGGACATGGAATAGTACCAAGGGGTGGAACGAATTGGGAAGCGTACCAACCCCTGTCCAGATCAGCCGGATCGAATTCGACTGAAGGTCCAGGCTTAGGGTGTGATGGATTTTGCAGTTGAGTAAGGGGCCCTTGGCGCGCGTACGGATAAGCGCCAAGGGCCTTACCATCGTAACGCCGTCATCGAGCAACGTGGATGTCGTAACCCCGGTTCAGAATCCTTTCTCTGTGCGTTAGCACTTAGGAGAGCGGGTCGGCACTGACTTTCACGTTCTACGCATATGTACTTTCGCGTTAAGGATCCAAGGGCTGTGGGGGGCGGCCACTTTCAGAAACCGCTCCTTGTGTCCCCTAAACACCCAAGGCTGGAGGAACACCGCAGAAAACGGGAACACCTTGAATTAAATTTTCGAGGAGCGACCGATCCAAGCTATTTCAGACTCAGATCATTACACGTTCGACAGCGGTCGCTCTGCGGCAAAATTGCCAAGAATCAATGAAAGCAAGTTGACTAAACGTCGCAGCGCCTGGTGCACTGCGCCCGACAAATTCGCCGCTGAGGCTCAGCTCTGTCCTCAGCAAAATGGTAACTGAAACGTAAGCGCAAATGGGGCACCGCAAGGACAAATAGCGAGTAAAACCCTAGCGCTCTCTCCTTAGTCGCAAATATCTATGGAATGCCTTAACAAACCAATGTGACCCCTTCGTTTACCTGGCGGGATTGGCCTCTACGATTGCGCTTGCTAATGGGGGGCCAAACGCGATCGCGACCGCAATGAGGTCGCTTATCACTTGCACACTTGCCAGTCGATCCGCTCTGCCTCCGAGCACAAACCTCAAAGGTGACTTGCTGTTTTCAGTATGCTGCCTTGCGGAATCAGAATGCGAGCGTTTCAGGGCGATTAGATCAGCGCGCTCGAAGTGACAAGGGACATCCGCTATACAGGACAACGCGTCTTTACCCACGTTCACCTCGCGCACAGACGATTGGTCTGGCAGTTTTGTAGCCAAGTGGTTCCTCCATCTAAGAAATCTCGAAAGCGGCTATCATGAAGGGTTCATTGTGGAAACCCTGAGGCCACGGAATAGAATCTGGCGGTGGAATTAGCGGATAGAGACGGCTCTGTCTGGCATACCACTAAACTGTTCCCAACCACTGCCAATTGGCTTCTGGTGAAGCTGAAAAACGGTTCCACGAAGATGGACCAACTCGTCGCTGGGGCGACGTATGGACTCGAACGCATGAATAATGTGAAAGGCGAAGTGGGGAGCAAAACAGAGAGAGGAATCCTGGGGGAGACCATCATGGCCAGCTGCGACAACTTGTGTTTACGCACGTCTGAACTGCTGGTGCGGCTCAGCGTAAGCCGGACGAAAGGTTTCATTCTCTTGGCCGTCGTGAGGCAAGAGTGCGCGGCTTGGTATGCGATGCGAAGTGGGTTTTGCGACAAGGAGGTTATAGCGCGGCGCTGAACGTTTGAAGTCGGAAACTCTTGATGTTGGAGGCGGCACACTGAGGAGAATTTGGTACCCGGTACGGGATTCGAACCCGTGATCTTCGCCGTGAGAGGGCGATGTCCTGGACCGCTAGACGAACCGGGCACTCAGCAAATGTAGCGTACGGACTTTACATTTCATCAGTCGCCTCTATTCGCTGAGCCTGCGTGGAGTGGATAGCCGGCGCGCGACCGCTTTTAGCCATGTGCGCAGTTGTTTTTCATGAGCCACCCCTCGCTTTTCAGAGGAGGAGAATCATCCGGCCGCTTGCTTTTCTTTGTCCACTGGAGACAAAGTATCGCTCGATGGAAGAGGCGTGGGAGACCTCGAGTGCGGGTCAATTAGCTGGATGGCGTGGGCCTTGGACCCGATACTGGTTTCTCGAGATCACGCAGCAGCTGGCTTGCTTCTTGGTATTCGCGAGTGTTTTTGGGTGCATGGTTTTCAATGTACCGCAACAGGACGCGCGCATCGTCTATGAACATGTTGTTTCGGTACAACTTCGCAAGCTCAAGCCAGTATTGATATCGATCTGGGGCATAGCCGATTGCTTCAACAAGCGCCTGTTCTGCTTCCTCCCAGCGCTCCGGAAAATTGACCAATTCCTTTGCACGCGCGAATGCCTGATTGGCGCGCTGCTCGTCGTTCTCGATGCGATTAGGTCCAGAGTTCTGATCCAGAAGCTTTAGGTAGCCTTCTCCCGGATACGGTTTCTGCATGCCTGCATAAAGCTCCCGAGCTGCCTCAAGGTAAGCCCGTGCCAGAGCCAGCGTCTTGGGGTCGCGGTAATAGCGTTTGCCTTTCTCGTCCCGACGTTTCGTCAACTCCTCGATTTCACTCAAAGGCAAGGCAGCATTGACTCGGTCGAGTAAAGTCTCGACCGCACTGGTTTCCGCTTGCGGGTGGGCGGTGCGAAACTCTGTCACCAGCTGCCGTGCTTCCAAGGCGCGCCCCTCTGCCAACAGCGCTTTGACTTGCCCATCGAGTTCCTCAAAGCGTTTTCCAATCTCGCCCGGCCTTGGTTCCCTAACTCCGGTTTGAGGGGATGGAGTTGTCAGCAAGTCTGCAGAGCGATGGGCCTGTACGACGTAGAGGATCGCGAGGAGCACCAAACCAACGGCTCCGATCCCCATCCAATACCGCTTGACGAAGTCCCAAGCTGAACGGCCTGCGTCAGTGACAATGGGTGCCTCCGTAATCCGGGTGGTGAGGCGGGGGGGGGTGGGGGGCGATCCCTCTGTAGCTTCTGCAGGACTTTCTGGGCCCAGCTGAAGAATCTTTCGAAGCCCCGTAGGCGTCCGCCAGCCCGTGTCGGGGGACACGCCCGAGGGTGTCGTCTGAGTGGGCATTCGCCGAGTTGCCCCGTCTGGAACAGGTGTAACTGAGCTTCCCCCAACGACAATCGGTCGTTTGGCACCCGCAGCTTGCTCCAACGCTTGAGCCATTTCTTCGCCTGTGGCAAAGCGCTCCGCTTTGGTTTTCTCAAGGGCGCGCATAACGACTTTCTCTGCCTCAGCAGAAATCGACGGATTGAGTTGAGACGGCGGGACTGGAGACTCGTAAATATGGCGCGTAGCAATGGCGATTGCGTTCTCGCCGTCAAACGGAACTTTGCCCGTAAGCGCGTAGTACAGACATACTCCCAACGAATAAAGGTCACTCTGCCCATCCACATTCTTCCCCGTCACCTGTTCTGGGGACATGAAACGCGGGGTTCCCATGCTAATTCCGGTCTGGGTTCGCAGTTTCGATTCGCGGAACCGAGCGATTCCAAAGTCGGTGATTTTTGCGATGTTTTCCCGCGTCACCAAAATATTGTCGGGTTTGACGTCACGATGTACGACGCCCTGCTCATGGGCATAGTGAAGAGCGCGCGCGATTTGAGCGCCGATCAGTAAAACGTCGCGCTCTGGCAATCCCCCCTCATCAATGATCTTTTGCAGGCTTTTGCCATCCACGAACTCCATGATAATGCAGAAGGTCGCCTGGTAGGGTTCGATGTCGTAGACGGCGACAATATTCGGATGATTGAGGCGCGCCACCACTTGCGCTTCTTGCTGAAACCGAGCCCGAAACTCCGGATCGGAGGCCATTTCCTCGGATAGCATTTTGAGCGCAACGATCCGGTCAAGGTTGTGTTGGCGGGCTTTGTAAACAGTCCCCATACCCCCGCGGCCGATCACTTCGAGGATTTCATATTTACCCGCAATGAGTTCGCTCATGGAGAAACCTGTTTGTTCGCCTCCCGACGGACACGGCTACTCTTGGCAAGTTATCGCGCGCAGCTCAACGTACTTCACACACTCAGCCACTTGCGCTCCCATAAAACCTGTATCGCCGATCGTCGGTAATTCGAGCAAAAATGCAATGGGATTTACGAGACGAATGCGAGATTCATCGCACGACTTGGATGAGCGGGGAGATGAGCTCCGCAATCCTCCCTGCGACACGAGGCCCGTTGAGGTAGCGATCGCGATTTGTCTGCCACAGTAAAAACGTAAGTTGTCCCTTGGTTCGCGGGCGTTGAAGAAAAAGCTCGATATTATTTGACCATAAACTTTTGATCAGAGTCTGTTTATCACCGATGTTCATCAGATAGTGACTGAGTGAGGTAGGGTACATCAACGTGGCCAAGAAGCTGAACACGGACCTTCGGATTCCAGTTTTTCCCAATCTTGTGGTCATTCCTAAGTCGGATACTCCATTGGATCGGAGTCAGGAAAAACGTCGCCTGCGCAAGCATGCCATCCTCGGGGTGGTGCGCGAACATGGGCCAATCTCGCGTAGCGATATTGCGAAGATTCTTCGCTTCAATGTGCCCCACACCTCTGAGCTGGTGGAAGAATTGGTGAGGGAGGGATTAGCCGTTGAGGAACCCCCTCGAGTGATTCCTCGCGGACGTTGGCCCATCCCCGTGCGCTTAGTCCAAGATGCCGCTTCAGTGATTGGCATCGACATCGGTAAAAGCGCCACGATCGCAGTGGCGGTGGACCTCGGAGGACATCTGCTGGCCCGCGTGGAGGAGCCCACTCCCCAACTCTCGTCTGCGGAAGAATATTGTGCTTGGTTAGAACACGTCATTTGCACGCTTGTGCAAACTTGCGGCGAACGCCTGCATCCTGTGGCAGGGGTGGGGTTGGCTCTTCCCGGTTTGGTGATCTCTGCGTCTTCGACAGGAAATTCAACCTCAGCTCTGAGCACGACCCTGGCCCGATGGATTGAGGACGTGGTTGGAGTTCCCGCCATTGTAGAAAACGACGCCCGAATGATGGCCTATGGCTGGTATTGGTTTGGCGCGGGTCGCGAATCAACATCCTTCGCGGTAATCAATGTTGGGTATGGACTGGGGCTTGGGCTCTATCTTGACGGCCGCATTTACACCGGGAAACAAGGCTTTGCGGGCGAGCTCGGCTACGTGCCGGCAGGGGAGCCCAACGTGGAAGGATTCTTGGTTTGCCCTGATGCATTGGAAAACACCGCTTCTGGAGCAGGTATCTTGCGACTTGCCAAACGTGCGGGCCTAAATGCGCAGGATGCTCGCGAAGTCGCGGAGCTGGCGCGACGTGGGGATTCGGTCGCTCGACATGTCTTCGACGAGTTCTCCAAGGCATTGGGCAAAGCCATTGCGACAGTCGTGAACTTATTTGACCTCGAAACCATCGTGCTGAGTGGTCGTGTGTGCCGGGCGCAAGACCTTTTTTTCGAGAAGGCGTTAGCAGCGGCCCGTCGTCATGCCTTGGAGCCTATCCTGAGTAATACAGAAATCGTGATCAGTCATCTTGATGTGGATCTCGGTCCGCTCGGGGCTGCAGGGGCGGTGTTCCATCGCATATTTGAGACCTCCCACATCACCATGGACCACGTCCTGTGATGGAACCCAGAAGGGCCTCTGAGTGCAGGCCCGCGAGCCGCTTGCGGCAGTGTCTCATCTCAGGGCGAGCATGCTCTTGCGGTCCGAAAAGCATTTGACTTTGGGGGGAACAAACAGCGTTCATCAGTTTAGTACAAATGGTGAACATCTCCACGGCGATGTGTGGAGCCGATACGAGTAAATCGGCATCGCAAATGGTGCGCGCGATCACACGATTTTGAGAGCAAGTTCTCTGCCGAGGAGGTCTGCGACGAGTCTCAGTATGCCAGTAGCAGCGGACTCTGGCGCAGGCGAACGCGCGCCCGAAGACTAAATAAGGAATTCCATTTCCCGCATGAAAAGAGTCCTGATCAATGTCGAGGATCGGGAGTTGCGAGTCGCCATTTTGGAGGACGATCAGCTCACCGAGTTTTATATCGAATCACTTGAAGACAAGACGATCCTGAACAACATCTACAAAGGACGTGTCGAAGGCGTCCTGCCGGGGCTGAGTGCTGCCTTCGTGAACATCGGGCTCGAGCGGAATGCCTTCCTGCATTTCGATGACGTCCGGCCCGACTTGCGGCTTCAACTGTGGACCGAAAAACAGGGTGAAGCCGCGGCTGCGACCGAAGAGGCGGCGCCCAGTGAGTACCAACCGACCGAGGAGGAACTTGCGGTCGTTGCGACGACCACAGCCACTCCTTCGGAGGTGCCCACGGAGGTTGCGGTGAAAGAGCCCCAAATGGAGACGCGAAAGTCGCGTCGCCGTCGCCGCGGGCGGCGCGGTGGCAAAAAGCGCTTTGCGGGCACTCAGCAACCTCAACCCTCCAACCACGCTGCCTCAACCTCCACCGGAGGCGCCTCGTTTCCTCCGGCGGCATCTGCGCCCGAGCAAGCCACGCAACCACCTATTCAGCAGGGAGCGATCCCGAGCGCAGAAGTTCAACAAGCCGAACCTCCCAGCAACGTCGCGCCTTCAACATCCCGCGAGCAGCGGCGTCGACAACGAAAGAAGAATCGTCGCGCCCAGCCCAACCAGCAGCGGCAGCAACACCCACACCCGCCTCGTTCGCAATGGACCCCGCCGCGGCCGGGTGCGGACGTGATCCCGGGGACGCGTGCTGCAACGAATCCTTACGACGTATTCACGCCCTTTGCGAAGCCTAAAAAACAGAATAATCAGAAATCCCGGCGAAAAGGTGAGCGTCAAAAAACATCGCAGTCGGGAACAGCCACCAGTTACATCTTTACTCCAACGACCTTGCCGCCAGACGTTGCTCTCGACAAAGACTCGCAAGAGGATTTCTTCGGACCGAAGAAGTCCGACGAGGGATGGACAGGGTCAGATCCTCACTCTGCAGCAGGTCACGAAAACGCAGGGGGAGGTTCGGAGGCAAACAAGCGAACCCGTCGCTCGTCAGGGCGACGTCGCGTTGTGAAGCGACGAGGGCCAGCCGAATACGCCGTGCGCCGCAAGAAAAGCTCAGAGCCAGAACCCACGGAAGGAGCGTCCGCTGCAAAAAAGCGGACCTCTTCCAAGCGCACCTCGTCCACTAAAAGTCGTGCAACTGAGTCGAGCACTCGGGGTAAGACCAGCAAAACGCAACGGAAGAAGGCGGCCACTCAAACGCAGACATCAAAAGCCGACGAAGCGCCCAAGCGTTCGCGCAGCGCTCGAAAAACAAAATCTGAGAAGAGTCAGGCCGAGCCCATCGCTGGGGAGGCTCCAGTCGCAGGTACGCTCGGCGGCCTTCCGACGGACACGAAAGAACAAGTTTCACCAGTCGCTGAGCTCGCGGCGTTGGAACTCGCGCAATCGGAAGTAGAACAGCCAGCTCCGAAACGTTCCACGCGTTCGCGAAAAAAGGTGAAGCAGCAAGCACCCGCGTCGGCGCCCACCCGGCCAGAGGTTCCCTCAAGCCCTGCCGGAGAGCAAAAGCCTCCAACCGAAGAGGTTCGGGAGACTGCGACGACTGAGGAAAAGCCACGACGGCGAAGCACGCGTGGGACGCGACAGCGACGCAAAGCCGAGGCCGGTGTGGCCGAAACTGCTCCTACAGCAGTTCCTCAGGAAGAGGTTGCCTTGTCTCAGCCCGAAGCGCCTCCCGCCCTTGAGCCCAGAACCCATGAGGTACAGGCACCCGAGGTTGGTGCAGCGGGAAAAGCCACGGCTGTCCCAAGCGCCACGGGCCAAGACGAAACGGAGACGCTTGGAGAAGGACCTGTTGTCGCGGAAACGGTCACAGAGCTGCTGTCGCCTGTTGCCGTTAGAGAAACGCCCGAAGCAGTTGCAGACCAACTGCCAACGGAGAGCGTAGCGCCCCCAGAGAAAAAGCAAACGCGCACTGGCCGATCCCGTCGCGAGCAAGCGCGCCGGCGGCGGGAACGAGCGCGTGCCAAGACCCAAGAGGCTGTGGCTCCGCCATCCGAGACAACCGGTGAAATTCCCGAAGCTTCCCAGCAGGAGAGGGTGCTGGAAACGCAGGCCCCCTTGCAAGTTTCCATCCCCGAGTTGTTGGTCGAAGCACCCGAGCTCGAAGTGGCAGCAGCCTCCGCAGTGGAACAAGAAGCTGAAGAAGTTGCTGAGGTTGTGCCCGAGTGGATTGCTGAGGAAAGAGTCTCGGAAGCGGAACTCGCTGCGCCATCTGCCTCAACGGCCGTAGTTGAGCCACTTCAGCCAGCAGCTGTACCTCCTGCCCGTGTGCATCCTCGGCGGATTCCGAGCGTCCCAGAGGCCTTGCATAAAGGCGACGAGATTATGGTGCAGGTCATCAAGGAGGAAATCGGCCTCAAGGGAGCACGGATCTCGACTTATCTTTCGCTTCCGGGGCGTTATCTCGTGTTGTTGCCATACGCGCGGGAGGAGGGGGGAGTCTCGCGCCGTGTGGAAAGCGTGGAAGAGCGAAAGCGCCTGAAGCGCCTGCTCCGTCAGATTCGAGAGGAGCGCGGGCTCAAAGACATTGGTTTCATTGTTCGAACGGCGGGAGTGGATCGGGGGGAAGCAGAGATTCGCAAAGATGTGGATTTCCTGCTCAACGAGTGGCGTAAGGTCCAAGAACGCGAAGCTACGTCGCGTGCCCCCGCCCTGCTCTACGACGATAGCGATATTCTTTATCGGCTCTGTCGCGATGTGTTTGATGAGAGCATTTCTGAGATTCTCATTGATTCGCGCACAGAGGCCGAAAACCTGCGCGCAATCCTTACCAATATGATCCCGGAACTCGTGGACCGCGTCAAAGTCTACGAAGGGGTCGAGAACATTTTTTCACACTTCCAAGTGGATCGCATGCTCGAGAAAGCCCGCCGACGGAAGGTGTGGCTGAAGAGCGGTGGCTACATCATCATTGATGAAGCAGAAGCATTGACCGCCATCGACGTGAACACAGGCAAATTCGTGGGCAAGGACGATCAGGAGAAGATGATCCTGAAAACGAATCTCGAGGCGGCTCGGGTGATTGCCCGCGAACTCAAACTCCGCGACATCGGCGGCCTGATCGTGATCGATTTCATCGACATGCGCGATCCCCGCAATCGCGAGACCTTACTCAACGAATTCCGGGCCTATCTCAAAAAAGACCATGCGAAAACGGCGGTCTCGAATATCAGCGAGTTTGGCCTCGTGGAGATGACTCGCAAGCGAGTGCGGCAAAGCCTGCGCAAGACCCTCTTTACGGACTGCCCCTACTGCCAGGGAGCCGGCATCGTCCTCAACGAGCAACAGATCTGGATTAAGATAAAGTATGACATTGTCGCCAAGCTCGCGAAATACGTCCCAGCGCCCGACTTGCGTGTGATTGTGCATCCTCAAGTGAAATCCTTCATTGAGCGCAATTATCGGGAGGTGGTGCGGCGCCTCGAAAAGAAGTATTCTGCACAGATTTCCATCTGTGATGACAAGACCATCCACATAGAGAACTATCGGTTCGAAGTGCTCCAGCACCCGAATTCACGCCCGGTGGAGGAGCTGCAATCCCAAGCGGAGGAGACCAAGCCGACAACCGTTGTCACCCTCGAAGAGCCAGAAACGTTTGAGAATCAAGCACCGCCGGATTCCTCCGCTCCGAGCTCTGAGGAGGAACCGTCACCTTCTTTGGCTTAGAGCTGCACTCCTTGCGTGGGGCTGTAGTGCAAGGGATTGGTTTGTGCACAGCTCTTTTGCGGGTTCAACGGGCAAGTTGCTGGGCCGGGTTGAATGGCGGCGTCAAGAGTGTTGGATCGAGCTTCGATCCTGCGGACAAAGTAAGGGAGGGAGAACACCTTGTGGCGGAGTGTTGGTGGGTGAGCCACAACGAACGCCACGGGATGGAATCTCGTTGAAGTCCGCTCCAGAGGGTGAACATCATTTCGGAATGCGCACCACGATTCTTATCGCCGCACTCATAGTCGCGCTGAAATTGGCAGTGGCGGCTTCCGCCCAGTCCGAGGTTCTGTGTTCTACGCTCTTGCCAACAGGAGAAGAAACAACCGCTCCGGCGCTATCGGAATTCTCAGTCCAGCAGGCGGCCTCGTCGGAAGCGCGAATGCTTTTGCCCGCCTATCCCTTGCGTTCGCCCGGTGGACGGCCCCTCCGCGAACCCGATGACAACTGGGTAGAAGCGACTCTTGCGCGCATGACGCTCGATGACAAACTTGGGCAAATGATCATGCCCTCCTACAGCGCGTCCACCGCGGATAGCATGGTCACCACCTATCGGGTGGGGGGATTCATTTTCTTGGGCAACTCGAATATCGCATCGGACCTGCATGCTGCCACAACCCACCTCCAAGGAATTACGTCGGTGCCATTGATCTTTGCGATTGATTGCGAAGCCGGGCTTGGCGCGCGGGTGACAAATGCTACCCGCATGCCACTTAACATGGCAGTGGGGGCTTCTCAGCGTAAGGATCTTGCGGGCCTTGCCGGCCGGGTCACTGCTCGCGAGTGCAGATCCGTCGGTATCCACATTGGTTTTGGGCCGGTGCTCGACGTCAACACGGAGCCCATCAACCCCATCATTGGGGTTCGCTCTTATAGCGATTCTCCGCAACTCGTCGCGAAAATGGCGGAAGCGTACGTCGAAGGGGCGCGCAGCGAAGGGTTGCTATGTACGTTCAAACACTTCCCCGGCCACGGCGCCACCACCGGTGACTCCCACAATTCTTTGCCCGTCGTGAGCATTCCGTGCGACGAATTGGAAGCTAATCACGTTTTCCCCTATCGCGAGCTACTCGGGCGCGGACTTGGCGATCTTGTGATGAGTGCGCACGTTTGGTATGAATGCCTCGATCCGGGAAGCACAGCTTGGCCCGCCACTCTTTCCACGAATGCGCTGACGGGGATTTTGCGCACGGAGCTCGGCTACCAAGGGGCGGTCATTTCGGATTCATTCGGGATGGCAGGGCTTCTGCAGGCAGCAAACACCTACGATGCCGCTCGGATTGGCGTGCAAGCCGGACTCGACATTATCCTCATGCCGACGAACGTAAGCGATGCCATTGCGGGGTTACGCGATGCGGTGCAGGGCGGACAGATTCCGCAGGCGCGCATTGACCAAGCTGTGCGGCGAATCCTTCGCCTGAAAAGTCGTGTCGGAATGCCGGAGGAAACCACAGTGCCCGCGAGCCGAATGACGGCCACAATTGGTCACCCGGATCATCTTGCGATCGCAGCCGCGCTTGCGCAGAGCGCCATCTGTACGGCTCGCGTCCAACCCGGCGAGTTTCCGATCCAGCCGCAGCACAAGGTGCTTTGCCTCTCGCTCGATGCCTCGTCCTCGATCTTCTATCTCTACTCGGGAAGCTTTTTCATGAACGCCTTTGCGGAGCTGCATGCGAATGTGACGACGCAAACGGTCAGTACCTCAATCAGTGCTTCGCAACGTGCAGCAATCGTCTCCAATTCCGCTAACTTTGACCGCGTCGTTGTGATCAGTCGCGACTGGAAGCCAACAATCGCGTCTGCTCAGGTGGCCCTTGTCCAAGCCCTGATCGATGCCGGACGTTCTGTTGCCTACTGCTCGTTCGGGAGCCCGTACCACATCAACCAGTTTGCGAATCTCCGCAATTTCTACTGTGGATTCTCAAGCCACTACGAGACGCAGCGGGAGATGGCGCGTGTGTTGCTTGGGCTGTCGCAGCCGCAGGGGACGTGGCCGGTTGTGCAGCCCGACGGCTCTCCTCCAGCGCCTTGGCGTGAGCAAATTCCGACCGCGTCTTCCGTCACGGACTGGGATGCTTATGTGGAAAAAGCCGCCGAGCGGTAGAGAGATGCGAGAGGGAAGTTAAAGCGTGATCCACTGGGGGGTGTGAGAAGAGCCACTTTGTGATTGGAGAAAACAATTCGGAGCTTCGCAGGTGGTGGAGAAGCGCTTAGGGGTCAACCGACCCGCTGTGCTTCTTGTGCGGCGAGATCTTCCTCCAGCATGTAGCGACGGAAGAAGTCGTAGAATTGTGTGTGATGTCGCACGCTTGAGAAATCCCATGTAATATGCGGGGGAACCAGAATGAACGCGCCCGTTTCGTCATCTGTCCATCCGCTATGAGCACCGAGTTCGTAGGAGTAGCTCACGTTGCCGGAGGGACTGCCGCCACCCCAAAAGCAGATATCGCCGGCACGTGGGTAGAGCGTGAGGCGCCGAATGTCTTCCATAATGCGTTTGCGATTCGGAGACCGGTCGAAAGGCAGCCACCCCTCAGTCCTCACAGAATAGGAGCCCAAGTAGGCTCGTCCAAGGCGCGACTTGACGATCACGTCGCCTGAAGCGGTACGCATGGAAATCATTCCAATTGCAGGATGTGTGCTGAGACGATCCGTCAGGCCGGGGTGCATTTGCTCAATCTCTTCATAAGTGAGCGGACGCTCGATGTGGGTCCAGTACGCAAAGGCTACTGGCCCCGACGACACAACGAACACATCGAGCAAAACATCGAGATCCTCGTGAGCCTGTTCTTTTAGGAGTTTCTTTTGCATCCGGCGAATGTAGGCGCGTAGCGGTCGGCGGAAAAGCCGAGGCATGCTTCGCTCGAGACGAATCAGCCCTTCGAGTGTGGCAGAGATTTGCGCCCCGCGGCTATCCTTTTGAGTGTGGCTCTCGACGAGAAGCCCATTGAGCTGGGTTTGAAGGTACTCACCGAGCGTCTCACCCGTGAGGTATTCAAACGGTAGCACAGCGCACTGGCCATGATCGGAAAGCACAAAGAAGTCGTATTCGCGCTCGGCGAAGAGGGTCGCTTTGTAGATCCGCTCGATACAACGATCGATACCGCGCAGGGTCCAGCGTGCGACCGCACTATCTGGACCGCGCACGTGCGAGTGCTCATCGTAGCCCAGAAAATTGAGGTAAACCACCGGAACTCGTCGGTAGATGTCAATGACCGCACCCAAAGTGATGAGCTCGCGTGTGACGATCGTGAGAATAACGCGCAACGCGATGAACTCGAGTTCCCTGCGAATGGTTCCCCGCTGGAAGAACCACATTACTGTGTCGTAGACACCCAGCAAGAGTTCCAGCGCGACTAAGAACAAGATCTTGGCAATGACCAAAACGTTAAGGAAGCTCAGCAGGAGAATATCCCATACGCGGAACACGAAGCGCCAGCGCTGAGGTGCCAGCAGGGTACTAAATACAAAAAGGGCCGCTTCCGCCCCGCCCGTAAAGACGCAACTGAAGACACTCCCATTCTTGAGTAGGCCGGGCTTTTGGAAGCTTTGCTCGATTCGATGGGCACAGTCGCTATAGCCCATCCGGTAATAATAGTGCTCGCGTTTATCGTAGAACTGAAACCCCGGGATATTGTCGTTGCTGCCGTAAAACAATCCCCCTTGGAAAGCTGGTGTCGAGGTGGGCACTTCGCTGTAGAAGCGATGGGCCTTGAGCTTGCCCGACTTCACCAGCGAATTCAAAAATGGGAGCTGATGGTGGCGCATGGCGCGCAACATGCGCCGGTAGGAGAGCCCATCTATTTGCACCACGACAAAGCCTCGGCGCTGTGGGTCCACCGGACTAAATGGGATCCCCATTCGCCGCAAGAGCGCTGGGCCCCGCGTAAACGTCCGGTTGAAGAAACGCCGGATCGCGCGAAGGCGTTGTCGGAGACGATCAAACATCTCGCTAATTATAGCAAAGAACCCCGAGGATTGCTCATTCTCCACCACCGATTTTCAGCCTTGCTGGCGTATTGCGTTTGACAAGCAGGCTAAAGGCTTTCATCACCGACGTTGTTTTGTCACACATATTTTAGTCAGGAATAGGAACCTAACGTGATGCACAAGCGATGGACCCTGTTTGTAGCCGTGGGAGCGGCAGTCCTCATGCTTTCCGGCTGTGCCCAGCGCGGACCAGAAGAACGTCTGGAGAAGGTCGCACAGCTTTATCAGAAGCGAGATTTGCTTGGGGCCCGCCTCGAAGCGAAAGAGCTTGTCCAAAAATATCCCGAGTCAAAGGAAGCGCTCACTGCCCGCTTTGTGCTGGCGCAGGTCTATCTGCAAGACCGCCAGCCCGACGAAGCCCTTGCCGAGCTCGAGCAAGTTTTAGCCCGCACGACCCAAAAGGACCAGATGGGAATCCAAGCGCTCGCGATGACGCTCGATATCCTGAAGCGTAGCCAGCGTTTCGAGGAAGCGTACAAGCTCATCGACAAGTACCAAAAAGAATACGCGAACGACGCCATCACGTCGCTGCAGTTGACTGTAGCTCGGGCCGACACGATGGCCGAGGCGGGCGAAACCACCCGCGCACGCGAGCTTCTGGTGAGCTTGATGGAGCAGAGCACCTCGCCCATGGAGCGGCGCCAATTCCGTTCCCTGATCGGCGAGACGTTCATGCGCGAACGCGCCGCTCTCGAAGCAGCCCGCTTCTTCGAAAGCATGTTTGAATCTGCGTCCACCGATGATGACAAGCGCGATATTGCCCTGCGGGCGGCGTGGTTCTATGCGGCCGCCGATGACTACCAGAGCTCGCGCAAATGGGCGGAGCGCGCTACCGAGCTCTTTGCCAAAGCGATCGAGCAAGAGCTGGATGCTGCCGAGAAATCTTCACTCGCCCACAGCCTTGGGTATCTGTACATGCAGATCGGCAACCTGCGGGGAGCGGAAGAGGTGCTTCGCGCCGTCTTCAATTCGCCTGCGACGACAATGGAAGAGTTGCCGCGCTTGGTTAACGAGCTTGTGATGGTGTTCCTGCGGCAGGGAAAAGCCGACGATGCAATCGCTTTCCTGAAAGAAGCTGCCGAGCGCTATCCACAATCTCCGCTTGCGCAGGACGCAGCCCGGCTCGAAAGCTTCAAGGCTCAGGGGAAACTCGACACTGTGGACACGTCGCCCCTCGTGATGAAGTGGTCTGCCGATCCGCTGCTTTCGCTCGATCCGGCTTTGCTCCCCAAGGCTGATGCAGCAACTTCGGGTCCGGCGGCGCGTAGTGCCGAGCAGCCACAGGCGAGCAATGAAGGAATCACGCAGGAGCCGGCGCAAGAAGGCGCAAAAGCCGCGACCGAGGCTGCTCCCGGAAAAGCCGACGAAACGACCACGAAATCCGACTAGGAGTCATCGAAATCGCTGCTGGACTGCAGCAGCACCAATAGCCGGGGTGTTCAGCGAACTACGTCGCTGGCCCCCGGTTTGCTTCTTTTACGCGCATCGGCGGCTTGCCAACCGCGGGATACGAGCGAAATGTTTCCAGCGATCCCAGACGTCAGCGCGAACAGGACGGAGAGAGGTGGGCAAGCGGCTACATCGCCTCGGAGTCCGCGTGTTCGAACTCCTCCCATTCCAGCCCCTTGTGATACTTGAGAGAGGTCATAAGAATGAAGAGGAAGCCGAGGGCAACACTGAAGAACAATGTGCAGAATCGGATGAGAATCACAGCAGGCGCGCTTTGATAGGGGGGGACGCCAAGAATCGAAAGCATGATCGCCATCGTGGTTTCAAACCCGCCGATTCCGCCAGGGAGAAAGAAAAGAAATCCCCCGAAAATCGTGGCCATACAAAAAATAAAAGTGGCTTGGCTGAAAGTGACGGAGGTGGCGCCTACGCCGTGAAGAATCCAGTAGAGTGCCAGACACTCAAACGACCACGAGAAAGCGGCCAACCCGGTAGTGATCGCAAGATTCCGCACGGTCAGAAGCGGGTAGGTGGCGTAGTAAACCTTGCGCATTTTGTGCATGACCTTGCGCAGCGCCCCCACCTTCCCTAAGGCGAAAAGCAGGCCATAAAACCAACGCTTCTGACGAAGCACCCATACCAGCACAACCATGAATGCAGCCGAAAAGATGAGGAACCCGTAAATAAAAGAGCTCGTCAGCCAGCTTTGATCGTTGTGGGATTGAACCGCCGTGGCGAAGCCGCTCAGTGCCGCACCCGCCAACACAATCATTCCTAAGAGATCCGAAAGTCGCTCGCAAAACACCAAAGGAACGGTCCGGCGCATCTTCTGATCGAAATACTCTTTGTACATGAACGGTTTGATCAGCTCGCCCACCCGCCCCGGCGAGATACACATCGAGTAGCCACTAAAGAAGACAAGGAAACTTCCGAAGCGCGGAACCCGAATCCCAGCCATACGTCGGAAGTAGTCCCACTTCAGCTCGCGGATCCAAAGATTCATGAGCACCGCACCAAGGATCAGCGGCAAATGGCGCCATGGGAATTGGCGCAACGTTTGCACGTTCTTACGCGCGTCACTCCAAATGACGAAAGCGGTGTAAAAAAGCACCGCAAAAATCAGGATCCAGATGATTCTTTTGATAATTGGGTTTTTCATACGCCAATAAGTGATCAACACACAAAAGGACGTTGAGCGGTGAGAGCAAGCAGAAATGGTTTGCGACGCCTGGGGCGAAGAGCCAAAGATGGGAATTGGTACTTCGTCCATGCGACGTCGAACAGAAAAAGGAGTTCCGCTTCATGGAAGTCATCCTCTTTGAAAACGTGAAAGGTCTTGGATTTCAGGGCGATCGCGTCAAGGTCTCGGAAGGTTACTTCAGGAATTTCCTGAAGCCGCGCGGGCTCGCGGCTGAAGCCACTCCCGCCAATATCCAGCGTTTCGAAAAGATGAAGCAGCGCAAGCTTGAGCTTGCGGCTGCGAAAGCGGCTGAGGCGCGCGAGATCGCAAAACGGATCGAAAACCTCACGGTGACCATCAAGGCTAAGGCAGGGGAAAGCGATCGGCTTTTTGGTTCGGTCACGACCCAAGACATCGCCGAGGCCCTCGCGCAGGCCGGATATACCATTGACCGCAAGCATATCGAGATCGAGGAGCCGATCAAGAAGCTTGGCGTTCACACGGTGACGCTGCGGTTGCACCCAGAGGTCGTCAGTAAGCTGAAAGTGATTGTTGAGCGCGCATGAGAACAGGTCGGGCTGCAATCTGGGGCGTCCGAGTCTGAGTGCCACCGCGTGTGTGGTTGGATCCCACAAGTCGAATTCGGACGAGGCAAGAGGAGTGCTGCAGTCGGCCATAATTTTCAAAAATGAAATTCAAACTGGTCGTTACCGCACTCCAGTAGGCTGAGGCACTGCCAACCCAAGCGGTCGGTCGTGATGGGTGGGCAAGCGCGGCGTCCGATCAAAATAGTCACTTTGTTTCTTGGGTCACTTGCCTTTGAGGGCAGGCATTCAAGAGAGGACACAAAAAAAGTTTGTGGGCGGAACGGTGGTGTTCCGCCCACATTTTTATAATCGTTTGGCCAGTGCCAAAAGCCAACGCTGGTGCTTAGAGGATTTACTTCTTCCGCGAAGTAGCTTTCTTTTTTGCCGGCGCAGCTTTTTTGGCAGGCGCGGGTGCGCTCTTTGTGGCCCCACCTTTTTGGCTCAGCCAACTCATCATGGAGCGAAGTTGCTCACCCACTTTTTCGATCGGATGCTCGAGGCCCTGGCGCTTGAGCGCCCGATAGACCGGCCTCCCAGCTTGGTTTTCAAGGATCCACTCGCGTGCAAACTGACCGCTCTGGATCTCGGCGAGGATCTTCTTCATTTCCGCGACCACGGCGTCGTTGATGATGCGTGGCCCGCGCGTGAGATCTCCATACTCCGCCGTGTCGCTGATCGAGTAGCGCATGTTGCTGATGCCCTTTTCATAGATGAGATCCACGATGAGCTTCACTTCGTGGCAGCACTCAAAATAGGCGATTTCGGGCTGGTAGCCTGCCGCCACGAGGGTTTCGAAACCTTTCATGATCAAGCTTGTCAGGCCGCCGCATAGCACCACCTGCTCGCCAAAGAGGTCCGTTTCGGTCTCTTCTTTGAACGTGGTTTCGAGGACGCCCGCGCGGGTAGCCCCGATGGCTCGTGCATGCGCTAACGCAAGTTCTTTCGCTTTGCCCGTGGCATTTTGCTGGATTGCGATGAGCGCAGGAACTCCGCCACCTTCCACAAAAACGCGGCGCACGAGATGCCCCGGCCCCTTCGGTGCCACCATGTAAACGTCCACATCCGGCGGGGGGACGATGGTTCCAAAGTGAATGTTGAAACCGTGCGACCAGACGAGAGCTTTTCCGGCCCGCAGGTTGGGTTTGATGTCTTTCTCATAGACGAAACGTTGAATCTCGTCTGGGAGAAGGATCTGGATCACGTCGGCCTTTGCGGCAGCTTCTGCTGCACTCATCGGCTTGAAGCCGTGCGACACGGCAAGCTCATAGTTCGGTGTGCCCGGCAACTCACTGATAATGACACGCACGCCACTGTCGCGCATGTTTTGCGCTTGGGCGTGGCCTTGGCTGCCGTAGCCAATGACGGCGACCGTCTTGCCCTGAAGCGGGGCAAGGCTTGCGTCCTTGTCGTAGTACATCTGTACCATGGCTACAAAAGTCCTTTCTCGAAAGGTTGATTACGACCAGAAGTCCAAAGAGCTGGGACGACTGTCAAAGCATTTGTCCAACTCAAGGCCGCTAAAGTGATATTTCAGTCCCGCGCGTGGCGCTTGGTTTCCAAGCTCAACGAAGTTGCGCTTGGATCCACTCATGTTGGACGTCCTTGAGCGGTTCGCCGTACACTTTCTGGAAGGCATCCGGGAAGGCTTCTTCATTGGCGAGGTGTTGAATCCACTCTCGCAATTTCTCCGCGCCATAACGGCGATTGAGATAGGAAAGGAAATACTTCGACATCAAGTAGGCGTCCTCGGCGTCGCGCTTCGAATCGATGTCCTTGAACGACGCCTGCAAAGTTTCGAACGTCAGTTTTTTCTTCATCAGGGCTTCGCGCATCTGAACCTGCTCGCGCATGCTCTCAGCGAACTGGGGCTCCATGAGTTGGGCAAGCCCCTCATGGAACCAAGCGGGGACCTTTTGCTTGATGTTCATGGCAAGGACTGCGTGCGTGTATTCGTGAAAAAGTAGATCCCGCACTTGTGTCGGCGCCCCTTGAATATCGTCGAGTTTGAGCCGCATCTTGCCATCGTAAATTCCCACCGCCCACTCGGGTAGCATAGAGATTTTGAAGAAGTCCTCCGGCTCATAGATCTTCACGTTCACGGCGCGTCCCGGATAAATGCCCAACTTCTGCCCGATGACGCGTCTTGCTTCGCGCAGCATCTCGCGAATTGTGGGAACAGGGATCCCGCTGGTGTACGGGACGGCTTGGATCCGAAATTCATTTTGCGGGTCAGGATACGTTTTCAGCTTGGGTTCGATGCGCGCTTCATTCTCCAGCATTTTGATGCGCGACCTCAGGTACTCCGCGTTTTCGCGGTCTAATTTCAGCGCCTCGCGATAATATCGCCCCGCGCGCTCAAAATCGTTCGCTTCATAAGCCAAATCACCAAGGTAGATGTTTGCGGCAGCATTCTCCGGTGCAAGGCGCAAGGCCTGCTCAAACGCTTGGATCGCACCGTCCGGCTGATTGCGCTTCATGAGTTCCGCACCCCAGACGGTCAGTAGTCCGGCATAGTTCTTTAGAACATTGCGTTGAACAGTTTCGTCCTCGATTTGCTTCAGCCACTTACTGGCCTCTTCGAAGAGCTGCTGGGAGTGGACAAAATCGCGCGCGCTCGACCGCTCGACCGCAAGGTTATTGAGGGTCGCCACCAGATTGCGCAGGATGGTTTGATTCTTCGGGTCCAACGACAAGGCTTTTTCGTACGACGCAACAGCCTCGCGCTCGCGACCCTCTTTTTCCAACGCCACCGCCTTGGAATTGTAAGCTGCAACCAGATTGCGTCGGATGACCTCGTTGTCCGGTTTCGCTTGGATGGCTTCACTGAGCAGGGCGATGGCCTCGTCGTAGCGTTTAGCCTCCAACGCCGCAACCGCCTTGTTGTTCTGCTCGATAGGATGGTAGGCACGCATCGCAAACGGGATTGCCGCAACGATGAGGGCAACAATTACGACATCCAGAGCGCGGCGCAACCACTTGCTCATGTACGAAATCAACAACCCGTTACCTGCGTTTATTTGCCCGAAGCGCCTTCGATCGACGAGCCCAGAAACTTCCCATTCCCGAGGAATAAGCCAGCCGACAGCAGGCGGCCACCAAAGTGGCTACGAGGGTTAGGGTGTAGTTGTCGTCTCTTCGCTCGATGCCTTTGTGCCCGTTGTCTCTTCTTCTTCCTCGGCAGGCTTTTCGAGGGACTTGAACTCTTTATCGACGGTGACCACCCGAATGCCATTCTCGGTGGCAAGGCGGGCCGTGGTCACATGCTTGGGCGGCACCTCGATGATCTCGATCGAATAAACCACTGTCGGGTCAAGGGGTTCCAACGGTCGCTTCGTTGGCTTTCTCGAGATCTGCCGTACAACGTCCAGCCCGGCGATCACCTTTCCAAAAGCCGAGTATCGCCCAGTATAGTCAGGCATGGGCACAAGGGTGATGAACCAACGACTGCCGTTCGCTTTATTCTTGCTTGCGCTTTGCATGGCGAGGACCCCGCGTTCGTTAAACGTGAGGTCAGGCGACACCTCAAGGTCGAGCATGTAGCCTGGCCCCCCTTCGCCTTTGTTTGTGGGATCACCGCCTTTGATAGCCACATCTTCCACAATATTGTAGATAAGCGTGTTGTTGTATAAAGGCCGAGAACTTCTCGCTTCGGTGATCGGGTGGGTCCACTCTTTCTTGCCCGTGGCCAATTGAACGAAATTCTCGACCGTCTTGGGAGCTTTATCCGGATACAACCGCACGAGGAATTCCCCGTCCGACGTATGGAAAACAGCATAGGTCCCCTCTGTGAGCGTGAGCGGCTCGGTTACGACTTCATCCGTCGCATTGGACCACAACGAGAGTCCACGCCCCACTGTACCGGTCGTTTCCACGCTCCATCCCGCCATAGCAAGCGCGCACAAAAACAAAACCGCCAACCCTCGGTGCATCACGTTTTTCCGCCTCCATCTTTGCCAGTTCACGTATGGTGATGTAGGCTTGCGCAAGTGAAACGCAAGCCATTTCGCACCCCTCGGCGTGCAATCGCGATCTTCCAAGAAGGGGCTGCAACCCGCTCCCTTAAGCCACCGAATCGTTATCCTGCCCCGTCTACTCCAATGCAGATCTCTTTGTCGTCCGGAGGGCAAGGACGCTCCACTGAGTACGTGAGACCCAACAAGCACTGTCTCCAGAGAGACGATGCAAAGGTCGGCAAAGGCGGTTTTAATGCCGCGCGATTAGTTGTGGCGGGGAGTAGAGAAAAGCGAACGGACTGCCGACGGGCCATTGGCTGCCACAGCACGGAGTCCAAATTTCGGTATGATTTCGTGCCACCCACCCGCGAGTAGGACGTGTGACTGGGGAAGAAGCGCTCGCCAAACATCATTCGTAATCCAGGAGACGTGCTTGGAGTAGAGTCCATGCACTGCCTAAGAGCCGAAGAACAATTCTGCCGAGAAAAAATGAACAAAATCGCTCCTATTATGTTGATGAATACCGATTACTCGACGGTTGCCTCAACGTGAAGGAACATCCATGCAAACGGTAGCCGCTCGAGTCATGGGGACCGGAGAGTCTCAGCGAGCCTTCCAACATGACCGATGCAACGGGGTTCCCAGCACGACTTCTCTCTGGTACCCCATTTGTGTTGTCCTGACCTCTTTCTGAGGACTCGAGGAAACGGTTTCGAGTTGTTTTCGCTTTTCGGCTCCGTGCCTCAGCCGAATAGCCCGGGAGGATCTTCCACTTCCTTTGCTTCATGAAACAAGTGGGCACCTGCAAGATCCTGTATTCGACTCACCCAATACGAGCAATATATTGATGTTTTCTGCCTGCGAACCATATTTTGCGGTTGCTTGCGCTCGAACGATTGTGCTTGAGATGGCGTTTGTACAATCGACTGCATGGAGGCAAGAGCGCGAGCTCACGTTCCAAGGCGGCATCGCCCATCTGCTCCTGAGACGGATGTGACCAGAGGTGAAAGTGGATGCAGTTTCTCAAGAAGCTTGAACTTCACGGTTTCAAGAGTTTCGCGAACCGCACGGTGATTGATTTTTTACCGGGAATCACTGTGATCGTTGGTCCCAACGGAAGCGGCAAATCCAATATCTTTGACGCCATACGTTGGGTCTTGGGTGAGCAAAGCGCCAAAAGCATGCGCGGTGCCCGCATGGGCGACGTGATTTTCAATGGCTCCGCTTCCGTAAAAGCCACGGGCATGGCAAAGGTACAGCTCGTGCTCGATAACAGCCGACGCCACCTGCCCATTGACTTCGACGAGGTCAGCATTGCCCGCCATCTCTACCGCACCGGCGAAAGTGAGTATCTCCTAAACCGGACTCCATGTCGGCTCAAAGATATCGTCTCTCTCCTCATGGACACAGGGATTGGGACGGACAGTTACTCCGTGCTCGAGCAGGGAAAGGTGGATGCGATCATCAACACCAAACCGCTCGAACGACGCGTCCTTTTTGACGAGGCGGCCGGCATTTCCAAATATAAGGCGCGCAAAGAGGAAGCACTCGCCAAGCTGGCCCGTACGGACGAGGATCTCGTCCGCCTAAACGATATCATCGTGGAGGTTCGGCGCCAGGCGAATTCCCTCAAGCGGCAGGTGCAAAAGGCCGAGCGCTATAAGCGACTCTCCGCACGCCTTCGAGCTTTGGAAATGGAGCTTCTCGCGGGGCGCTATCTGCGCTTGCGCGACACCGCCCAAGAGGTCCACGCCCAGTACGAGGAACTCCACGCAGAAGTCGAGCGCCTGCGGAGCTTGCTGGATTCGCTCGAAGCGGAACACGAAATGACCCGCGAAGAATCCGAGCAAATTCAGCAGAACCTTGAAACCGTTCAAAGCCAGAACTTCGCGATTCTCAACCAGATCGCTGAAGCGCAAGGCCAGATTGCCCTTCATGAGCAGCGACTCGAATCCGCCTCGCAGCGCCGGCAAGCGCTTCTCACGGAGTTAGAGGCCCTGAAGCAACGAGCTACTTCGCTTGAGCAGGCGAGATTGGAACTGGCTCAAGAGCTTGGCCAACACGAACAAGTGCTGAGTTCCCTTGAGGTTGAGTATCAGCAGAAGAAGGCAGAGCACGACGCGCTGCGAGCGAACAGTGAGGAGTCGGGCGCGCGTTTAGCCGATCTGCGCCGGCGACTTAGTGATGCGCAACGGGAGGCCCAAGCCTGTGAGCAGAACCAACGCCTCGCCCATGCGATGGAAGCCAAACTGCGTGCCGAGCTCGAGTCGAGTGAAGCGGATCGTTCTCTGCTCGATCAACAGCTCGAGGCGCTCGGCATGGAAGTAGAGGAGCGCCAATCCACAGCTGAGGAACTGACCCAGATCTTGGACGCGCTCAAGGCAGACGCACAGAGCACCAAAGCCAAACTTCAGGAGCTGGAAAACTCCCTGAGTCAGCGCACCCACGAATTAGAGGAGATTCGGCGTTCCGCACAGGTCACACGCTCGCGTCATACGGCCCTTGTGGAGCTGCAGGCGAACTTTGAAGGGTACTTCGGTGGGGTGCGCGAGGTGATGAAGCAAGCCTCCTCTGGCGCCTTGGGTGGTATTATCGGCGTCGTGAGCACCCTGATTGAAGCGTCCGGTGAGCATGAGCTTGCCATCGAGGCGGCGCTTGGTTCGCACACTCAGGATATCGTCGTTGAGCACGCCGAAGATGCCAAGGCCGCTGTCGAGTGGTTGAAACGTTCCGGACGCGGACGCGCGACGTTCTTGCCGTTGGATCTCATCGAGGCGCGGGAGACGCCTTCGCGTCTGGCGGAGATGCTTCGTCAGCCCGGCGTCATCGGGGTGGCCGCCGACCTTGTGCGCTACGATCCGAAAATCACGAATGCCATTCGGCATCTGTTGGGGGCCGTGGTGGTGTGTCAGGATTTGGATACGGCGATCCGCCTCGAGCGCTCGGGCTATCGTGCTCGCTTCGTGACTTTGGAAGGCGAGTTGGTCACGCCGCACGGGGCCATCACCGGCGGGAGCGTAAAGTCGCAGGGACTGCTGCACCGCACGCGCGAAATTCGCGAACTCGCCAACCAGCTTGCTGCTTGGGAGGAGCGCGAGGCCGCGGTTGCGCGTGAAGTGGAAGCGCTCCGCGAGCAGGTTGCCCAACTGCGCACGACCGCTCAGAAACTGGCGAGCTCGATTACCACTCAGGAAATTGAAGCTGCACGCGCCCGAAAGGATCTCGAAGTGGTGCAGCAAAAGTTTGCCGAAAAACAAGCCTCGCTGACGGTGCTGGAACAGCGTCGCGCGCGTCTGGAGGAGGAACTTGCTCTCCAACGGCGCACTTTTGATGAAACCAGCGAGCGGCTCGCGGCCCTTCGGGGCGAGATTACCCAGCTGGAAGAGGAACTCAGCCGGTGTGAATCCGAAAGCTCCCAGCGCCAACTCGAGCTGGCCGAGCGCATGCGCGAGGTGAATGAACTCCTTGTCAAACTCAGCATGGCGCGTGAACGGCTCAACAATTTGCGTGAGAAGCACGAAACCCTCAAGCGCGAGCAAACACGGGTGGTGCAAGATGAGACGGGCCGTCGGCGAGAACTCGACACTCTCGCGCAGGAAGAGGAGGCTGCCCACAAGCATTTGGCAGAGCTCCGACAACGCATCGTGCACTTGGAGACTCAGAAACGTGAGCTGGAGGAGCGGCTCACCTTTGAGACCTCACGACGCGAGACCATCCATCTGGATTTGCACAAGCTTGGCGAGCGGACTCAAGAGGTGCGTCGCGATCTTCACGTGGCGCAAAATCGTTTCCACGAAGTCGAAATCCGGCGAGCAGAAATTGACGTCCAACTTGCAACAGTGGAGACGCAAGCGCGCGAGAAGTTTGGTCTCGCGGTGGAGGCGCTTCTCGAGGAGGTCCAGAAAGCTCGCACAGAGATAGTGGACGATGCGCCCAGCGTGTGCGAAGAGTCGGCGTCTGAGGCCCACTCCGGCAATGGTCATGAACCTGAGCCGGCTTCAGCCAGAGCCGAGACGCCAGAAAATGAAGTCCGGATGCTGCGCCAGCCCGAGGAGCTTGCGCAAGAGATCGCAACCGTCCAAGAGAAACTTCAGAGCCTTGGCCCAGTCCACGTAGGCGCAATTGACGAATACAACGAGCTCAATGCTCGCTACGAATTCCTGACCGCGCAGGAACGCGATCTCCAAGCCGCCAAGGCCCAGCTCACCGAGATGATCCGCCAAATTGACAAAACCACGACGGACATTTTTGTCGAGGCGTTCACGAAAATTCGCGAGAACTTTGCTGAAATGTTCCGCCGACTGTTTGGGGGCGGACGGGCCGACCTTCTGCTCACCGAAGAAAACGGTGTGCTCGACAGTGGCATTGACATCGTGGCTCAACCGCCGGGCAAAAAACCGACCCACATTTCCTTGCTCAGCGGCGGAGAGAAGGCACTAACGGCCATTGCGCTGCTCTTTGCCATTTTCATGCGAAGGCCAAGCCCGGTGTGCATTCTCGACGAAATTGATGCTCCTCTCGACGACAAAAATATCGAACGGTTCAAGGAATTGGTGCGGGAGTTTGCCCACGAGACCCAGTTTGTCATTATCACGCATAACAAGCAAACCATGGCTCTCGCCGACACCCTTTACGGCGTGACGATGGAAGAACAAGGCGTTAGCCGCTTGGTCAGCATCCGCTTTGATGAGTTCGAGGACAGCGAACTGGCGCGCGAGATGGCGACGGCATGACCATTAGCCACCCAGCTTTGCTCGGATCTATCGGGGTGCCAAATTTGTAACCAAAAGTGTACCATTTTGAACGCTGCTCCGCCGCATCTGGTCGAAATGGTGCACAAGGCTAAAGCTTCACGCGCGAAGGGCGATGGTGGAGTTGCCTCTTAACAACCCGTTTTTCAAAGAGATAAGCTACTATCGGCGTGGTGCGCTACCATACACACTATGTGTGGCGTTGGTTGTGAATGCTTCTTGCAGATTTCCCTGAGCGCAGGATCTCGCAAGCAAAGGATGCCCCGTATGGCTGAGCAACTTGCCAATGCCTTTCGCCAGAAAGGGTTTCGCTGGGACACGCAGAAGGCCCGGCACCTTCTCAATCGTGCAGGTTTCGGGATTCCCCCTTCGGCTGTCAGACGCCTTGCTTCTTTTCCCCCCGAAGAGGCGGTTCGCTCCTTTCTCGATTACGAGCGGTTTCCCGAACCCAATACGCCGCCGGATTGGTTGCCGGAAGCACTCGATTTTCCGACGCTCCGCGCGCGCACACAGGGGATGACAGAAGAGCAACGCCAACAGTTTCGTCGGGAGCGTGAACGCGCCAATCGAGATGCCCTCCTACGTCTTCAACGGTGGTGGTTTGACCGTATCTGCCGCACCCAGAGACCGCTCGAAGAGAAAATGACGCTGTTTTGGCATAGTCACTTTGCCGTATCCGCGCAAAAGGTGCGCTCCGCGCGACTCAACTACCAGCTCAATGCGACTCTTCGGCGTCATGCGACAGGGAATTATCGAACGCTGCTGCAGGAGGTCTCTAAAAGCCCGGCGATGCTCGAGTACCTCGACAATCGCCAGAATGTGAAAGGGAATCCGAACGAGAACTGGGCCCGAGAGTTCTTCGAGCTCTTCACGCTCGGGATTGGCAACTACACAGAGTCCGACATCAAAGAAGCAGCGCGAGCCTTTACCGGATGGACGGCACGAGGCGAGCTGCCGGTCTTCGTGGCGCGCCGACACGATGACGGAATCAAAACTATCTTTGGTCGCACCGGCCGTTTTTCTGGCGATGATGTAATAGACCTCACCCTTGCTCAACCTGCTTGCGCTGAGTTCATCTGCGCAAAGCTTTGGCGGTTTTTTGCCTATGAGGACCCCGAGCCGGAGGTTGTGCGCGGCTTGGCGGAGACCTTCCGTAACTCCAACTATGAGCTCAAACCCGTCCTTAAGCAAATGTTCTCTTCTCAAGCGTTTTATAGCGAGCGTGCCATAGCGACCCAAATCAAATCACCCGTGCAGTATCTTGCCCAGCTTGTGGTCCAGCTCGACCTCACCCTCTCGGAGCGCCCTCCCCTCATCCAATTCGCCATGCGCGCGATGGGACAGGAGCTTTTTCATCCTCCCAACGTGAAGGGGTGGGATGGTGGCAAGCGATGGATCAACACCAGCACCCTACTCGTTCGCCAGAATTTCGCGACATATCTTGTGGCGGGCGGGCGTCCGGACGTTATGGGGGGCAGACGTTTGGGACAAGGTGGTGGCCGGCGGGCTTTCCCTGCAGCTGCTTCATCGCCCGGACAAGGGATGGAGGAGGGCCAGCCGGCGAGCGGCGTCAGCCCCATGATGGAAGAACAGATGATGACGAGCGACCCCGCGGAGGCGCGGTTTGCCCCAGCCGGCCAGGACGCGATGCCCACGGACATTCCCACGCAAACTTTGGCGAGAGCGCTTGCTCAACAAGGCCGCGGCGAGCGACCTTTTCCCCCACCCGCTGACGTACGAAAAGTTTTTCGGAACTTGGACGGAGGTTCGCCCGAGCAGATTGTCCAAGCGTTGGCTCAGCACTTCTTGGCTCGACCTTTGGACTCGCAGCAGGTTCAAGTGCTTGCCGGGCTCTTGGCTCCACAGCATTTGCGCTCAACACCGCTCAAGTTGACCGAGGTGCCGCTCACGAACCTTCAAGCAACCCTGCAGGCCCTGCTCTGCACCGCGGAATACCAGCTTTGTTGAGGAGGCTTTTCAAATGAGTGACCGAATCATGTTCACCCGACGCGAGTTTCTCCGAACGGCTTCGGTGTTGGCGGTTGGGGCTACGATCCCACGATTCCTGGTGGAGTTCGCCTCAGCCGCTCAAACTGGAGTCATCCCCGGCTTCTCGGACGACCGGATCTTGGTGGTTGTGCAACTTGCGGGTGGCAATGATGGTCTCAACACTGTGGTGCCCTATGCCGATGATGCCTATTACCGAGCTCGCCCCACCCTGGCGCAGCCGAAAGAAAAACTCCTAAGGGTGGACGATCACGTAGCCTTTCACCCAAAGCTAGCCCCGCTGGCAGATCTTCTGCAGAAGCAATACCTCACCATCGTGGAGGGTGTCGGCTATCCCAATCCCAACCGCTCACATTTTCGCTCCATGGAAATTTGGCAAACTGCAAGTGATAGCCGGGAGTATCTCACAACCGGCTGGGTAGGCCGCTATCTCGATGCGGCATGTTCCGGGGAGGCCAAACCGGTGGCAGGTGTGTCCATCGGTGGCGAAATGCCTCTTGCGATGGTCGGCAAACGGGGGCTCGCGGTCACGGTTCAAGACTTGGAGTCCTTCGGCTGGAAAACCGCCGAGAACACCGCCCCGCCTGAAGCCCTTCTTCAGCTCAACCACGCCCTGTCAAAAACGCCGAGGACGCGTGGTCGGCTCACCGCACCCACGAACTTTTTCGCGCAGGACAATCTTTCCTTCTTGCGTCAGGTTATTGCCGATGCAGCAATCAGCACGGATTTACTTCGGCGGGTGTCCAGCCGCTCAGGCAGTTCAGTGACGTATCCCAACGATCCGTTTGCGCAGGGACTCGCCACGATCTCGAAGATGATAGCGAGCGGTCTCCCAACCCGCATTTACTATGTCTCACTCACTGGGTTCGACACTCATTCAAACCAATTGGGCACACACGAGCGCTTGCTTGATCAGTTTGCGAAAGGACTGGCGGCTTTCTGGCAAGATCTGGAAGCCCAAGGGAATGCCGAGCGCGTGCTCGTCATGACCTTCAGCGAATTCGGGAGACGCGTTGCCGAGAATGGAAGTCAGGGGACAGATCACGGCACTGCCCAACCCATGTTTCTGATTGGCAAGGTGGTGCGGCCCGGCTTTGCGGGCGCTCGTCCGAGTCTCACAGACCTTGAAGCAGGGGATCTGAAGTTCACGACGGATTTTCGCAGTGTGTACGCGACCGTTTTGGAGAAGTGGCTGGGCACCTCAAGCGAAACGGTTCTTGGAAAGAAGTTTGCCCAATTATCCATAATCCAAAAACACGCAACGGTTGGCCAGTAAACGGCGAAGAGTATATAAACACTTCTCGTCCGTGGAGTTCATAAGCCAACCCCACCCCATCTGCAAAAGAGTGCGCATCGTAAGGACTCAACACCTGGCAGGTCTATAAAAGATCTTGCCCGACTCCAGGAGAACACCTCCCGTTATTCGGTTCGCGGCTACAGCACGGTGGGCGAGAGCTCAGTTATTGGCTTCCTCACTCTCCGTCGGCGACGGGGGGCTTTGCAGACGGGCCAGTTTCACCTCTTTGCCCATTTTGAAAGTCACAACGCGGCGGGGAGGAATGGGATATTCCACTTTGTTCTTGGGGTTTCGGCCGATGCGCGGTTTGCGTACCTTTGTCTGAAAGACGCCAAAGTCGCGAATTTCCAGCCGGCCCTGTTCGGCAATGATCTTCCGCATGATATCGAGAATCGTATCCACGACCACCAGCGCGTCCTTTTCCTGCAGCTTTAAGCCATCGGAAAGGCGTTTTACGATGTCCGCTTTAATCATTTCCCGAGCTCTCCCTCTCACCAGACCTCCGCCGACGAATTGGCCGATGTCTCAAGCCGTCGTCGTCTGGCCTTATGCAACATAGCCATGCTTGATAACGCAAGAGAAAAGCGCCTTGCCGCGCAAGCTCGGATGCTCGCCGTTCTCCCTGTGGTCGTGTCCAAACCTCGTCAGGTTGTGGAAGCTAAGCCCTCACGTTGTTTTTTCCACGCAGCAGTAAGGTGCCGTTAATCATTGCTCAAACTGCAGCGCGTTGCCCCACAGCTCCGCCACTCGGATCATTCGTCATCCATTCCGCCGACGGCGCCGCATCTGTCGTTGAGTTGCCAAAACTCTGAAGTGCGCGACTTTGATTTCTTGTCTTCATTTAGGCGGGGATGTCTGGTCCTCAGAAGCGGTCCCCGTGGTGGACGTTTCCGTCGAAGTCTCCTTGCCCAGTTGGGGCGCAGTCGTTTCCTCTGAGCTCGCCGTGGGGCTCGTCGCCTCATCAGCTGCCCGGACCGCGCTGCTGGTTGTCTCCGCCGCAGAAGTCGCAGGAGATGTGGGCTGAGACTCTGCAATCGCAAGGTCCTTGGGGTCGGGCGACAACATCTTCCATTGGTACTCAGTGATCTTGAACACGTCGTCGCTGTCAGCCCGTTTCACATAGTAATAGGTGGTGAAGTTCTCTTCCGTGGGTCCACCAAGGAGCAACACTTTAGTCGCAAGCTTGGGTGGGCTGGTTGACCGATCTTCATAGACCACGGTGAGCTTTTGTTTCGGCGGATCGAGCCCAAAATCCGCGAGGGTCTTGGTGGTTTCGTCCTCGACAAACTTTGTCGCCCGCAAATTCGCGATACTCGAGAGGAAAGGTTGGAGTTTGGACATCTGGGCATCGCGTGCCACAGGCTGTTCAAGTTTCCAGATGCCTGCCACTTTTTTGACGAGCAGGGCGCCAGAAGTAAGCTCACCTCGAACTTCGACAATATCATCAATGTTGAGGTTAAAGATATTTTTGTCGCGCCATCCCTCGGGCTTATTGAAAACGTATGTCAGCGAAGCGTTCGCGTTCAGCACTTCTTTTTCGCCAGCACGACGCACAAAAGTAGTGAAGTAGGTTGAGCCGGCTTTTCCGACATAGAGATCGGCGAGAACCTTATTGTCCTTGCCGAACACCTTGACTCGTGTCGCGCTTGTTTCATCCACGTTGTATTCGGAGTAGTTCTCCGGGTTTTCACTCACCACCTCGCCTTCGATTTCTTTCTCGAGAGTGGCGAACAGATTGCTTACGAGATTTGGGTCCGCCTTATGGCCTTTCTCCACGTTTGTGTACCACACAGCGTCACGTTTCGTGAGCGTTACCAGCGACGCCTCTGGCACCTTAATCTCAATGCGTTCCACGGTCGCGGAGGTAATGCCTGTGAGGACGGGTCGTTTCTGCGGCGCAGCCGTCTCAAGCATCTTCTCCTCGCTCTTGGAATACCAGTAAGCCGCGATTCCAAGGACTACAGCCACTACGAATAACGTAAGCGTCTGTTTCGTCGTCATAGTGATACCCTGTTTACCCTCGTGATGAATGACGTCCAAATTCTAAGAGTTAATTTGTTCCAACTCGCTTGTTCGCGTTACGAGCGCCCGCTTCGGTTGAAAGCAACGTCGAAAGCACAGCTGTGATGGATTAGGCGCCATAGAGTTCGCGATAACGCAAACGCTTCCACTTGTTGAAGTAGAACTTCACCAAACCCAGCACGATGAGCAGTACTGGAACGCTCCCGATCACCAGCACTTGAGCGATCCCCGCCTCTGCCGGCGTGATGTCGGGTCGGAGCATTGCGTTTTCCACTTGTTTTGACCGCAGGCGGATCATCTCGCCTCCGCGCGTCAGAGCGTCGGCGACGTTAAGCAGGAAGATGGCGTTGATTGCCCCGTCACTTCCGGGGTTGATGATTTCGTTGTAGAATGCGAGCGGGCATCCAACCACAATCACAGAGGCCTTGGGGTCACTTCGCCGACGGACCTCGCTTGCGAGGACGGCACGCGTGGTACCGTCGTCGTTCGTCAGGACTGGCGGGTCCACGGTTGCAAAGCGGCTCTCAAGCTCGCCGGAGACTTGCATCGCCAAATTGTACGTGTCCAACTCACTCCGATTGGGCCGCTTGAGTTTGTCCGCCTCGATGACGAAGAATTGCTCCTGTTTTTTGGTGTTCGGCGAAGTGCGCGCAAGCACCTCAACCGTGCCACTTGTTCCGTGCGCGCTGAGGGACACACTCGAAGGATACAGGAACAGCAATGTTTGCAAATCCTTCGTGATTGGCGAGGTGCTCGACAGGTCCGTCACAGCAATGAAGAACGGATCGGGTGCCCGAACGAAGCCGCGCTGAGTCCGGAACAGCCGCGGAATCGCTTTGCCCCAATCCTCCAACAAATCTGCGTTGATCCGCAGCCCGTAGGGCTCAAGAATCGAGTTGATGTTTGGAACTTTTGCGGTGGCACGGGTCATCGAGCGCTTGTCGAGCTCCACGCCTCCAGCTGCCACAAAAAGCTTCCCGCCATTCATCACAAATTGGTCGAGGCGGTAAAGCGCCTCCTCGGAGAGCTCCTCAGGCTCAAAGACCATCACAAGATCAACGTCCTTCAGATCAAGCTTCGAAGCTTCCAGCGTCTTGATCTTGTAACCTTCTTCCTCGAGGTAGCGGGGAACGAGCGTGAAGTTTCCCGGCTCACCAAAGAAGGGATTGCCCTGCGGCGCCAAGATACCGATCGTCGGGATATTCACTTGGGCGGCCTTGTTGATGGCACGTGTGAGTTGGTATTCCACCGAGTGCTCGGGGCGCAGGATCGGGACCGTCTCCGTCTTACCTTTGTAGTCCACGACGAAGCCAAGGTATCCGGCCTTGAGGCTAAGCTCCGTAGTTCCCACCTTTTGCATTGTCTGTTCGCGGATCCCTTTGCGTTGCGCCTCTTCCTCGATCTTTGGATCAGCGCTTGGATCCTTGAACACAAACTTCACCTTTCCTCGCGATTCGAGCCGATACTCTTGCAAGAGGTCTCGCAATTGTTCGCGCTGTTCGGTCCAGTCTGGCGGCGTGTCCTGCTGCGTCGCGTAGACGGTCACATTCACGTTATCCTTAAGGGACCGGAGCAATTGCCGTGTTGCCTCACTAATGGTATACTGCTTATTGCGTGTCAGGTCCACGCGCTTTTGGGCCTTGATGGCAAAGAAGTTGATCGCCACGAGGACCGCGAAAAACAGCAGCGTGCCCACAACAACGTTGGTTCCGTACTTGAGTGTCCGTGAGGTGTGATTGTTCGTCGTCATAGCCCTATTTCCACTTCCTGCTTTCAACACTGCGAATGTTCAAAAAGAGGAAAAATGCGATTGCCGACAGATAGTACACGACGTCGGCCAGGTCGAGCACCCCCCGATAAAGGCTCAAGAAGTGTGAATACAGGCTGAAACGAGCCAGCGTTTCGCCTCCCGGCAGGACTTGGTAAATGAAAGGAAAACCAATCAGAATCAGGACGAAACCAACCGCGCAACTGATGATAAACGCAATGATTTGATTCCGTGTCAGGCTCGATGCCCAAACGCCCATGGCCAAGAAGCTTGCCCCCATTAGGAGCGAGCCTAAGTACCCACACCAAATCGGCCCCCAGTCCACCGGTGTGTGGGGATCAGCAAAGTACTTCACGACGAGAACCACTGGGAAAGTGAGGATCAGGGCAAGCGCTACCAACACGAGTGCTGCCAGGTACTTTCCCAACACCACCTCGTAGTCTTTCACGGGGAGGGTCATCAAGAGCTCATCCGTCCCGACCTTCTTCTCCTCAGCCCAAATGCGCATGGCCACTGCGGGCACAAAGAACAGCATGAGCCAAGGCATGAACACAAAAAATCCGCCCAAATTGGCCTGCTGGTTGCGGAAAAATCCGCTTACGAAAAAGAACATCGAAGTGCCCAAAATGTGGAAGATGATCAGGAAGATGTAGGACGAGGGCGAATTGATGTACCCTCCGAACTCCTTTTTGAAGATTCTCCAGATATTGCTCATCGTTTCAGCCTACCTGCCTGCAGTGTGTCCGAACCTTCGTATTCAACGTGTTGCCGTGGTGGTTTCTTCGGCGATCGTCATGTTATCGCCGCTTGCCGGTGTTGCCGTGGCCTTTTGCTCCTCGGTCGCTGACGTCTTAGGCGTAGGCATACTGGTGGATTCTTTCTGACACCCACTGAACACCATCGCGAGTGCCAAGCTGGCAACCACAACACACAAACTTCGCTTCATCAGTGCATCCTCCCTTTCTTGATTTGTGTCGAATAGCTAACGGGTCAGCTCCGCGAAAACCTGTTCCAGGGACGCCGTTTCGGGGCGCAATTCGCTCAACGAGCCTTTTGCTTGCGCCACCGCGTGGAAGATTTGCTCCGCTAACTGGTCGGGTTTTTCGCCCACAACACGCAAACGTGCGTATTCGGTATTTTTGTCCAATACGTGGACTTCCTTAACTCCCGGCAGTTCCGCCAGCTTGCGCTGAAGCTCATCGAGCGGCCCATGGACACGCGCTACCACAGAATTTCCGCCAGAGCCACGCGCCATGAGTTCGTCCGGTGTCCCGGAAGCCACGACCCGGCCTTCGCTGATGATGATGGCTCGGTCGCAGGTGGCCGTGACCTCAGGCAGAATATGGGTCGAAAGAATGACCGTCTTCTCTTTTCCAATTTCGCGGATCAGTTCGCGAATCTCGACGATCTGGTTCGGGTCCAGACCACTGGTCGGCTCGTCGAGAATTAGAATGTCGGGTTCGTGGATGAGTGCCTGAGCAAGGCCTACACGTTGCCGGTAACCTTTGGAGAGCTCCCCAATGACTTTTCCTACCGCCCCTTCGAGGCCGGTCAAGTGGATCACTTCCCGGATACGTTCCTTTAGGCGTGGCGCGGGGATATTGCGCATCTCGCCCACAAATTTGAGAAAATCCACGACCGGCATTTCGTGGTAAAGGGGGGTGCTTTCGGGGAGATAGCCCACGCGCTTACGCACCTCGAGGGAATCCTCAAAGACGTCGTAGCCGGCGACGGTGGCGGTGCCTGAATCCGCCGGTATGAAACAGGTCAGGATTTTCATCGTTGTGGATTTTCCGGCGCCATTCGGCCCGAGAAATCCAACAATCTCGCCTTTTTTTACACTGAAGGTGACGTCTTTGAGGGCCTGAGTTGGGCCAAAGCTCTTTGTCAGGTGTTTAACTTCAATCATGATCGCCTTCTTTATCCTACTCTACCAGCATTCTTTATGGATTCGTAAGAAGTTTCCCTTCGCCGGAAGAAGAGGGCATACCTCACCGCTTGCCTGCAATAGCAGGATTTGTTCCCATTTGCGCCCCACGACTTTGGATTTCGAATGCGGTCTCAATCATCGGTTTTGTTCTCAGTGTGTTGATTGAACCTTGGTCTCCAGCGCTTCACTGGCTCTGTATCCTGGTCTGCACGGAGAAAGTCAATGTACACAACTGATAATGCGAATGTTATGCGATAGTATACCTGTGGCGGCGGATCCGAAGCCTTCGGCGCAACGTGTGGCGAAGATCGCCTTTTATCAGGAATCGAAAATATTCCCGTGAGCGAGCAGAAGCTCTTTTTGGTTCTAATGTGCTTGTTCCCGAAAAGCGCAAACTCGTGTCATAGCGAGTCAAAGTGTCGCAGTGCCGGGGGGCCGCGTTTCTCATTGTCCCATGCGCTCGCAGGGTCGGCGGTGTGCATAGCATTCGCGGGCGTGTTAGAACGGAAAGAGCCTGCGCAGGATTCTCGCGAGCCACGGTGATTGAGAGATGCGGACAAGTCGCTCTTGCGCCACGCGGTTCTTTGGGTTGAGTCGCACCGCAGTCTCGTAGCACTCAAGAGCTTTCTGCATCAGCCCCAAACGCTCCCGTGCGATGCCAAGTTGCGTCCATAAATAATCGTTTTGAGGAACCTCTTGCACAGCTGTTTCCAGAAAGCCTGCTGCTCGGGCGAAATTTCGTTGGTCCAGATACGCTAATCCAATGAGCGCGGGGACGATCCATTCGTCGGTTCGACGGGTCTCCATGGCCTTTCCAAAGCAGAACTCGGCGTTGGGGTTCTCTGCGAGGAGGAGAATCTGGCCGCGCCATAGCCACACATAGGGATCACTTGCGTTCTGCTGGATAGCGTAGTCGCTGCACTGGAGGCCTCGTTGCGCCATGCCTTGGTGGGCAAACGCCAGTCCCTGCAGAGAAATAATCCGCGCGTCTTGGGGGAAGAGTTCGAGGGCGCGCAGTACCCACACCATCGCCTCTTTGTACTGCTTCAGGGTAATCAGGGTCAAAAGTTGCCAAGCCCAGCCCTCGAGATTTGCACGATCTACTTGGGTCGCGCGGGAGAACAATTGCAGCGCGCGCTTCAAGTCACCCGAAAAATATTGCTGGATACCCGTGTTCACATAATAGGGCGCGTCATACACGGGCTCGGAAGCTGTGGGGCGGCTCTCCACCGCCCGACGCTGGCCCACCGCTTCTTGGGGCGTCGAGTTTTTATCCGTCTCGAGTTTGGAAAAACGACCCATGACATTCTCAGTGCTATATCGTATATCGGGGTGGCGGCAACGGGATTCTTCAGTTGGCTGCTACCAAACCCTTTGGTGAGGGTTGCTCCGGCGAAGCCGAAGTGGGGGAAGTTCGAATCCGGACCGTGTCAGGAACACGCCTACTGACAGCTCTTGACGATTGGGATCGCTAAACCCGGCAGTTACGCTCGGGTCTCTCGGGTTGTCGAATGTTAGATGCCCAATTGCTCAGCCACCGGCCGTTCGCGACCGTGGGCGCGTTTCCACCACCGGAGCCACAGATTGTCCGTATAGCCTAAGTCCCACATTTCTGCGTAACGGTACCACTGCGAGTTTTGTGGCACGTAGATGCTATCATTGATTGGCGCCAGACTCAGGCGGGGCTCCAAGTCTTCGGGCGAGTACATCACGTAGGCGTTGGGGGGTGCCTCGGGGGTGCGGTAGTAGAGCACATAAAAATCAATGAAGCTTTGCGAGGAGCCGTAAAGCTGAACCACAAACGCGGGCACCATGACGCACGCGTACGCGATCTTTCGCGCTCGCGTCCAGTCGCGGACAAATTCCATCACTGGCAAAATCGCAAACACATGAAGCATGAAGACGTGGCGTGGACCCCAACACCATCCGCCAGCCCAGTTTTGCCACCGGGCGTGGAATAGAAGGAGGAGCACGATGGCAAGCATCGCACCGAAGGCAAGCTCCAATTGGCGCTCCCAGAATGCGCGCCATCCGAAGAATCCGAGCAGCAGAGCTGGCGAGAACAACAAAAGGCTTTTACCGATGCTGAAGAAATATCCATAAAGCCCCGCCAAGAGAGGTGTGGAGAATTTGACGCCTTCCGGCTGATCCGCGTAGGCGGTGGTGAAAACACTTCCAAAGTGGCGATAGTTGAGATATGCTTGCAGACACGCGAAGAGAAGCGGCCCGATGCAAAAGGCAACGTAAGCGGTCAGGGCGCGCGGGCTAATTAAAAGTCGGATCACGGACGCAGCGGGCTGCCGCAGGCGCATCCGAAGCGGAAGGCCCGGTGTATCCAGCAGCACGAGGCCCATCGTCGCCACCACCGCAGGCAACACCACCACACTGTCCAAGCGCGTTAGCAATGCCCCCGCGAATGCAATCCCTGCCCAGAAGGCACGCTTGAGCCCAAGGATCTCTGACGTGGCCAGGCAATAGAAGCTCAACAGGACAAAGAACGTGGCCAGTGGCTCCGAAAAAAACGTTCGGCTGTGGGGAAGGGCCATGGTGCCGGCGCCGTAGGCCAACGTCGTGAGCCAAGCAGCGCGATTCGCCATTCGCCATTGCGGGGGATCCAGAGCAGGGCCCTCGCGGGCGCGAAAGCACGCCGGTGCGAGGCGGTGTGCCACAAGACGCCACAGCAAAGCGCACGTCGCCGCCGCCACAAAGATGCCAAACAACGATACGCCAAAGCGGCGCGCGAGGGCAAGCCCCCGACCAGTTGGCTCCAACACGTAGTGAGTGGTGCGAAAATCGAAGAGGCGCCGGCAGATCTCGTCGCCAAGCATGCGACCCACGAAGTCGCCCAACCAATAGAAAGGGACGGCAAACAGCGAGTTCGCGATTCCGTACTGGGCATATTCTCTTCCGTTCACGCCGGCTTTTGTGGCAAAAGTGCCACGGCCGGGCACCGCAATGGGTTCAATGTCGAGTCGAGCACGCGTCGCTAACGACTCCGTAACCCGGAACATGATTTCCTCATCGGGCGAGTAGAGGTGTCCTCCGGCTACAGCCAGATACAGCAGGGCAAATGCAAAAAAGACGGTAAAATTTTCCCGCGAAATCTGTTTCATTGCTGCCGAACTCGCCTGAATGTCATGTGAAGATCAAGAACCTTTGGAGCGAGATAGAGACTGCTGGATAAAATCTTCCTCAGCGGTGGGTAGCGAGCGGCAAAGTACGGAAGCTCAAAACCTCTGTATTTTTGCTCATGCGCGGCAGTTGAATGCTTGCTCCCATTTTGTTTTATCGCTCTTCATGGATGGAGGCTGGAGTGTCCGCGCGCACGAAAGGCGAGCGGAGTGCAACAGTTGTGACGACGAGGAGGTGACGACGCGTGCGCACAGGTCGATTCGAATGGGTCTTTTTTGATGCGGGCGGAACTCTGCTGGGAACCAATCCGGATCAGGAGCATTGGTACGAACATTTTTTCATCGAGGCGTGTGCAGAACAAGGGTATCGCCCTTGCCTTGAAGAGGTTCACGCGGCGCTGAATCACGCAGCCGCCACCTGTCGCGTTCACCCCCGATGCAGCACCCCAGAACAGGTGCGAGCCTATTGGCAGCACATTTACACCTCAGTGTTTGCGCATTTACTGCCTCAACGCGATGCAACCGCGCTCGCCAATCATTATATCGAGCGCTTTGAAAGGGGTGAGTTTGTCGAGCTTTTCGCCGACACCCTTCCAGCGCTCGAGATTCTTCGGAAGAGGGGGGTGCGTAAGGCCATCGTTTCGAATTTTGGTACGTACCTTGAGGATTTCCTCAGGAGATGTGCCATCGCCCACGAGTTTGAGTTTGCAGTGATCAGTGCTGCGGAGGGATGCGAAAAGCCGGATCCCGCTATTTTTCATCGGGCTCTCGAGCGCGCGGGAACCTCGCCAGACCGAGTTCTGTACGTGGGCGATAGTCTTGAGGAGGACTACCACGCGGCGCGAGCGATTGGCCTGCAGGCAGTGCTCATTGACCGACACGACCGCCACCGGCAGCTTCAGGATGTCCGACGCATCCGCGATTTGCGAGAGATCGTTCAGTTTTTGCAGGCTTCGTAGGATCCCTGCAGCGTCGGCGAATAACAACGCTCTATCCTCATACGCCGAGTTTGGACGATGACCTTGCTTGACCACCCAGCGAGGATGGGCGATATGCCACTCGTACGAGAATCTTTTCAGAAAGAGGCGAAGCTTTCATGAATTCGCGGCAATCCAGCGACCGATTGTTGGATAAACTTCCGAAGATGTCAGAGGAGCAGCTCCGCACGGTCGTGGAGAGCCTGCGACGAAAAGATCACCTCTGGCAGCAATTGTTCGATGCTCTCGTGGACGGCGTTGTGGTCATCAACTCCAGTCTGAACGTGCTCTACGCGAATCGGGCTGCGCGGGAAATGCTGAGATGGGACGCCCACAAGCTTACCACGAAGCAACGGCTACCCAACCTGCTGCCAGTGGGAGAACTTGCCAGCCTTGTGACCCGCTTTGCCTTGGAACCCAAACCCTTCACCGGCGTCGAAATCGAGCTCCCGGGCCCAGAGCCACGGTGGATCAGCGTGAGCATCCTCGCGGTTGAAAAGGATTTGGACAATCAAGAGGAGACGCGTTTTGTCCTCGTGATGCACGACACGACGGAACTCCATCGGGTCGAGGCGGAGCGCCAGCGGGCGGAGCGCGCCATGACGTTAGCAACCCTTGCGGCTGGGCTGGCGCACGAAATCAAAAACCCTCTCAACTCGCTTCAAATCCATGCGCAGTTGCTGCAGCGCGCGTTGCGCGAACGAGCGAAAAAATCGCGCAAGCCTGCCGAGTGGAGCCGTCCGCTTCAGTCGTGCGACATCATCGTGGAAGAAATAGCACGCTTGAGCAATGTTGTGAATCAGTTCCTTGCAGCGGTTCGCCCGACACGTCCCCTCTTCCAACGCGCAAACATCAACTATCACATTGAGCGCGTTCTGGAAACGATTCGTCCTGAAATCGAGACCAAGGGCATCCGGCTGGACGTGCGGTTGGATCACGAAATTCCACCTCATGACTTTGATCCCCAGCAGATGACCCAAGTTTTGCTGAACATTTTGAAGAATGCCATGGAGGCTGTCGAAGGGTGCGAGAACCCCACCATCTCCGTGCGAACCGCGCTCGAGGATGCCGGGTGGTATCGCATCTCTATTAGCGACAACGGCGTGGGGATTCCAAACGAAGAGGTGAAGGCTCGTTTATTCGAAGCCTACTATACGACAAAACCGACCGGCACCGGTTTGGGATTGGCTATCGTTCGCAGGGTGATCGAGGATCATGGGGGGGAAGTTTGGATCGACAACAATACTTCAGGGCGTGGGTCCATGGTGGTCATGCGTTTTCCCCTCGCATCGCCCGTCCGGCGTTTGTTGGGCGAGCCTGCCAGCGCAGGCCGCGAGATGCTCCCCTCAGGCAAAGAGGCAAAAGCGCTTCTTAGTTTCACCTCGAACGAAGTTCCTTGTGAAAGTGGAACAGGAAAGGCCGAGACGGAGGCAAGTCACGATAAGTAACTGCAACCAAACTTTCGACTGAGGTTTGGGGAGGGGAACGCTCGATTTAGGCTCTGGGTAGGGAAAAGAATGCAGTACACTGCTGCCACTCGAGCGGGCTCGTCGCTCGGCTGGCTCACCTATTTGTGGATCCAACGGTAGCGACCGGCCTATGCGCGCGCGACGTGCTCAGGGCACGAGGTGGCTCGCCGCGCGCGCCCTTGGACCGAGGAGATCAGTAAATGCTGAGCTCTTCTCCAACCAGAGCGAGGTATTCGCTCTCGAGCTCGCGCATTTTTCGCTCTTCTTTCTCGTGCTGATGGTCGTAACCAAGTAAATGAAGGAGGCCGTGAATCAGCAGCACGGAAAGCTCGCGTTCGAGCGACTGATCTTTTTCTTCTGCTTGTTTGCGTGCGGCCGGAACACACACAACGATATCACCAAGCAGATCAGGATTGAGTGCGGCAAAGCGCCCCTCATTCATGGGGAACGCCAGGACGTCCGTGGCCTTGTCTTTGCCGCGATAATTCTTGTTGAGCATGCGCATCTCTGGCTCATCGACGAACACAACAGACACCTCGGCTGAGGTTCGCCCTTTTTCCTCGAGCACGAGCCGGATGACGTTGGTCGCGATTTTCTTCAGGCGATGCGTCGTCAGGATGTTCGACTTGCACTTGTTGCGAACCTGAATTTCCATGGTGCACACCTTTCCGTGTTGGTAATCGCGATATTTTTCTCGGTTTGAGGTAGAACACAAATTCGCCTACCTCTCCCCGCCTTGCAAGCCGACTCATGGGGCGGCCGGCTTTTTCGGTCCGGCACCGACAGTCGCCGGCCGCCCCACATTTGTCGGTCTTACAACTGTTTCACCAAGGCTTCGACATCTGCCGCCAGCTTTTTGGTCACTTCCCACGTCTCCTTCACGAAGCTATCGGAAGTGGCTGGCGCATGCGCATGGACGTAATCGGGAATGATCCGTGCGCCGCGGTTGTCGTCCTTCTCTTTCGAGGTCTGGACGTCTTTCGCAATCTTCTCCTGATACTGAACCAGCAACTGGAGAAGCTCCTTAACGTCCTTCCCCGGGAACTCGGCTACGAGAACTTTGCGCTCGTGCTCCCAGCGCGGGTCCTCGCTCGCCTCGTTCAGAACATTCTTTACCGCCGCGGCCCCTTTCTCTGCAAGGATTTTTTCAACCCTTTTCTTGAGGCCGTTCAAAGCGTAGTACTGGATGTAGAACGTGTAGGCTTCGATGCCTTTCTTGCGCGAGGACTCCTGCATGTAGTTCTTGCCGAGCCCCTTGATGTCTTTGTCCGTATAGACCGGCTTGACCTCTTTGACCTCTTGCAGGCGGCGCCGCGCCTCGATCATCAGGTCCACGATGTCCGGCCGGAACACTTCGAACACGAACTGCGAACGCCGGGCTTTATTGCGCTTGATGTACTTGCCCTCGTTGCGCTTCACCATGTAGATTTGGTCGCTCAGGACCCATCCCGGCATGATCTCATTATAAGCCGGCGAAATCCCCTCGAACCGATCAGCCGGGGAATTGATCAACGAGAACGGGAACTCCACCTTTTGCGGCAGAGCATTGACCGCCGTGGCAATGATCGTGTACGGGGCTTTTGTGAAATTGCTCGGGAACTTGATGTTGGTTCCCAATCCAAAGAAAATACCCTCGCCCGGCCAAATCTCCTGATCCGGCGCCTTGGAGGTGTGGTTCGAACCAACGTTGGCGCCGTACCCGACGTTGCCTTTTCCTTCGGGCCAGAGGGCCGCAATCAGCAGCGACTGGTGATGGAAGCCCACGAACGGACCACACAGCGAAGCCGTGACTTCACCCTCAGCGATGCCGGTGTTCGGGCCAAGAATCGACTGGGTGACTTTGCCGTGGCGCTCGACGTGGCTGTGCTCCGTGCAGACCGAGCTATCCACGATCGCCATCGAGGCGACTTCGCAGCCCCACTGAAGGATGGACTTCACCACCCAGCTTCCATCGAGCACTTCCGTCTTCTCTTCTTTGTTGGAAAGCAGAGTGGCTTCACTGACCTTCGTGGCGTTGTCAATTACCGCGTACGGGCCGACGTAGACGTTGACCACTTTCGCGGTGTTCAGGACTTTTGCGCCCTCTTCGATGATGCCTTTCGGGCTTTTCACCGCCTCGACGTACTTGGCCACGAAGTCGGCGTACTCGGCCAGCAGCTCTTTATTGTCACGGTTCTTCGTGACCTTCTCAGCCACCGGGATCGTGAGCTCGGCGTAGGAGAGGACCTCGCGCCCACCCGTTTCGATCGCGATGGACATCTCAACGCCGTTGCCAAAGGCGGTGCCGGGCGTTGCGCTGACCGTCTTACAGTTCATGACCACAGCTTTGGGGCCGACGACATAGTTGGAGAGGACGCCGACATTGTGAATGAGGGCATCATCGCTGATCACGCTGTCACAAACCACGCTGTGGTACACGCCGGCTGGAAACTTGACTCCCTTGTCGGCCTCGATCTCATCGGCTTGGAACTTGCCAAGATAGACGTCGCCAAAGAACTTCACTGCGGCGACACGTTTGGGGTTGAATCCCTCGGCCACGCGCACGCGGCTCCAATCCGCGGCCCAACAGCCAGCAGCTTCGAGCTGCTTTTGAATTTCGGGTTGCTCGCTGACAGGCTTACCCGCCGGAGCGAGGCCCTTCACACGCTGAACCGCTTGCACGAGTTCCGAGTTTTTCAGAACTTCCTCGAGTTCGGGAAAGTGCTTTGCCATCGTTTGTAGTCACTCCTTTAGTTTTTGCAGTCGAAGTTAAGTCCGACTGCGTTGCCTCATGGAACCCATCTGGCGTGAATCCGCCGCTGTGACCTCTGGGCTCCCAAACCTATTCTTTTGATTTCTCCAATGAACCTCCGTGCGCTGGTCTGCAAGGTGACGCGCCGATCCCCTATAAGCGGGGGGAGCGGGTCGAGCCGCGCGTTTGCGGGGGGGGGCAGGAGCGAGTCCTGCCCAACCCCACGCTTACAATTGCGCGAACTTACTTCGAGCGGCCCGCCAGACGATCGAGCACCTTCTGGTACTCCTCGTTCTTCTGCTTCTGGACCCACTTGTAATAGTCTTTGTACTCGAGCTCGGAGGCAGCTTCTTCGTCGAGCACCACGACCGCGTTCGGGTGCAGCTGGAGAGCGCTTGCGGTCACCATCGCGGTCACCGGGCCTTCGATGAACTTCTTGCAGATCGCAGCTTTCCGCTTGCCGAAGGCGATGAGCAGGAGCTTGCGCGCCTCGAGAATGGTCCCCACACCCATCGTGATCGCGAAGCGGGGCACGAGGTGCTCGTTGCCCTTGCCGAAGAAGAGCTCGGCGTTGTCCTTAATGGTCTGTTCGGTGAGCGCCTTCACGCGCGTGCGGCTCGCCAGCGAGCTTCCGGGCTCGTTGAAGGCGATGTGGCCGTCGCCACCGATGCCGAGCAGCTGGAGATCAATGCCCCCAGCCCGCTCGATCTCTTCTTCGTACCACTCACAGAAAGCTTCGGGATCTGGGGCCATGCCGTTGGGCACGTGAACGTTCTCGGGGTTGATGTTGACGTGCTTAAAGAGCCGATCCCACATGAAGTAGTTGTAGCTCTGGTCGTGCGACGCCGGCAGCCCGATGTACTCATCGAGGTTGAACGTCACGACTTTGGAGAAATCCAGCCCCTCTTCCTTGTGATAGCGAACGAGGCGGGCATAGGTCTCCTCAGGGGTGGAGCCAGTGGCAAGACCCAGAACGGAGTTGGGCTTGCGGAGGATTTGCTCGCGGATGATTCCCGCGGCGATTTCTGCGAGTTCCTTGCGGTCCTTCGCAATGATAACTTCCATTGTATCACTCCTAAAGTAATTTTGTCTGATTCGACATCCGCGCATGTGGCCCCAGGGCCCGCATGCCCGGATCACGAATCAGGAAAAACTTCTCTTTTCGTGCCTTCCTCCCGCCGGGCTCCCTTCCCGCAACGGGGTGGTGAAGCATTGGTGAAGCGCCAGCGTCACGGCGCCTTTGATTGCCTCGTCCTTGCCGAAACTGCTCATCCGGATCTCGACGTCCTTCTCGATGCGGTCGAGTGCTTTGGTGCTTAGAGTCCCGCAAATCGTCGTCAGCAGTAGGTCACCACCGCTCTCGGCCATCGTCCCACCGATAATAATGCGCTGCGGACCAAACAGGTTGACCAGATTGGCGATCCCCGTGCCGAGCAAGCGTGCGGCTTTTTCCACAAGGTTGAGCGCAAAACGGTCTCCGTCGGCAGCGGCTCGGAAAATGGCACCCGCGGTGATCCTGCCGGGGGTTGGAGCGTACTCAGGAATGCGAGTCCCGACTCCCTCGCGAAGCGCGGCCTCCGCCTGTTGCACGAGGGCATAATCGCTGGCAAGGCTCTCCAAGCATCCGTAATTGCCGCAGTAACAGATTGGACCGTTATCCACCATCATGGATGTGTGGCCAAATTCCCCAACGTTCAGGCGCGATCCGCGGTAGATTTGGCCGTTGATCACGATTCCGGCCCCCAACCCCGGCCCAAGCTGCACGTAAAGCGCGTTTTCGACTCCGCGCAACTGACCGTAAACTGTCTCAGCTAAGGCCACCGCAGCAATGTGGTTGTCCAAAACGGTTGGGATATTAAACGTTTCTTCGAGAATTTTCTTAAGTGGGACGTCGTTCCATCCCTCAAAACGAGGGAAGCCGAGCGATATCCCAGAGAGCGTGTCCACGAGACCCGAAAGCCCCACCCCGATTTGGCAAATCGGCCCGGCATGGGGGGTGAGGCGCACCGCATCGATCTGCTCGGCGACCGCCTGCTTGAGCGTCTCAAGGGCAGCCGTCGGCCCCAGCGAAAAATCGAAGGGATAAATTCGGATGTTGTAAAGCTGCCCCTTCAGGTCTGCCCATGCGCTGGAAATCCCACGCGAGGAGAAAGTCAGCCCAATGACGGAGCCTTTCTTTTCGTTGATATCAAGGAGCTGAGGCTTGCGTCCGCCTGTGGAATCCGCGTAGCCTTCCTCCACTAGGTCGCGCGACGAGAGCAGCTCCCCAACGCAATTGCTCACGGTGGGCAGGTTCAGACCGAGACTCTCGGCAATTTGGGCCCGAGCCACAGGGCCCTCGCGCCAGACAAAGTAACGGATCAACGCCAACCGATACGCTTTGCGCTGGCTCGGAGATTCTCCGTTCGGCTCAGGATTTTCGGGGATCTGTTCGCGCATTTGTAAAATCAGTATTAAAGCCGACACAGAAATACCCGATAACCGCAAGAATTATTTTCAAAAATTCTTCATGTGTCGTCGATTGTGCCGGTGCTTTAGGATAAAAAGCTTGTTTTGAGAATAAAACAGGCTTGCTTTCCCATCCCTGCATGCCACCCTTCATATATGGTTATGCCCCTGAGCGTTTCCCTGCGTCAAAGAATTAGATTGGCCGGTTGCTTCCTCATTTTCTTCAGGCGACCCGTGGTAGAATAGCCGCAGCAACTCCCCACGACTTTCGGTAAGCCGATCACGAATTGCTGGGGCCGATGGGATTTCATCTCGAGATCGGCCTCGTCTGAGTTTGCTCCGCGATTGAATTAAAAGCGTCCCGCGGAAGCTTGAGAATTCTGCAAGCATCCGAAACGAATGGGAGTTGCCGAAGTGCTCTGCGAGGTGTTTTGCCCACCTCATTTGCCTGCAATTCGGGTGGAGGCGTGCCGATCGTTCCCAAGTTCTCCCCTATGAGCGCGCGGATGATGGTGATCCCAGAAAGGAGAGGCATCGCCGGCGGCACCCCAAACCCGTAGCGGCTGGTGGAGGGCTATGTCCTGCACACAGCGCTACGGCGTCCGCTCCTGAGTGAACGAGCGCGAACAGGTCCTGCTCCGACCGACTCTGTTCCCGCTTGCGTAAATGGGATGCGATGCGGTATGTCGCGAGTCATGAAAACTCAGTGGCTTCCCAAGAAAGTTCTGGGGATAGGGTGGGTGGCGCTTCTCCTGACCTCTGGATGCGTGCAGGAGAGCTTCACTTCCGATTCCGCAGGAAATGAAAACGCAAAACCGACTGCAGCTCCATCAGAGGCGGCCAAGGCGCAACCGGCTCGAGCGCCAAGCTCCCACGCTGATGAACGGGCTCAAGCGACAGCCCCAGCGAAGTTGGCGCAAGGCTCGGAGACACAGGCTATGAGCAAGGAAGAGTATCTGGCGCGAATGAAGTCTGAGCTCTCGGAGTGGAATGACAAAATCGCAGCGTTCAAAACGCGGGCCGAGAAGGCGACGTCGGAAACGCGAGAACAACTCGGCGGGCTCATTGCCGAAATGGAGCGCAAGCGCGAGGCAGTTGTGCGGCGCTTAGCAGAGTACGAGGATTGGAAGTCCTCGGCAACTCTCGCCCTCGAGGACATGAAAGAGGGCGTCGAGCGGGCGATGCGTGAATTGCGCGATGCGTACGAGAAAGCGAAATCCCGTTGGTAGGGCCAAACAATTCGCGCGAGAGGCAATTATTGAGGGCTTTCCGGTGTGAGAACGACTAACCACGCGTCCGCGGCAATGTAGAGCTCATCTTTGCCGTCTGCATCCAGATCCGTCGCCGCAAGCGCACGGATGTAGTTACTTGTTGATCCAATCTCCGCTCCACCCGAGATATCCAACTTCCCTCGCCAGCGGATTTGTCCGCGTTCGTCGAAGTCTGCGAGCGTCCCATGAGCTGTCACTGCCAGATAATGGACTGCGGGCAGTCGCTTCGGTGACTGGAACGCTGAGGTGCCGGCGGCGGCACCAAAGACACGTGGGGTTTGAGCTCCAAGCTCCACGATGCCGGTCCAGAGCGTCTTGCCGTCGGCATCGAATCCTCTCATGAGCAGATCTTCGCCCGTGGTCACGATTGCAACGAGGTCGGGCGCTTGCCATCCCATAAGTTGTGAAGTTGCGATGGCCCGATGGGCGGCTGCCCCGCGCATCGGTTTTGCAAAAGCGATGACTGTACCCTCCGCCTGCCATTTTGCCCGCAACGAACCGCTTGTTTCGTAAACTAGAATTTCAGGGGTACGAAGAGCGTTGGCGGCAATGAACTCGGGTGCTGCTCCCTCAGGGAATTCGGCGGATGCCGACAAGTCTGTGATCCCCGGAACTCGGCAGTTCATGTAGGCCACCATCCCATCCTCCCGAAGAAACATTGCTCCGAGCTTTGTTCCAGCGATGAGGCGGATTCCTCGCGTGGGCTCGGCGGAGGGCAAGGCGAGGAGGCTGGTAAGCGGGTTGTGGTACTGCTGGGTCCGGACGACTTTACCCTGCGAGTCAAAAACGCGAAGCAAGGGGCGTCCCTCGGTGCTCACAGCAAGTTGTTCCTGCTTATTGGACTCAAAGGGGACAAGGAGGTCCGGGGCTGGCGTGATCTGGGCAAACTTTGAGCGTTCGCCACGTGCGTCCACGCGCCAGAGCTCCCCGTTAGCGCAAGCCACCACCACGCCTGTGGTTGCATTGGAAGCGGCCCGCGGGCCTTGGGAATCCTCTGGACCCGCGATGCCGACGGCTCCCCTGCTTATCCCGATGATCCTCGTAGAAAAGGGCAGCACACGGGCCACGCGCCAACCTCGCCCCATGGAAGTGGTGAGGGTAATGGTCGTATTTGAGGGATTGCTCGACGCCGCAGCACGAAGTAACCGGACAAGGAATGGTTCACTCGGTTCGCGCTCTCGAACTCCCACCTGCTCGTCTTGAAATTCGGTCGCGGAAGGAGAAGGCGTGGCATTGAAAAGGCTTTGAAGTTTTGGGGACAGTGGGGCCGTGGTGAGTGTCTCAAAAGTTGCCACACGCATTTCCGCGACTTGCGCTCCGGCGAAAGAGCCGAAGAATTGGCCGCGCCCATCTATCCCCCGTGTGACGGAGACTTTGCGTGGCAGATAGGTCTCCGCGTCCACCCACGTCACGACCATGAGCTCGGGTTCTTTTTGAAGAAACCGAATCCGGTAGCATGGAGTTCCAGCCACTTGCTCGACGCCGTCGTAGAAGTACTCGACCACATGCGCATGAAGCCATTCCAATGGGTGGGCACTCAGCAGCAGACCGCCAATTCCGGAGTTGGAGAGGGCTTCCGTAAAATCTTCGATGATCTCTCCTTCAAACTCTTCCTCAGCGAAGCAGCTCAGAGAGGGAGGTTGGGGAATTTGCCGGTAGCGAATGGTGGGTCCCGGTTTCTCTGAACCCAACGGATAGTCTCGCTTCTCCATAAGGACCGTCTTGCCATCGGCCACAAAGCGGGCGATTGTTTCTGTCGTCGTTGGCATGGAGAAAACGAGAGCCATGCGGCGAGGACGCTCAAATGCGAGTTCCATGCGGAGCGTCAGAGCCCGTTCCCCAAGCCCCGGAACTTTGCCAGCGTGGAGGAAGGTTCCGTGGCCGGCGAGTGTGCGGACGTTGGCCACCGCCCGCGCCGTCTGCTCCAAAATATGCATGATTCCTGCAGAAGTTTGTTCGTCTTCCATTGCACTTGCAGGACGAAGCTTTTGAGCCAGTGGCGCGGTGGATTCTCTTTGAGGCGCCTGGGTGGGGAAAACCTGAGTGGGCAGCACCAGCTTGGCTGTGGCGGCTGTTACTGCGAAAGTCACAAAAATCGCCAGCCCAAGGCACATTCTCCAGCGATGGAGGGCCTTCCAAACAGTCTCTTGAAGCCGACAAAATGCCATTGGATGCATCCCTTGTTCGACGGTATGCGCTGGTTCTATCCTTCAGAAGCAATCCGCTTATGGACACATTCACCAGAAACGTACGTTTCGTAGGGGATGACGTTGCGGAGCTCTTTCGGTGGGATGGTAAACGGGTCTTCTTCCAGAACTACGAAATCGGCGTACTTCCCAACCTCAAGGGAACCTGTCACGTGGAGCTTTCCCACAGCTCGGGCAGGGCCGAGTGTGTAGGCAGCCAAAGCATCCTCGAGTGGGATTAGTTCTTCGCGGTACCACGGGGTGGTGCGCTCGTTGCAGAGATCCAAGCGAGTCGTTGCGGCGTATAGGCCAAACCATGGATTGATGGGCTCGACAGGGGCGTCCGAGCCGAAAGCAAGCAGGCAACCGCAGCGCGATAAGGTGTGGAAAGCGTAGGCACGACGCGCTCGCTTTCCCCAGTACTCATCCGCGGCTTTCCAATCCGCGCAAAGATGCACTGGCTGCATGCTCGCCACGGGTCTCACTTCCCGCAGCAATTCCAAATCGCATTCGGCGTAGAGTTGGAGGTGTTCAATTCGATTCCGCACCAATGGTTGGGTTCCTACAGCACCGTTTGTTCCGACCTCCACGGCAGAAGCGGCAAATGCCCGGAGTACTTGGCCAACCGCAAGGTCGCCAATGGCATGGATAGCAACGGGCAAGCCTGCGCGATTTGCTTGGATCGTCACGCGCAGCAGCTCCGGATAGTCCGTTACTACGACGCCAGAGTTGTGCGGTTCGCCCTCGTACGCGTCGTACATCAATGCGGTGCGGCCGCCCAGGGATCCATCTGCAAATACTTTGATTCCCGCAAGGAACAACCAGTCGTCCCCCATCCCATGGCGTAAGCGAAGCGAAGCAATTTCTGGCAAGGCTTGGACTGGCGCGAGAAACGCCGTCCGAAGCCGCAGAAGTCCCGTGGCACGTGCTCGCAAATAAAAATCCCACGCCTCGAGGTCTTCGGGTGTGTGAATGGCTGTGATGCCCAAGGCGTGCGCCTTTGCCTGGGCTTTGAGAAATGCGTTCCGCCGGACACTTTCCGTGGGTGTCGGAATGTGGCGTTCCACAAGGTAGATAGCATTTTCCTTCAAGACTCCGGTGAGGAACGGCACGCCGTTTCGCATCTCTCGGCCAATTTCGCCGCCCGGCGGATCGGGTGTGGCGGGCGTAATCCCAGCCCGAGCAAGTGCTGCCGAGTTCACCCAAGCGAGATGACCACATTTTGAAGTCGCGTACACAGGCCGGTGGGGAAAGACTGCGTCGAGTGATTCTTTTGAGGGAAGGCGCCCGCCGGGCCACTCGTTGTGGGACCAGCCAAAGGCAACCAACCACTCCTCTCCTTCAGGTGTTGCCTCTTGTCGAAGGATTGCGAGTGCTTCTTCCTCAGAACGCGCGGACGTTAGGTCCGGGCGAGAAGCAAACATCGCCCATTGCAAGAAATGGACGTGGGCATCCGCCAGCCCCGGTAGAACGGTCCGTTTTTCCAGATCGATGAACTCGATCTCCGATTCCCACGCTCGCCGTTGAGCTGCAAAGCCCGCTTCGCGAAAGTCCAAACCAAGCGGCGCGCGGCTCTCAGCGCAGAACCAGATGCGCTCGCCTGCCACAAGCATGTGCGGAACCACGGAGCGCCGCCGGTCCATCGTGCGGATGCGACCATTATAGAAATACTTCAGAGGTAACGACGTTGGTCGGCCTGCGGTTTCACCCGAAAGAAGCGAAGAAAGTGTGGTTGCGCCACTCACGCCTATCATTTCTCCGAGGCGTTCGCGAAAGGCAAGGAAAAGCAGAGAACGCTGCTCGGTTTGCGTCGCCGACACGCAAAGACACGTCCACTTCGTTCGTTGTGCCATCAACGTTGCGTGGTGTGGAACGATCTCACGTAAGAGTTACCCCCTTTAGGAGCAGCCTGGGGGAGAAAGTGTGTTTCCGGGAATGGGGATGCTGGATGCGGTTGGGTCGTACCGTGGACGAGGGAACAGTGGGGTTCAGCGGGACTTCGGGTCCGAATTGGATTACGAGGTGTCCGCGTTTTGGCGCTTTACGTCGTCCATTGGGGCAGAGCTTTGGTCAAAACTCTGAGTTTCAAGAGTCGCAGACGGACTTGCCGATTTTCCAGCGTGTTCGCCTAACCACAAGTTTACCAAAAAATCGTGAGACGTGAGCGTACAAAAAAATGGCGGAGAGGCAGGGATTCGAACCCTGGATACCCGGCTTAACGGGTATACTCGCTTTCGAGGCGAGCTCCTTCAACCACTCGGACACCTCTCCGTCTGTGGCTCGTCACACGTGCCAATCTCGCATCGCTCTGCGATAGGGTGGCGCTCACATCATTTTTTTCAGGTAAAGGCCGATCGGCACTGCGTGGAAACTATACCTTGGAGCGTGAAAAATTTTCGACGTTTATGCCTTTCGCCAACAACCCCTCATTCTCTTCCCCGCCACGTTGCAGTCAGTGGTCACTCAAAAAGTGTAGGCGCGGCATGTGGTGAGGTTGGTCCTCTTTAAGGGAGGGCGTCGTCAGCATTGAGTCCCTTTCGGTGGGGCGGGACCCTGCTGCGCCAGCCTTTCAAACTCACGCATGCAGACATAGAAAGCGCGAGGCAAGTGGTAGCATCCCTTCCACTTGCCGCCCTTCAGATTGTTCACGCGGTGCCCTTCGCGGTGCAAGTACCCGAACCACTCACCGAATTCCGGGTCCGGGAAGTGGCTCCACGTATACTCGTGGACGCGCTTATACCATTCCCAAGCGCGCTGGCGCGTTTTTTCATCTGGTGCCAGACGGATTGCTTTCGCGAGCGCCACAAGGGCCTCCGCGTGCACCCACCAAAGTTTTTGGTCCCACTCGAGTTGCAGGGGCGGCTTGCCTTTCGCGTCCATGAAATAGTAGATCCCGCCGTACGCAACATCCCACCCAAACTCGAGGACATTGAACGTGACTTCAATTGCGCGCCGGATGAGGGCCCAGTCGTTGCGGCGCTCCCCGATCGCCATCATGAACCACATGCCTTCAAGGCCGTGGCCCGGGTTGATCAGGCGGCCCTCAAACGTGTCGGGGTGGGAGCGATCGGGCGCTACGTGCTCGAAGACAATGCCCCGCTCGGCATCGACGAAGTTATTCATCAGGGTGTCCACGCACTCACTGATGGTTCGCTCAACAGTCTCAGCGGGAAGCAATGGCTCCATCTCGAGGACGAGATTCGATAAGATCATCGGAAGTGTGTACGAGATCATCGGGCGGGTTCCGGGGACGATCTTCGAGAAGCGCCCCTTGGGATTCGCGCGGCGCGTGAGAATCACCTCCCATGCTTGACGCGCAATCGTAGCCGCCTCGTCGCTACCCGTGGCGAGAGCATACTGCGCGAATGCCATGGCGCCAAAGCATTCAGAAAAGATGTTGTAGGGCTGGACCAATGGGCGGCCGTCGCGCGTGAGGGAAAAGTACCAGTGACCGTTCTCATCGCGCACATGTCGCCGCAAAAACTCCGCGCCAAGGCGCGCGATCTCGAGCCACTCATCCCGCTTCTCGAAGCGATTGTAGAGCATGGAGAAAGTCCAGACTTGGCGCGCTTGCAGCCACGTGAACTTGTCCGTATCGTACACCCTTCCATCGCGCTCGAGGCACGTGAAATAGCCCCCACACTCATGGTCGGGCGAATAGCGTATCCAGAAGGCCAAAATCTCGTCTAAGAGAGCGCGGCGGTATTCTTCGGCTAACCGCATTGCGCGCTGGCTGATCACCGGTTCAATGGACATAAAGGCTCCCCGAACTCTGCATCTCCCCTCCAGACGTTACACGTAGAAATGCTAAAGTAAATCGTAACCCGCTGGCGCGAAGGGGGTGCCCCCTCCGCGCTCTCGCTTGGCCCCTATGCCGAAGGTTGGAAAGGTCCATCCTTCGACATAACGCAATCTACAGCACCTTGCAAAATCACCAAATGCAACGTTTTCTTTTTGTCCTTTGCTGCGCGAGGAGCTATTCTTGACTTACCGCAGGGCTTTGTTGAGGTAATACAGAGTTATGGCTTCGAATGTGTATGAAGCAATTGCTGAATTGCTGCGCAGCGGCAAAAAGGGCGCACTCATTACGCTGATCGAGACCATCGGGAGTACCCCGCGCAAGGCTGGCGCCAAGATGTTGGTCACCGAAGACGGTCGCCTCGTGGGGACGGTTGGAGGCGGCTGCGTGGAGGCGGATTTGGTAGCCTATGCCCGCCAAGCAATGCGCGAAGGAAAACTCCTCGTACGCGAAGTCGACCTTACTGCAAAATCCCGGGATGAAAACGATATGCTTTGCGGGGGTAAAATGAAAGCACTCATCGAACCGATCCGCCCGGAAGAAAAGGTCATTATCTTCGGGGGCGGCCACATTTCGCGCGCCCTTCACGAAGTTTTGGCCTTGCTCGAGTTTCAAATCACAGTCACAGATGACCGCCCGCAATTTGCCAATCCAGAGCGGTTCCCAAAGGCGCAAAACATCATTGCGGCACCCTTTGAGGAGCAGTTTAGCCGCCTCAACGTGGACCCCACGACCGCCATTATCATCGTTACCCGCGGCCATTCGTATGATGAATACTGCATGGAAGAGGCATTGAAGACAAACGCGGGGTTCATCGCTCTGGTGGGCAGCCGCACGAAGTATGCGGTTTTCCGGAAGAACCTGCGCGAGAAAGGATTCACTGACGAACAGCTCAACCGCGTTCTATGCCCGGCTGGGCTTGCAATCGGCGCCGAGACCCCCGAAGAGATCGCGGTTTCGATTGCTGCTCAGCTTGTGGCGTGGCGTCGGACGGGGCAACCTTCCTGTGCGCCGGAGTCGCGCAAGCCAGCAGCATCGAGCTAAGGGACAACTTGGGGTTGGCGACAGTTGGCGAGAGTTTTTCCCAAATGCGACGGCCACATCCGCGAACACGTCGCATCCGGTCAGCGACAGCGAGGTGATAAGACACATGACAGACGGTTCAGCATTTACCGCGGCCACGATCACGCTCAGTGATTTGGCTGCCGTTGGAAAGCGCGAAGATACCAGCGGTGTACTCCTGCGCGAGTTGCTCGCGGGCTTGGGTGCACGGTTGCTGCCCCACATCGTTTTGCCCGATGACCGAGAGGCGCTTCGTGCGAAACTGATCGAGTTGGCCGATCAGGCGGATGTTATCCTGACGACGGGCGGGACCGGCATTGCGCCTCGCGACGTGACGCCGGAAGCAACGCTGGACGTCGTCGAGCGGCGCTTGCCGGGTGTGGAAGCCGCGCTTCACCTTGCGGGCCGAGAGAAGGTGCCGACCGCAATCCTTTCGCGCGGTGTGGCAGGAGTGCGGGGGAGGTGCCTAATTGTGAACCTTCCGGGAAGTCCAGGCGGTGTGCGCGACGGTATGGGGGTGTTGGCGCCCATTCTTACGCATGCAGTTCGTCTGCTGCGAGGCGAAGTACGCGATTGCCAAGGGGAATTTCGCGCGATGCGAGAAGCGACCGATGCCTCGGGCTGAGTTCGCTTCTTGCGGAGCAATTGCCCGTTCCTGAAAAGTTACGCGTCGCCGCCGGGTTGCTCTCAATTCCACGGCGGCCTTCGCTGTGGTCGGCTCTCCCACATTCAGCCCCGCCAATCCCCTTCGCCTGAGATCACTTTGCTATGCGTTCCATGCTTTGCTTGTCAAAGGTGCCGACTGGGGCCTGACCCGCTGGGTACTCTCCAGTAAAGCATGCCGTGCAGTACTGGATGGTTTTGGGCATGACGCGGAGTAGGCCCTCGAGACTAATAAACCCCAGCGAATCGCAGCCGATGGCCTGCCGGATCATTTCAACATCGCTTGCCTGCGCTGCAATCAGGCGTTCGCGCTTTGGCGTATCGATCCCAAAATAGCATGGGTTCTTCCACGGGGGAGCGCTAATGCGCATGTGGATTTCACGCGCGCCTGCCGCACGCAACATATTGACGATCTTGCGGCTGGTAGTACCACGCACGATGGAATCATCCACCACCACCACCCGCTGCCCTTCCAGCACGCTGCGGACCGCGTTGTACTTGATGCGCGCGCCGAAGTCGCGGATTGCCTGATCGGGCTCAATGAAGGTGCGGCCCACGTAGTGGCTGCGGATGAGCCCCATTGCGTATGGGATCCCGCTGCGCTGCGCGTAGCCGATCGCGGCGGGGACCGAACTGTCTGGAACGGCAATCACCACATCGGCGTCTGCCGGATGTTCCTCAGCTAATTGCTCGCCCAGCCGAGCTCGATATTCGTAAATGGAACGGGTAGCCGCAAACGAGTCTGGGCGGGAGAAATAAATATACTCAAAGACGCAAAAAGCTTGTTCGGCGGGCGGAAAAGGCCGGCTGGAAATTGGGCCTTGAGCCCCAAAGCAGATCATTTCACCCGGCGCCAATTCCCTCAGGTACTCCGCGTTCATGATATCAAAGGCACACGATTCGCTGGCCACAACGTAGCTGGAGCCTAAGCGGCCCAAGCAGAGTGGCCGAAATCCGCGTGGATCCTTGACCGCCATCATGCGATCCGCCTTGAGGAGAAGGAGCGAATAGGCCCCGCGCAGGCGAAGAAGCGCCATGAACAATGCTTCGTCGAAATCATTGGTGCCAGCCTGCGCAATGAGATGAACGAGCACCTCGGTGTCCGTAGAGCCCTGAAAGATGGCGCCGCGATCTTCCAGCTCCGCGCGAATGATGGGCGCGTTGGTGATCGTGCCGTTATGCGCTACTGCTAGCCCGCCGCCCTTGTAGTTCGCCACAAGCGGCTGAATGTTCTCTTGAGTGCTCGAGCCTGCGGTTGAGTAGCGCACATGTCCGATTGCCATGTGGCCAGCCAATCGCTTCAACGCACTTTCAGTAAAAACATCGGCCACGAGGCCGGGGCCGCGGTGCGTGTAGAGCTGGCGGCCATCGCTGCTCACGATTCCCGCGCTTTCTTGGCCGCGGTGCTGCAGAGCGTACAGGCCCAGGTAGGTCAGCTTGGCGGCCTCCGGGTGACCAAACACTCCCACAATGCCACAGGCTTCGCGGGGGTGTTCATCATCGAAATTGCCTTCAAACGATTGTCCGCTTATCTCTGGGACGTCGTCGGTTTCCTCTATGTTTCCGTTCACGTTATGTAGGGATGAGCCGAGCCGCGGGTCGGGAGCAAGTGTCGTTTTTGTGAAAAAGAAGTGGCACGAAACTTCTCTCGTGTCGGCTCAAAAGTTTCCGATTTGTCAGAGATGTGGGAGGCTCGGGACTTAAGTACTGCTTTGGGGGCGTGCACGAGACTAATTCTTCTCTAAGGTTTCGGTAAGCGAACACGGCCACTCAGGCATCTGCAGTGGCTGCGCTAAGAAATATAGGAGATCTTGTGAAAATAGGTTGAAAACCCTACTTCGGCTCCCCAGCGTCTGTGATCTTATGAAAGAAGAACAGGTTTACTTGGGCCGTAACGAGATTCCACGGGCGTGGTACAATGTCCACGCCGATATGCCGCAAAAGCTGGATCCCCCCCTGCATCCGGGCACGAAGCAGCCGATCAGCCCACAGGATCTTGGTGCAATCTTCCCTGAGCCCTTGATCGAGCAGGAGGTTAGCCAAGAACGCTGGATCCAGATCCCCGAAGAAGTGCTGGATGTGCTTGCTTTGTGGCGGCCGACTCCCCTCATTCGGGCGCGCCACCTTGAAGCCATGCTGCAAACCCCTGCCCAGATTTGGTTCAAGTACGAGGGGGTGAGTCCTGCGGGAAGCCATAAGCCCAACACGGCGGTCGCGCAGGCGTACTTCAATAAGATTGCCGGCACAAAGCGGTTGGCGACGGAAACCGGAGCGGGCCAATGGGGGAGCGCCTTGAGTTTCGCGTGCTGCAAGTACGGGCTCGAGTGCAAAGTCTATATGGTGAAAGTGAGTTATCACCAGAAGCCTTACCGGCGCTCGCTCATGCATCTGTGGGGGGCCGAAGTGGTGGCGAGCCCAAGCACGGACACGGAGTTTGGTCGGAAGGTTTTGGAACAAGACCCCGAAAGCGCTGGTAGCCTTGGCATCGCCATTAGCGAGGCCATCGAGGACACGGTGAAACATCCGGGCACGAAATACAGTCTCGGCAGCGTCCTAAACCATGTTTGTCTCCACCAAACGGTGATTGGCCTCGAAGCCGAAGAGCAGTTTCGCCGTGCGGGAGTTGAGCCACACGTCTTGATTGGCTGTTGCGGTGGCGGCAGCAACTTCGCAGGCTTTGCCTTCCCGTTTGCGGGCAAAATGCTACGAGGCGAGGGCAGTTATCGACTCATTGGCGTAGAACCGGCAGCGTGCCCCACCCTGACGCGCGGAGAATTCCGTTACGATTTTGGGGACACCGCCGGGATGACTCCGCTCATTCCCATGTATACGCTGGGTCACGATTTCATGCCACCCGGAATTCATGCTGGCGGATTACGCTACCACGGAATGGCGCCGCTCGTGAGCGCGCTCGTGAAGCAAGGAATTATCGAAGCGCGTGCGACCCGCCAGATCGAAACCTTCGAGGCCGCCGTCATGTTTGCGCGGGCCGAGGGAATAGTCCCTGCCCCCGAGAGTGCTCACGCCATCCGGGTGGCAATTGATGAGGCCTTGCAGGCAAAACAGGAAAACGATCCTCGAGTCATTGCTTTCTGTCTGAGTGGGCACGGTTTCTTGGACCTTGCTTCTTACGACGCCTACTTTGCTGGCAAATTGCAGGACTACGAGTATCGACCATAGCCTGAAGGGTCAGGGTATTCGCTAGCGCGGCTGGTGCGCCGCGGCTTTTCTTACGAAGAAAGCCGGTCGAGTTTTGAGGAGAGGTTACCCACGTCTGTGCGTTAGTCGGTGGTCAGGCATGCGATGGGGTTACGTCGCACTCCGCCGGCAGAACGCGTCTGCACCGCGCCTAAGCTTTGGCGTGGCGACGCCTACGCCGTCGGCTTTTACGGCTTTCGTTGACAATAGGGCTGCAGTGCACCATTTTTTCTGTTAAAGACTCCCAGAAACGCGAAAGGCCGACGGTGAAAACTCGACGGGTAGCGTGTGCAATTATCGCAGCCGCTCTAATTGCCTCGAGCGCGGTGGGCGATGTTGTGGTCTTGCGCAATGGCCGCCGGGTGGAGGGGGCCATTAGTCAGGAAAGCGCAACCGAAGTTGTGATCAAGACTCCGCTTGGGGTCCTACGAATCCCGCGGAACCAAGTGGTCCAGATTGAGAGGACGGCCACGTCAGCGGACGAAATCGAAGGGGATGCTGCCCGTTCAGCAGGAGATCTTCTAAAGGCCCGTCAGTGTTATCAGAAGGCTTTGCAAGCGACAACGCCGGGCAGCGACGCTGCGACCCGCCTGCAGGAGAAGCTTTCGCAAGTTGAGAGTGCGATTTCGGCTCGCGAACGCTCAGCCCGCTCTGGGGAAGTGGAACGCGTGCGCACTTTGGTGGCAAACAAACGCTATTCAGACGCGATCCGCTTGTGCGAGCAATTGTTGGCCTCTGGACTCGACGATAACGAGACGAGTACGGTTCGCCGTCTCAAAGCTGAAGCACATTTTGGTCGCGCTCACGAAGAACTCGATCGGATGAATCTCCTCGGCGCGGATGCAGAACTGCGCAAAGCGGTGGAAGCCTATGAACCATTTTATCGCGCCCACTTACTGCTTGGTGAACGCCTTCTCCAAAGCGTCGTAAGTCAGAAAGAGGGGGTGGAGGAAATCCTCAAAGGCTTAAAATACGGGGAGGGGGAAATCAGCGAAGCAGAGCTTGTGAAATACCACTACATGGTGGCTCGTGTCCTGTACCAGCAGGGAAAGTACCAAGAGGCCGCTTCCCATTTTGTGGAGTGTGTCCGAGGTAAGGATAAATACCCGGTCTATGCCGATGCTCTCGATTATGCCGCGGATTCGTTCGTGAAAATGGGCGAACAAAATGTCGTCGGCGACGCAAAAAAGACGGTAGAGAATCTCTTGCGGGCTATCGAGCTGGATCCCCAAAAAGCCCAGGCGTGGTTCCTTTTGGGCCGCATGTATAAAGACCTCGGAGAGACCACCAAGGCAATCGAGGCTTTCACCAAAGTTGTAAAACTTCAGCCAAATTACCCATACGCATACCAAGCTTTGGCGGGAGCGCACCGCGACAAACAAAATCTCGACGAAGCACTGAATGCCATCAACGAAGAACTCAAACAACGCCCCGATAATTACGACGCTTTGGTAGAGCGAGCTGAGATTCAGATCGAGCTGAAGAACTTTGATCAGGCGGCGCAAGATCTGGACAATGCCATGCGGCGGGACCCCACTCGCTGGCAGGCTTACATGGTGCGAGCCAATCTTGCTTATGTCCAAGAAGACTATGATACCGCCCAGCAAAACATCGAGCAGGTGCTGCGGCTAAAACCCGACGCCGTGGAAGCACACCTGATCATCGGAAAAATTCTTACCGCGAAAAAGGATACGGAAGCGGCTCGTCAGTGGTTTTCCAATGTTATCGAATACCTCGAGCAACAACCCAACCTGACCTATAAATTCAAAACGGTGGTTGCTGAGGCCTACACTCGGATGGCCGAGATAGACCTGACGGAGGACAGCCCGCGGCAAGCGGAGACCCGGCTGCGGAGGGCTCTCGAGTTTGTTGCCGATTATGCGCCTGCATTAGCGAAAATTGGGGACGTGAAAAAACGCTTGGCGAATGACCTCGACACCGCTGCGGCTAAGAAAAGGTTTTACCGCGAGGCAGAAGAGTATTACCGCAAAGCGATCGAGGTGAATCCGCGTGATCCTGACCTCTATCTGGCTCTCGGCATTCTCTACCACAAGAACCTTAAGGATACGCGGAAGGCTGTCATTAACTATCAGAAGTATCTCGATCTCGGTGGGAAGGACCGAGCCACCGTTGGCAAGTGGATCGAGGAGTGCGGTGGGGTGGTGGAGGCGGGGATTGAGGAAACAACCGCCACCGCAACCACTCACAATCAGGCAGCTACGGAAACGAACAAGGCTGCGGCCAATTCAAAATCGAAGCCATAGCAGAATAGCGGTTGGGGCCTCGTTGCCAAAACGACGCCTCAACCGAAACATGGTGAGTTGACTTTAGAGGAAAACGGGACGAAATTTGTCCAACAGCCTCTGGTAAGAAGCTGTGAAACTTAATAGGAGGGAATAAAGGATGGCTTCGCCGAAGACAGAGTTCGCAAAACAGCTCCTCGACGCGTTATGGGAAGATTATGCGCAGCGCGTTAGCTACGCGAAAGTTTACCAGAACATGCTTGCCGAGTTCGGTGCAACGTTCGTGAACGACCACATTGCGTTCCGCACTTTGGCCACCACGGTCGGCGGCCATGATCTGGGGATCCCAATGGTCAAGCGGATCTGGGATGCCTTGGGCTATCAGGAGCGAGGGGCGTTTGAATTCCCGGACACCCACCTTTTCGCGCGCTTTGTGATGCATCCGGAACCGGATTTCCCGAAGATCTTCATCAGCCAGCTTCTGGTCGATGAACTTCCCGAGCCAGTTGCAAACATGATCCGCGACTCAGTGGCGAGTTTTCGGCCGGTTCTGAGCGATGCCGACGTCGAAGCGTTGGCGAACCTTGACCGAGGCGGGTTTTCCAAAGAGCTTTTTGAGCGCACTTATGCGTTTTTCAAAACCTTGCCGTGGGATCCCCCCTATGAAGAGGTCGTCCTGCGGGTCAACGAGGTCAGTCAGTACGGTGCGTGGGTGTTGCTCCACGGCTACAACGTCAACCATTTTACGGGTTACGTGAACCGTCACGGGGTGGATGCCCTTGGGGATATCGAAAAGCTTGCCGACGAGCTTAAAAAGCGCGGGGTGCCCATGAAGTCTGAGATCGAGGGTGCGCGTGGCTCAAAACTCCGCCAAACCGCCACCCACGCTGTTGTGGTGCCGGTAACGGTGCGTGGGGCTGATGGGTCGCCGAAGCAGATCCAGTGGACCTATGCCTACATGGAATTTGCCGAACGCGGCTACGTCGAGGAAAACGGGCAACAAGTTCTGTTCGAGGGATTCCTTGGTCCCCAGGCTCGCCAGTTGTTTGAGATGACGCGTGTGCAGTCGTGAACACAATTCTTGGTGAGTGACGCACACACCGGTTCGAAAAGTGGTGCGTCCCATTGCACGACTCCGAAGGACTGAAAAGGGGTTCCCGCACCTTTGAGGTAATTCGGCTTGATTTTCAGATCCGCGAGCCAATATAAGCGGGGCACATTTAAATATCATCTCGGCTCGAGCGACCGTGGGGGCGTTTTCGACGGGACTCTCCGTAGCAACCGGATCGTTCAGTGCCGGTACGGAGGCTGGTTGCTATGGGAGGACAATTGTGGTGGATGTCGAGACGAGAAGGGTGGAGTCAACTGCGGCTGCGCGGGAGCCTGGGCCGCATTAGTCGATCGCTTCTCGCCGCGCTCAGTTGTGTGCTTTTCCCGCTTAGTGGATCAGCGGCCATGCAGTTGTCCGCACCCCAGCTCGTTCAAGGAACGCTTACGGATTCTCTTGGTGCCCGTATCCAGTTTACGTCGGATCAGGCCGGATATGCCGTCGTGTATATCCTCGCAGACAATGTGGCTGGCTATCGGCCCGGCGAGATTGTGCGAACGATAAGTGGCAACATTGTCGCAGGCCTGAACGAGTTCCGTTGGGATGGCACGAACGCTTTGATGCGCAACCCGAACCTCTTAGCTGGAGGCAACGGCCTTGCGAATGTTGGGGTTGGCGCAACAGCACTTCTGCCTGACGACTCAAGCATCTTCCTCAGGGTCGTGGCAATGAACCAAGCCCTTTGGAACGCGGACTGGGTGGCTGGAAATTTCGCCAGTGCTCCCACAATTCGCATCCTTGGGCTGGATGTGGTCGGCAACACCGTCTACGCTTGTGACATCGGAAACGCCGTGGGGAATGCCCAAAACAAGGTGATTCGCACCTTCAGCGCCGCGAATGGGAGTGGAATTGCCGTGTTGCCGTTTGGCGCGATCGTGGGGAATGGCAGCACCTTTGAACCATGGGATGTTTACGCGGAAACGGATGGGTCGTACGTTGTCAGCAGTGCGTACTCGCCTTATGGAAATGCAACGGCGGGTTGGCTCTATCAGTTCGCGCCGAATGGGGTTCTGCTAACGAATCTAGTCACGAACCTTGGCCTGCTTCGCGGAGGTGATCGAATCTCGACTGGCAACAGTTCGATTTTCTATATGGCCGTTTATGACAACCGGCTGCTGCGTGTTCCCTGGGGTGGGGTTCCCTCACCCGTGCTCACAAACGCAACACCGTCGCCGGGCGCTTTGGCGTGGAACAACACAGTGGCGGTTGCAGCCGTGCACAACGGTGCGAACGTGGCCCCCGTGCTCTATGTGGCCTCGCAGAACAACCATGTGGGGGTGATGCGCTACGACTGGAACGGCGTCGGTTATACGCGGAATGAGGTTTTTGCCCGCAATGTGTGGACCGACCAGAGTGGTTTTCAGTGGCGGCTCTTGAACGTGATCGGGAGCGGAGCCTCGATGAACGTGGTGGGACCAGTGGGTATGGTCGTCGCGACGAATTCGCTTGGCCCGTGGGGGCGCGGAGCCCTCGGCGTCACGCTGGCAAACAAAGGAGATTTGCAAAGCGATCTCTTCATTCGCACCACACGGGGAGTGTGGCGGCTGAAAAGCGATGGGACGAGCGCTTGGCCGGGCTACCTCGAGCCTTGCACGAATGACTCGGGGTCGGACCTCGCCTTTGACGGCCAGAGCCTCTATTTCAGCTGCGGCAATACGGGACAGATTTATGCAGGCCGCTTTTTGGTCCGGGACGCATTTCCGGAATCGGGTGAGGCCCAGTCAGGCGTCATTATGTGGAATTCCACTTATCTGCGCGCTGGGCTGAGCCATTGGCACCTTGAGTAGGAACGCCTCGCACAGGGCGCTTTTCGATCCGGTATGAAGCCGAACGGTTCTTTTGTTGTGCCCAGACTACGGTTCTTTCGCCTCGCTGCGTCGCCGTGAGAAAAAGTCCGTGAGGATCTGGCTACACTCCGCTTCGAGGATTCCCCCCACCCATTCTACGCGATGATTCCATGAGGCCACGTCGAGAATGCGCGCGTGGGTTTCCACTGCCCCAAATTTGTGATTGCGCGCGCCAAAGACCAGCAAGGGCAGGCGGGCCAAAAGGATTGCCCCTGCGCACATCGCACACGGTTCGAGCGTGACGAACAACGCACAGTCTTCGAGCCGCCAATCCCCGAGCCGGCTTGCAGCCTCACGAATGGCCAGAATTTCAGCGTGGGCCGTGGGATCGCTGGCGGCGATTTTTTGCTCTCTTCCTCGGCCGAGGATCTCGCCGCCCCGTACGACCACTGCGCCGACCGGCACCTCGTCCGCAGCACTGGCCTCGTGAGCCAGATGCAGCGCGAGGCGCATCCAGTGCTCAAAAGTTTCAGGCGATGGGAGCGGCAGTTTTTCAATCGGCGGCGAGCACATGCGTTAAGCTCCTTCGCTCCCCGATTCACCCTGCTGAGTCGTCGATTTACGATTGTAGCGATTCATGGCGGCTTCGAGTCCGCGCTCCAGAATCATCTCGATTGCATCTGCAGCCGTCTCTTCAGCCGTGCGTACCACCTCCCACTCTTCGGGCGGGAAGTGGCTGAGGACGAATTGAACCCAGTCGGGCTCGATCGGGCGGTTTGGTCGCACGCCGATCCGCAGCCGCGGGAAGTCGAGCGTTCCCAGCGACTGGATGATCGACAGCAGCCCCTTGTGGCCACCGTGACTTCCGGAGGGGCGGATCCGTAGCTGGCCCAACGGCAGCGCAATATCGTCGCTGATGACCAGAAGCTCGGCAGGCTCACCGCCCTCTTTGGAAAGATAGGCCTGCACCGCTCGCCCGCTGAGATTCATGTACGTCAAGGGCTTCAGTAACGTCACGCGTTTGCCGTCGAGAACAATCTCTGCGATCGCCGCCTCGAAACGCGTTCGAAGGGCCCAAGTGCCCCCGTGGCGCTTGGCCAACAGGTCCACCACGTCGAAACCCACGTTGTGGGGAGTTCGTTCGTATCGAGATCCGGGGTTTCCCAACCCGACAACCAGCTTCATGATGAGTTCATGCATGTCCTCGACGTCCGGGTAAGTGCAACCGCAAAACTGGAGGGGAATGAGCACATGTAGCCCTTCCGGAAGTTCCCCACGGCTGCTTACCCACCTTGTTGCCAGAGGTGGACGCAAACCAACTCGATTTTCCACCTGATAGGTTTGAAACGCGCAGCGATTGGTGCTTTTTGAGCACTGACGCTCTCGAGCCCATCTTGGGCCACTTTAACGTAAATAATTTAAAATAAAGGACATGCAGCGCAAACGCATGTTTTACTCCTTTGCGAATCCCGTGGCCCGTTCCTTGCCTAATACGAGGTCGCGCATCCTGAACAGGCACGAGAGGCATCGCGCGTGATGCCTCTTTTCGCTTGCGGAGGGTGTGAGCAAAGGGGACACGTTCCCTATGAACAACTATCGTAGCGAGGAGCAAGAGCCAATGGCGAAGTTACCCGAGGCGTCCGACCGACCAAAGACGCCAAAAGACGTTTTGAAGATGGCGGCAGAGCACAACGTGGTTGCCGTAGATTTCAAGTTTATGGATCTGCCGGGTCAGTGGCAGCACTTTACGGTGCCGATCTCCCAACTCGAAGAGTCATCATTTGAGGACGGATTTGGGTTCGATGGCTCGTCCATCCGTGGGTGGTGCGAGATCAATGAAAGCGACATGCTGGTGTTGCCCGATCCGGAAAGTGCATTTATCGATCCATTTGCGAAATACCCGACGCTGTCGCTGGTTTGCAATATCCTTGATCCGATCACCAAGGAGCGTTACTCCCGCGATCCACGCAGCGTGGCGTTTAAGGCCGAGAACTATCTGAAATCCACCGGCATTGGCGATACTGCCTACTTTGGTCCGGAGCTCGAGTTCTTCGTTTTCGACAGTGTGCGGTTTGATTCTCGTGCTCATATGGCGTTCTATGAAATAGACAGCGACGAGGGCATTTGGAACAGCGGACGCGAGAATCAGCCGGGCAATCCGAATCTCGGATGGCGCCCCCGCCACAAAGAAGGCTACTTCCCTGTGCCGCCGATTGATCAGCTTCAGGACCTTCGCACCGAGATGATGCTCACACTCATTCAGTGTGGCATTCAGGCTGAGGCCCAGCACCATGAGGTCGCCACAGCGGGCCAGTGCGAAATTGATATGCGGTTTGGCCCACTGGTCCGAATGGGGGACCAGGCACTGCTCTTCAAGTACATTGTAAAGAATGTGGCGAAACGCCATGGCAAAACCGTGACGTTTATGCCTAAGCCGCTCTTTGGGGATAACGGCAGCGGCATGCACGTACACGTCTCTATCTGGAAAAACGGCAAGAACCTTTTTGCCGGAAATCAGTACGCTGGTCTGAGCGAGATGGCACTCTACTTCATCGGCGGGTTGCTGAAGCATGCGCCGGCCCTCTTGGCCTTCACGAGCCCGACGACGAACAGCTACAAGCGGTTGGTGCCCGGCTATGAGGCCCCTGTTAACCTTGCTTACTCACAGCGGAACCGAAGCGCTGCCGTGCGGATTCCGATGTATTCGGCAAGCGAAAAAGCGAAACGCATTGAGTTCCGCCCGCCCGACCCGAGCTGCAACTTCTACTATGCCTTCTCGGCGATCCTGATGGCGGGTCTTGATGGGATCCAGAATAAGATCCACCCCGGCGATCCGCTGGACAAGAACATC